>JBDTRY010000020.1:0-33780 GCA_039931435.1 Acidobacteriota bacterium | reverse complement strand
GCTATCGGGCCCTTGCCGGGTATGAGGAGGCTCCCTCCTGGCTGGCAACGGACAGTGTGCTCGGGCGCATCCGCCCCGACCTGAACAAGGCCCAGCAGATCTACCGGGAGTACGTGGATGAGAGGCTGAACGATCCCCGCTCGCCCTGGGAGAATCTGGTCGGCCAGCTCTACCTCGGGAGCGAGGCCTGGATCGCGAAGATGCGTTCGGTGATCGAGGAGAAGCCCCGCAGTGATGATCATCCGCGAGCGCAGCGGGAAGCAGGCCTTCCCACGATGCCGGCCATCGTTACGACCGTGGCCAGAACCTTCGGTGTGGACGCGGACACGATCCGTCACGGACACGGCGGAGCGGAGCGGATGCTGGTAGCCTGGCTGGGATGTTACGACGGGATGCACCGGCTTCGCTCGATCGCCGCAGCGTTGCGCTTGCGCAGTAGCGGACGGGCCTCGGATCTGATCCGCATCTGCGATGCCGAGCTCGATCGCGAACCGCTCCTGCGCATCGCCGCGGATCGCTGCTGCGATCTGCTGCGCGGCTCGCCCCCTCCCGGGATGCATCCCATCGTCCCAGGCGTCAGACCGAGCATTCCGTCAACAGCGATCTAGAGATTTCGAAGCGTCGCGTGCTCGAGGTCCGTCTCCGCCAGCTCAGATCGAGCTACTCGGAGGCCGGGCGGCCTCGTCTCCGTTCCAATCGGCAGAACCAATCGCGATTTCTCGAAGCCGAAATGCCTCTCGCCGCGCTTTGACAGCCCGGTTTGATGAAAAGAAGAGTTCATTTCGGCGAGAGACGAGGCTCTGACCCCAATTCGCCGACCCAGACAATTCGCCGACCCCCAATTCGCCGACCCAGACAATTCGCCGACCCCCAATTCGCCGACCCAGACAATTCGCCGACCCAGACTTCGCCACCGCCGCCCACGCCCAGCTCGACGCCATTTACTGCGAGCGCAGCCAAGTCGCCAAGCTGTTGGCCCGAACGGTAATCAGCGTTACTGCTGCCGACGCGGCCCGCGCCGAAAAGCATGTCGCTTGCAAACGCGTTCGCCGCTCCCCTTATCGTGTCCAACGCGTCGCTTCCGGTCGGGTCGTTGTATCTGATCGGATTGTTCAGAGCATAGGCATATCGGTTGAAAGTTTGAGGGCGCGTGAGATCAGGATCGGACCGATCGACCGATAGGAACCGTCCCCAGCCTGGCTGGTAGAACCGGGCGTGCATGTAGTCGTAGTAGTCCACGTTCTCCGCGTACACGCCGCTGTGGTAGTCCCGTTCGTGTCCCGTGTACTGCATGCTGTTCGCGCCGTAGGCCCGCACCGCCAGTTGCCGGATCGAGCTGGCCTCGGTTCCGAACGGGTCGTAGTCGTTCCGCGAGAGCTCCTCGCTGGCCTGTAGAACTCCGTCCTTGTAGGTCTCGCTCGTCAACTGCCGCGGGGTTCCCAGGTGATCGAGGTGGTAGTGGATCCTCCCGCCCTCCTCCGCCACCCGCTGCATGGCCAGAAGCTGCTCGCCCCGGTACATCAGGTCCTCACTCCACATGAAGAACAGCGATTCGTCCGGGCCGAACGTGTTGTATTGACGCAGCACCTTGCCCGACGGCCCCCGCACCGTCCAGGTCCACTCCTGTTGAGAATTGGCCTTCGTGGCCAGCCGTTCCCCGCCAGCCGTGTAGATGTAGAAATCGTCCTCGCTCGAGGGGGAGAACTCCCGCAGCATGCTCAACGGATCAAACTGCTGGTCCAGCACTCCCGACCAGCTCTTCAGGTTCCCCGCCCCGTCGTACACCGCGGCCAGGGCAGGCTCGCTGATGCGGTTCGTCGCCCCGTTCACCTGCATCGTCCCGAACGACCAGGGGCTCCCCGTGCGCGAGGTCATGTTCCCGAACGCGTCGTACCCGTAGTTCTCCGTGACCGTTCCCGCGGCCGCTGTGGGATAGCTGGCCCGGGTCAGCCTTCCCAGCGGGTCGTAGCCGTAGGCGTTTCGTCCCGATCGAGGCGACGTTCCCCGCCCCGTCGTAGCTGTAGTTCCCCGAGCTCCAGGTCGTCGGCGAGGAAGCCACCATTGGAGACACGGTCCCCGCCGCGCTTACCGGCACCTCGGGAGCCATGCCGCTGCTCGAATGCACAGCCGCGGCCTCCTCCAGCGGCACCATGCGCAGGATGTACTTGATGTTGGGGTTGCGAGAGACCCCGGCCAGCGCCTGAGCCGGGATGCGCACGACGAGCCGGTTGCCCTTGGTAAAGTCCACGCTGGCCCCGAGGGCGTTCCAGTTCACCGCTCCGGCCTTGTCCCGCAGCACGATCACGTACTGATCGTTCGCCGCATGCTTGCCCGTGGGCTCCGTCCCGGCAAGAGCGGGAAGGGCGAGGAGGATGATCAGGAGAAGGAGAGGTGTCGCCTTCATTGCTTGAATCGCGACGCCAATTCGTGAGGTTCCCCGCCCCGTCGTACCCGCGACCAGGGCAGGCTCGCTGATGCGGTTCGTCGCCCCCATTGATACATATCGTACTCCGTGGCAGCGACATTGATTCCTCGGGCACGGGTTTTCTCCGCCGTGAGCTGCTCACCCGCAGGATGATGACGAACAGGTTGGACAGGGTGATGGTCGCCAGCGATGGTGGCCGGTTAGAGAAGCATGACGCCGTTCATCGGTCCTGGCGGCAGGACCCGGATGCCGCGCTATGTCATACAATCCCGCGGACATTTCCCGGAGGTGGTCGTGCATGTAGAAATCAGGAAAGACCCGAATTTCGCCGAGATCGATAACCTGTTTGTTCTGGTCGCCGAGGGGGGCGATGGCCCGTTTCCAATCGAGGATGCCCTCCGGGACGAAATCTCCCGTCTTCGCGCCAGGTCGGGCTTCACAGGCCGCAAGGACGAAAGCGTCACGCTGGTAACCGAGACCGGACCGCGCAAAGTCACCCTTGTCGGTCTCGGTGAAGCGTCCTCGGTCAACGTCCGTGTTCTCAAAGCGGCTCTCCGGGCAATGGCCCGCTCGGCCCAGAAAAACCGCGACGCCCGCATCGCAGTGCTCTTTCCTTATCAGCTTCCCCTTCTCGACGACGCTGCGACCACCCGAGCAGTGGCCGATTTTCTGATCCACTCCGATTACGCGTACGAGCCCTACATCACTGTTCGCGAGGATCGACCGCGGGAAGACATCAGTTGCGTGCTCATTCCACCACGATCGGTCAGCGGAGAAGCGGCCGATCGCCTCCTCGAAGAGGCAGTGACGATCGCTGCGGCGGTGCGCGTGGCCCGTGATCTCGGGAACGGACCGGGGAATCTCGTCACCCCGACTCGTATGGCTGACCGCGCTGCCGAAGTCGCCAGGAACGCCGGCCTGAAGTGTACGGTCTACGACAAGAAGGAAATTCAGAAACAGAACATGGGCGGACTGCTGGCAGTAAACAGCGGTTCGAACGAAGAGCCACGATTCGTAGTGATGGAATACACGCCCAGGTCCGCGCGGAAGACGGTCTGCCTGGTGGGAAAGGGCATCACGTTCGATTCCGGCGGAATCTCCATCAAGCCGGCCGAGAAGATGGAAGAGATGAAGTTCGACATGTGCGGGGCGGCGGCAGTCATCGGCATCATGCAGGCCGCAGCCACCCTGGAGTTACCCGTAAAGCTGGTCGGAATCTTCGCCTCCACCGAGAATCTCTCGGGGGGGTCCGCCTATAAGCCGGGAGACATCGTCACCACCATGTCCGGCAAGACCATCGAGATCGTCAATACCGATGCAGAAGGGCGGGTCATCCTCTCCGACGCTCTGCACTACGCCAAGAGGTTCAAGCCCGATCACCTCATCGATTTCGCAACGCTGACCGGAGCCTGCGTGGTCGCTCTCGGCGCCGAGGCCTCTGGCCTTTTCTCGAACGATTCGGAACTGGCTCGGAAGTTGATTGAAGCCGGGGAGAAGACTGGCGAACGCCTCTGGAGACTTCCCGAGTGGAGCGAGTACAAGGACCTGATCCGCAGCGAATGGGCGGACATGAAGAACTCCGGCGGCCGGTGGGGTGGAGCGGTCACGGCCGCTCTCTTTCTGAAGGAGTTTGTGGATTGCCCCTCGTGGGCACACATGGACATCGCCGGAACGGCCTGGACCGAGGGCGAGACGCCACGGGATCCGAAGGGAGCAACCGGCGTGGGAATCCGGACCACGATCGAGTTTCTGCGATCGCTCGACACGTGATTGCTTCCAGGGTTGCCGTCGTTCTGACTCTGGCCACAAGCCTCGTCGGATGCAACGCCTCGCGCCGGCCGGATCAGGGCATCCCCTCGGTCGCCGCCGAATCGACGGCCTACAGAAATCTCGATTCGCCAAGCATGCAGTTTCTCCCCCGGCAGGAAGAGGCGCCGGGCTGGAGACTGCAGGACGATCCGCTCGTGCTTCCCTCCGCGGCCTTTCAATCACGGCTGGGAGCAGACAGCAGGCACTTCACACAGTACGAAGTTCTGGATATGACCGCCGGCCAGTACATGCGCACGAGCGGACCCGGATTCGCTACTGTTGAGATTTTTCGCTTCCCGGACTTCGTCGAGGCCTTCGGAGCGTATTCGACGAGGCGCACCGAGAATGCAAAAGCGCTGAACATTCCCAATGAGTCATTCGCCCTGGCGCACTCGGTCCACATCTGGCGCGGGCCGTTCTATATCCGGGTCATGGGGGCAGGGGGCGCGGAAGGCGTGGCCAATCTCCAGGTACTCGCCGAGGCCGTGGCCAAGGGCATGCCTCCCGCACCGGGGAAGCCGGCAGTCTTCGAGTTCTTTCCCGAACAGAACAAGCTTTCAGGCACCGACGGTTACAGTGCCGACCCTGCTCTGGGACAGCCGTATTTCCGCAATGCCTTCACGACGTCCTACACCGTTGGCGGGCAGACGGTGGACGCAATGATTCTTCCTGCGCCAAGCCGCACGGCCGCTGAGAAAATTCTGAACGAATACCGCCGTTTTTTCACGATGAATGGCCGCCTTCTCGACCAGATTACCAACCTCGGCGAAGACAACTTCACGGGCGAGGACCGCTTCTTCGGCCGCACTGCCGCATTCCGGCTGGACCGCTTCGTGATCGTCTTTCGAGGGTTCACCGAACGAGAACAATTGATCGCGCTGGCGGTGGCCACAGATCAACGCATTCTGGCTTCGATCCGCCATCAGCTGGAGCAGCAGGAGAAAGAGGCGACCCGAGCAAAGGAACCCGTGACACGAGCGCCGGCCACGCCTGCCTGGGCCACAACGACAGGCCGTTGAGCGCATCGTCCTGCAGGTAACCAGACCGAGGCGCAGAAGTCAAAGGGAACACTCGTGGCGCCGCACGGCTGGCCTGCACGTTGATGCGGGCTCGAGTTCCTGCAGAAATGGTTCGGATCGTCTTCTTTTTCCACCAGGCGCCAGCCAGAGGACACGACGCGGAGGCGTCGCACGGTAACCCGGGGTCCGCACGGTGTACGGCGGGTGGGTGTGCCCTTCACTGCTGTCCGAATCGTGGACTGAACGCACCATTCTCGAAGAATACCGGCCGCATGCCATGCGGCCCTACGAACATCTGCGTTGGGATCGGCGAGTACCCTCTACTTCTTCCGAATGAACGTGCCGCTTTTCCCGCCCGACTTTCTCTCCAGCTGGATCGTCTCGATGACGATTCCATGGTCCGCGCTCTTGCACATATCGTAGATCGTAAGGGCGGCAATGGAGCATGCGGTCATGGCCTCGATTTCCACGCCTGTTTTTCCTTCGCTACGCACCGTGGCGGTGATCGCAATGGATGAGCGTTCCTCTTCGATTTCGAAGGCGATATCCACGAACGACAGCGCCAGAGGATGGGTCAGCGGAATGAGCGATGAGGTCTGTTTCGCTGCGAGGATCCCGGCAACCTTCGCAGTGGTGAGGACGTCTCCTTTGGGCAGTGCTTTTCTGACCAGGAGATCGAGAGTCCCGCCGCTCAGGCGCACGCGCGCCGAGGCCACGGCCTCCCGGCGAGTGGAAGACTTTTCCCCGACGTCGACCATGGAGACCGTTCCGTCAGGGCTGAGATGCGTCAAGCTGGTTTCGCGTGTCAAGAAGACCTCCGATCCGTGCGTAGTCCTGCGCTGAGTTGATGTTCCAGAGTGCATGGAGCGGCGACTGCCTGGCGATCTCTTCCTCGCTGACGATCCGCGTGCGGTGAGCCGGAACCAGTTCGCGGAGCCGGAACTCTCCCCTGCTGATGCGGACATCGATCGGTTCGAGGAGGCTCCTCGAGTATCCGGCGCAGAGCATGTGCGTTTTTCCATCCGTGACCGGCACCAGAAGGTCGGAATCGCTCGTGAGGAACTGCGCGCGCAGAAAATCGAGCAGTTGCGAAGTCAGCAGCGGGTAATCGGCAGCGAGGATCCAGACGGCAGCGTCCTGCGAGTGGCGCAGTGCGGTCAGAATCCCGAACATTGGCGAGCGCTCCGGGTGCGGCGGCTCTTCGAGACGCTTACAGTTGGCCGGAAGGTCGATTGCCTGTCCGGAACGAACAACCACGAAGACCGATTTGAACGACTGCGAGGCAACGCTCACGACCCGCTCCAGGAACGTTTTGCCTCCGAAGAGTAGCTCTGTTTTGGGAGAGCCCATGCGCCTGGAATCTCCGCCGGCAAGAACGTAGGCGTCCACGGGCGCGATGGTAACATCCGCGCGCATGCTTCGCAGTCTGGCGGCAATCATACCCACCCGCAACGAGGAGCACTCCATCGCCGCGGCCATCGCCTCGGCGATCTCTGCGGGCGCGGCGGAGATCATCGTCAGCGACGGAGGCAGCATCGACGGCACGGTCGCTGTTGCCAGAAGTGCGGGAGCGAAGGTCATCTCCGGATCAGGGATACGCGGCGAACAACTCAATCGTGCCGCTGCTGAAGCAACGTCGGACGCACTGATCTTTCTGCACGGTGATTCCTGCCTGCCCCGAAACGCAGCGTCCATGGCACTGGATGCTCTGAACGAAGGCTACGTCTTCGGAGGATTCCGGATCGCCTTCCAGGAAACGCGGATGGCGCTGCGGATGGCGGCGGCCATGATCAATCTGCGCACCCGATTCAGCCGCTGTCCGTGGGGGGACCAGGGGCAATTCATCTCCCGAGAGAGGTTCATCAGCATTGGCGGTTACCGCCCTTTCCCGATCATGGAGGATTATGAGATGGCGCTGCGCATGAAAGGGGCGGGACGAGTGGCCCTCATCAACGACTTCATCGAGACATCCGGACGCCGCTTTCTTCGGAAGGGAGTCCTACGCACCGCAGCGTTGAACTGGTACGTCATCACGCTCTACCATGCCGGAAGAAGTCCCGACGAGCTGGCGCGCATATACCGCTGCTGAATCGAGAATCAATCACTTCCTGCCCGGACCGCGCCGGACCTTTTCTTTTGATTCCCTGCGGTCGTGCCGGGCCTTCCCGAGTGAGACGTTGATGGGATTCTCGCGGGAAAGAAAAGGAACGACAGGTCTGGAGCGCATACCGATTTCCCGCTGCAAAGCCAGGAGCGTGCCGTCACCGGGCAGACTTCGGAAACCCTCCTGTAGCGCCTCCACGGCTCGTTTGCGAGAGCCCGACTCGAGATAGACACGCACCAGATTGGCGAAGTGCTCGCCGTTGTAAAACTGGAGGTCAATGGCCTTCCGGCAGAGCTCCGCGGACTTCTTGAATTTTCCCTGAGTCATGGCCGTGGCCAGCCCGTAATACGACAACGCCTCGACGTATGAAGCCTTCTGCCCGGAACCCTCAGTCTCGTCCGCGGAGGCAAAAGCCTGCTCGAAAAGGGCAAAGGCCTCCTTGTACTTTCGTGCTTTCGTGGCGGCAATGCCCATGGAGATCAAATTTGCCCCGCCGTCGCGCTGCTTGTCGCTCACATACCCTCACGTTCCTGCATCTGACGGACGTAGGCATCGATGCGGCGTGCCGACTGCTCGCCGAGTCCGTTGAAATGCAGCCCATAGCGCGGAATCGAGCCTTCAAAATCAGCGCGATTTACGACTGCTCCGGTTTCGATTGACGAAGGATCTCCGGGCAGGTAGAAGCTGACACCAATTGTGGCCTCGGGCGGCAGCAGATACTCGATCTCCAGAAGCATCCCCGTGGCAGATATATTCAGACTGTGCCCGATGACGAAGTACTTCCCATCGGGCGATGCCAACTCCACTTTGGTCACCGTGCGAAGATCCTGCCTCCGTGGAATGGACGTCAGAGCGAGGATCCTGGCACGGACCTCATTCCTCTGCAACGGTCTGAAAACCACATCGTTGCACCCCGCCGCCAGGCACAGATCGATCTGATCTTCGCGTCCGTGGTCGGCTACGAAAAGCAGCGACGTGGCACGAGTTCCTTCGTGCGCACGCACAGCGCGGCAGAATTCTGCTCCGGTCATATCCCCAAGGTCGTAGGTGAAGATCACGAGTTGGTGCGGCTCCTCGAGCAGACGGGCCATGGCCTCGTCACCCGCTGCCGCCGCTGTGATCGTGTATTTCTGATCATCGAATGCGGTGGAGAGCAACGGACTCGCCGAGGGGTCGACGGTGAGAATTCGATCGGTGGCGATCATCGCGGTCCCGGCGCAGTCAATTCGCGTGCTGCTGCCACTGCCCTCTTGATATCCGACACGAGCAGGTCGATATTCTCGACGGTGGTCGAGTCACCGAGCCCGAAGCGGATCGAGCTCATTGCCCGGACGTCGTCGCAACCGATTGCCTTCAACACGGACGACGGTTCACGCTCACCGGAACTGCATGCTGACCCGGTTGAAAGCGCGAAATTGCGAAGGGAGTAGATGAGCGCCTCTGCATCAAGGGCGCCGAAACTGACGTTCAGATTTCCCGGGAGACGACTCGCTCGAGGCCCGTTGATCACAGCACCCTCGATCTCCGTTATCAGCGCGTCCCAGAAACGGTTCCTCAGCTTCGTGAGGCGATCGAACTCACCGGTCATGACTTCGCGCCGGACTTCGAGCGCCTCGGCCATGCCGATCACTCCAGGCACGTTCACCGTGCCCGAGCGAAGATTCTTTTCCTGACCTCCGCCACGGATGAGCGGCGCGATGCGTGTTCCACGCTTCACAACGAGACAGCCGATTCCCTTCGGCCCATAAAACTTGTGGGCGGAGAAGCCCAGCAGGTCGCAACCGTGCAGCTCCGGACCCATGGGAATTTTGCCGATGGCCTGCGTGGCGTCGCTGTGAAACGCTATCCGATGCTCGTGCGCTACGGCGGCAAGTTCGTCGAGGGGCTGAATCGTTCCGATATCACCACTGGCAGCGATTACTGAGATGAGGGCGGTTTCCGGACGGATGGCCCCGCGCAACTGATCGGCGGAAACGAACCCCTCACTGTCTGGTTGAAGAACGGTGACCTTGGTGCCCCTGCTTTCCATTTCGCGAAAGGGGGCCAGGACGGACTTGTGCTCGATGGCCGTGGTAATGAGATGGGCGCCCGGCTTCCCGAACGAGCTGACAACGATGTTGTTGGCCTCCGTTGCTCCTGCCGTGAAGTAGACTTCGCCGGGGCGGACGCCGAGAAAGTCTGCAATGGAAACGCGAGCCTCTTCCAGCGCTGACCCCGCTCGCCGGCCAACGACGTGGGTGATGGCCGCCGGGTTTCCAAAGATCTCGGAGAAGTAGGGAAGCATTCGTGCCACGACGCGAGGATGACAGGGCGTCGTAGAGTGGTGGTCCAGGTAGACGACCTCTTTCTTCACACCGTCACTCGACCTCATGAGCGTTTTCTCCGGCGCCGCCGTTTACCGGCTGCCGGAGCGTCAGGCTGATCGGCGCCCTCGCCTTTGCGGACGCGCTGAGCGAACAGCCGCCATTCCTTGAAGCTGTCCACATAGCGGCCTGATGACAGCGCAAACAGCTCCAGCAGGGCCAGGGCGTCGCTGAAAGGATCGCGAAGGACGAATCGCCACTGGCTGCGCCGGTCCGTGGGTGGCTCCAGAAGGCGCCAGAGGCTTTCCAGAGCCTGCTCGACCTGATGGCGCACGCCTGCGGCCAGAGCCATCCTCTGAAAAACGGGCTGGATCAGATCGCGGATGAAGATGAGGACGTCCGCGAGCCGGAGACGGCTGCCGCGCAGCGTCTCCTCGGCCTCCAGTTCCTCGATGACGAAGGGCAGAAGCAGCACAGAGAGCAGTACGGCGTCGGAGACACGCCGGTCCGACTGAACGGTGCGATCGAGCACCTGGAGCATCTTCCAGAAATAGTCGAGCTTCTTTTTCTGCAGCGAGCGGCACAGCTCCGGAAGCAGCGGCTCCAGCAGGCCACTGTCCAGCAGTCGCCTGATGGAATCGTGCGACCAGCCCCGGCGCAACAACTCCAGCAACTCTTCGGACACGCGCGGCGGAGAAGCCTTCAGGATCTCGTTGCGGTGGCGAACGATCGCTTCGTAAGTCTTTGGCTCGATCTCGAAGCGCAGCCGAGCAGCAAACTCGATGGCTCGCATCATGCGCACCGGATCTTCACGCAGGCGGACATCAGGATCGCCGATGACCCGCACCAGCCGGTTCTCGACGTCGGTGAGACCGCCAACGTAATCGATGACCGAGAAGTCCGCGATGCTGTAAAAGAGCCCGTTCATGGTGAAGTCGCGGCGCTTTGCGTCCTGAACCGGCGAGCCGAAGGTATTGTCGTCGGTGACGAGCAGCTCCGCGTTCTCCCCCCGGCTTTCGGGTTCGCGCCGGAACGTCGACACTTCGACGAGCATGTCCTGAAAGATGATGTGCACGAGCCGAAACCTTCGCCCGATAATCCGGCTGTTCCGAAAAAGCCGGCGCACATCGGCGGGATGGGCATCGGTGACGATATCGAAGTCCTTGGGCTCGCGCTCCATGAGCAGGTCGCGAACGCTGCCACCGCACAGGTAGGCCCTATAGCCGCTTCGATGCAGCCGGTAGAGAACCTTCAGGACATTCTCGGGGATGCTGCGACGGGAAATATTGTGCCCGGACCGATCGAGGACCTGCCCTTCCGGAGTGTAATGCGACGTCAGCTCGACCGTCGACCCTGAGAGTGCCTCGTGGGCCTCATTGCTCATAATGCCGACCAGATCCGTCGTCGGGCTCGGGGTGGTAGTGATACCGGCTGCCCACGATGAAGAACGTCCGATCCCAGCGTGTATTTGAGAAGAAATGGAACACAACGCCTGCCAGTTCCATGATTCGCGCGCTCGGAGGACTTCCCGGCAGCGCCGGCTGTCCTCGGAACGACCAGTATACAAGCAGCGGTTTGCCCTTGATCAGCTCCCGAGGCACCGTCCCCCAGAACCGCGAGTCGTAGGATGCGTCGCGGTTGTCTCCCATCATGAAATACTGGCCCTGCGGCACGATGAACGGGCCGAACTGATCGCGGGAACGGAACTGCTCCGGTAGTCCCTCCAGAGAGGGATAGACCTGCGGATCCTGAAAGAGGGCGTAGCGCTGCGCCAGCTTCCGGCCGTTCACGTAGACCTGCTTGTCCCGAATGACGATGGTGTCGCCCGGAAGTCCGATGACCCGTTTGACGTAGTCGGTGTCCCGGTCGAGCGGAAAGCGGAACACGGCAATGTCCTCCCGCTGAATGGGACGGAACGGAAGAAGCCGAGCCATCCAGGGCTCGGCCGCGGCGCCATCGATGAACTTGTTGACGATGATGTGATCGCCCACGAGAAGATTGTCCACCATCGACGGCGTGGGAATCTTGAACGTCTGGAATACGAAGATTCTGGCGAAGGTGACGAAAATCGCCACGATGATCAGCGATTCGTAATACTCACGAAAGATCGACTGCGAACTGCGCTGGCCTGGTGCACTCATGCTTCTCCCAATCCTTATCCCCTCGTTCGTACAGCTGCCGTACGGCCTCTCACTCCCGGATCAAGTTCGGTCCGCTCCGAGACACCACGGCTCGCTCCATCATGATATTCGCTGACTGAAGATCCCGTCGACGATCCTGCTCCGAGACTCTCGGGGCGGTTGTGCAGAGCGGCCGGAGATCCATCACGGCATCGCTTTCTGCCTGGTAATTTTCTCGATCACAAGTCTGGCCGCCATGGCGTCGAAGCTCTCGGGATCGGAAACATCCAGCCTCTCGATTCTGATCCCGGAGAGGGCGGCTCCGGGGTCCATCGCGGTGATAATCGTTGCCCCCGCTGGAATTCCGCCGAGGCGCCCCGGCGGGAATGGTCCATAAGAGACGATGAATATCCGTGATACGTCCGCCCAGGAAAGCCCGGTGATGGCGGACCAGAACTCCGGTTGGATCGCAGCCGGGCTCAGAGTCGTAACGACAAGGCCCGATTCGGTGGAGGCAAAGAGTGCCGCGCGCGGATCGCTCCAGCGATAGGGTCTTGCCACTCCCGTCCAGATCACCACCGGATACTTTTCTCCATACCTGACCTTTGCAGGAGGAAGAAGGACGGCGGCATCCTGACCAGGCAGAACGTCCGTTTCAGTGGCCAGGCGCCGCTCCGGCTCGAGAACCCTCGTCATTTCCTCTCCACCATAACGAACGATGGAGAGGCGACTCGAGGAAATCGGAGAACTGCTGACCACCGCGATTCTCTCTCCGCTCGGCTCCCAGGCCTGGGCTTCGACTTCCTCCCCCGGGAAGGCTACGGGGAGCTCGGCGGACGTGGGGACATGAACGGTTCTGATGAAACTGGCGCCGACCTTGCGCACAACCATACTGACTTTGTGCCCTCGTGGGGCCCATCGGACACAGATTTCGTCCGCCGGATCGGGGTTGATCCAGTGGTTGATCAGCGATGCCGTCGACCCGATCGCAGCGTCGAAACCGGACGATCGCAACGCGGAAAAAACGAGCTCCCTGCCATCGGGAGAGAGATCGAATGAATCGATCGACGGAAACAAATCCGAGAGGTCAGTGGGCTGGGCCGCGCCGGGATCGATTCGCACCAGACGCTCGCCTGCAGCGCTATGCTGAACGCCAACGATGGCATCCCCTCCCGGGAGGAAACGCATCTGTCCGAGATCGGCCGGCAGGCTCACTCTCGTTCCAGCTCGAAACCATACGCTGCCCTCGTTCCGGCCGCTGACATAGTTGTCGGACGAAAACCACGCCGCGAGAGTTCCGAATCGCAACGGAGCTGATGCCGGGATCGAGACCGTAAACGACCAGTTTCCGTCGGTGCCGAAGACCTCGCCCGGGAGCGCCTGAAGGCTCGAGGGACAGAACGGAAGAAGCTCATCACCGGATGTCTGCCGGTGCTCCGGGTCCAGTACACCGAGCGAGCAACGCCCATCGACGCTTCTGATAGCCCAGAGTGCGCCGGATTGGTCGAAGGCTATGGCTCGAATGACTGACGTCGTCGCGATAGTTTCGGCCACGGCGCCGTGGGACAATGGTTGGGGTGGGCTCGGGGTGGAAGCGCATCGCCCAACGCCGAGAAGAGAAAGAAGGGTCAGGGCGATCGCCGTTGCCCGGCCAGAACACGGCATGAGCGACCATTGTACATTCCCACTCCGGCACCTGCGTCGGGGGCCGGTCGTTCAAAGGCGCCACGCTCTGCACGAATCTCTCGGATTTCGAGTCGGACTCATCCGGGTCGGTTCCGAAGACGATTCCAGCGCGCGCCGCCCCCTGGCGAGGTGGTGATTCCTGCCGTTGGATTTTCGCAAATCTCCTTCGGGTTACCGCATCCGTGGAGGGCGTGCCGATGAGATCGTTCCTGAACATCGCCAGTGCGCTCATCTGCGCACTCCTGGCGTGTTCGATCACGCAATGCGCCTCACGCGGCAGCAAGGTCACCAAGGAAAGGAACCTTGCCTTCGATTTCGACCGCAACGAACTGGTACTTTCCAAGGCATCGATCGCAGGAACCCCGGGACGGTTTCTGATCGCCACGGCCCTGCCGCGTTCCCTCGTCGACGACCACTTCCGCGATATCGGTACGGGAAGTCCTACCCTCCGTCTGGGAAACCATTTCCGGACCACGGTGAACCCGGCCAGGTTCGATCTTGAAAACCTTGCCGACGGCTTTGTCGGTTTCGATGTCTGGAGACGGTGGACGATTGCCGTGGACTATCGCAACCGTCTGATCACCCTGCTCACCGGGGACACAGACCGCTCCGACCTGACACGATACGAGTTTTCCGGTGTCCCCACCGTCCCCGTTCAGGTTGGTGACGAGGTCTACCAGGCGGTCATCGACACGGCACTTCCCGACACCCTGCTCCTGCCGCTGAATCTGAATCCTTCCGGCCTTCCCGGGCGGGCGCGCGTAAACATTACGCTTGCCGGCCATACTTTCAGCAATGTAGACGTTGCTTACGGGCCGACGAGTTCCGTGAGGGTGGGAAACCGGCTTCTATCGAGTTTTCTGCTCTTCATCAACTATCCCGGGCACTGGGTCGGGTTCTGGTACGACAGGCGTCCGCACAGGCTCACGCCGGGAGTTGTATCCGGAGCGAGCCCCGCGAACTCTTCCGCAGATCCGACGATCAACGATCCGGCGGGAGAGTGACCTTCCCGGCGACGTCGCGATAGTGGATTCCGCCTGATCCGTCGTCGTCGACCGTGAATGTGCCCTTCACCCAGGCAACTGAAATCGAACCCGAACCGTCATTTTTGACCAGAACGTTCCTCGTTACGTCCGCGATATCGATATCGCCCGATCCGTCAGAATCGATGACAACATCTCCACCCACGCCCTGCACCGTAATGTCTCCGGACCCGTCGCTGATCTCGACATTTCCCGCGGTGCGACGAATTTCCATGTCCCCGGATCCGTCCCGAACCCGGACATTCCCGTGCACGCCGGAAATCCGGATCTCCCCGGAACCATCTTCGAGCGTCAACCCGGCAACGTTCTCGATGATCGTGTCTCCACTTCCATCCCGGACAATGAGCGGGACAGCGTCGGGAACTTCCAGAGTCAGATCGAGCCGCGCGTAGTCGCCGAACCCGAAAAGAGAGGCCAGACCACCGAGGTCCTGGGGCATCTCAGTTTCGATATCCAGACTGTCTCCTGAACGGGTACCGACGATTCGGATCGAATCGAGAAGTTCTTTCCGGGACGCACAGGCGACGCCGGAGGCGCGAGCCTGCGTCAACCCCGGGCGGCCCACAATGCTCAGATCACCGGCGTGGGCGAGAACATCGATGGAGCGCGCACCGCTTATCTGGAATGATCCTTCACGATTGGCCCTGAAAGCGCAATCGTTCGCCAGGGCAGTTCCGGAGGCCCCGGCAATGAGGAGAACAAGCGTGGTAAAGGTCTTCATAGGAATCGCTCCTTCCGGTTCGCAGCCGAACCGCTATAGTCTTACGGTTCGAAGCGGGAAAGGTTGACCTCATCCGCCCGGAATAGAGATTCACACAATAGGAATGACTGCATGCTGAAACCATCGATCTTCCCAGTCCTGCCCCGGTTCCTGGCAGTGGCTTTGATTGCGTCCTGCCACTCGGCGCCCCCTGTCACGCCCATGGATGTCACGCCGGTCTCCCCTCCGATGGCAAGGACAGTGCCCCACGAAAACCTGAACAGCGTGGTCTGGGTTCAGACCTCGGCCGAATACCGCGCCGGAGCGCTCCAGGCATTTACCGCCGCCCAGCACGCGCTGGACATAGAGCTGGGCCGCCCCCAGGACACAGCGGCGGTCGAGCAGACAGGGAACTACGCCAGCCTTCCTCCTGCGGTCATCGTCGATATCGATGACACCGTTCTGGACAACTCTCCCTTCGAAGCCCGCCTGATCGAGAGTGGCGCCTCGTATAGTTCGGCGGGCTGGAACGAGTGGGTGGGCGAGGCCCGGGCGGCTGCCGTGCCGGGGGCGGTGGAGTTCGCCAGATATGCGGCGGCGCGAGGTGTCACCGTTTTTTACATTTCCAACCGCGATTTCTCCACAGAGGAATCGACACGGAGAAATCTCCTCAGCGAGGGTTTTCCTGTTGATACCAGTACCGACGTCGTGTTGCTTCGAGGAGAACGGCCGGAGTGGAAGAGTGACGACAAAACCCCTCGCCGCCAGGAAGTGGCCGCCCACTACAGGGTCCTCCTTCTGGTCGGCGACAACCTCGGTGATTTCTTCACGGACGATCATTCCACGGTTGCCCAGCGCACGGGCATCGTGGACCGCTACAGCGATCGATGGGGCACGAGCTGGATCGTCATCCCGAACCCGATGTACGGATCGTGGGAAGCGGCGGCCATCAATTATCAGCGGAGCGCTCCCGCCGACGAGCAACTTCGACTGAAACGCAGCGTTCTCCGCACCGCGCCGAATCGCTGAACCATGCCGCTCACCGAAAAGGAGACCAGCTTTGAGAAAACGAATGTTCTTCACTTCTGTCTTCCTGTCGTTCCTGGTAACCGTCATGGCGGCTGCCCAGACTAAGCCGTCATCTCCCATCGCGCTGGTCATTCACGGCGGAGCGGGAACGATCCTGAAGAAGAACGTGACGCCGGAGCAGGATGCGGCCTACCGAAAGATTCTCGAGCAGGCTATCCGCACCGGTTACGGCGTCCTGCAAAAAGGCGGTTCGAGTCTCGATGCCGTAGAGGCCACCATCCGCCTCATGGAAGATTCACCGATGTTCAATGCCGGTAAAGGCGCGGTCTTCACGCACGAGGGCCGGAACGAGCTCGACGCCTCGATCATGAACGGCAAGACTCTGGCCGCGGGCGCGGTAGCAGGAGTCTCCATTGTCAAGAATCCGATTTCGGCCGCCCGAGCGGTCATGGAAAAGTCGAAGCACGTGATGATGGCTGGAAAGGGTGCCGAGCTCTTTGCCACCGAACAGGGTCTGGACATCGTCGATCCGTCGTACTTCTGGACGGAACGACGCTGGAAGGAACTGCAGGAAGAGCTCATGGCGGAAAACGCGGCGAAGAACAAAACGAGCCGTGTGGAACCGGAGCATGTGGATCACTTCGGTACCGTGGGATGTGTGGCACTGGACAAGGACGGAAACCTGGCCGCAGGCACATCCACGGGCGGCCTGACGAACAAGCGCTACGGGCGCATCGGTGATTCGCCGGTCATCGGAGCCGGAACCTACGCAAACAACAGGTCCGCCGGCGTGTCGGCAACCGGCACCGGCGAATACTTCATCCGCTGGACAGTCGCTCACGACATCGCCGCCCTGGTCGAATACCGCGGCATGACGGTGCAGCAGGCGGCCGACGAAGTCATCCACAAGAAGCTTCCCTTTCCCGAGGGCGACGGCGGTGTGATCGTCATGGACGCGAAAGGCAATCACGCCTTTTCGTTCAACACAGAAGGCATGTACCGAGGCTATATGGGTCCCGATGGGATCCCACACATCGCCATCTACAAGGACGAAAAGTAACGCCGCAAGCAACGATGGAGGGTCGGAGTGATCCGGCCCTTCTACGCCCTGTCAAGGACGATACGTGAGTCCCACCCACCATCGCGTACGGTTGCGCAGAGGCGCGTCCAGAATTCTGGCAGCACCCAGCCGGATCCCGATTCCAGGAAACTGCAGCACCGGCATGTTCTCGACGGAGAGATTCAGCTCCAGTCCCGCCAGGGCGAGCCATTCTCCTGATGCCGCCTGCCCGTCCCAGGCGCGAACGCGTTCGTAGAACGGCGTGAGAGGCAGAGCGGAAGTACTGAACGTCACTTTCTGATCCTCGAACTCTGTGCCAGACAGCACTCCCGGCTCCAGCGCGGGAATGAAAATTCGATTCATCCAGGCCGACTCCGGAACGATCGTGCTGGGCAGTCCCCCCACCAGGAAACGGTCCGCCGGATTCGCAAGGCCGTTACTGGTCCCCCGGCTGTAGGAGAGTTCGAGTCCGTTTCGATCAACGAGCACCCCGCCTTCCAGCGAGATTGATTCGCGCGTCCACGAATCGCCCTCCGTCGATCCGAAGGCGCCTTCCGTGTGAACCCCGTAGGGAACGCGCCAGGTTCCTCGTGGAATGACACCGTCGAAATCCGACGAGGCATAGACGAAGTGCTCGCCGAACCGGCGGTCCGTCGCGGACCCTTTGAGGCGTTCGCCAAGAAGGCCTGTCGTAATTTCCAATGAGCTGTCTCGCCACTGGCGGGTCCAATCCGCCTTCAACTGGATCCCTCGTTCGGACGTTGCCACTCCTCCCTGCTCGATAGCCCGTGAGAGGCCCTCATTTGCGGAGAAAACGTGAAACCCGACCACCACCGGCCACCCGCGCCACACCGTAGCCAGTGCACCGCCGCGAGGTCCGCGGTTTCCGAAGAAGGAGCCGACAACAAGAGTGTCCAGACGCCCTACAACGTCGCCGATCCGGACGCCCACCTCGAAGTTCCGAGCTCCGGGTGCGGCGTTCCCGCTCTCCAGCAGCGATACCTCCTGTGGTCCGATCCCGTAGGGCCTGGTGGGCCCCGCGGGCTGAACTGCAAAACGTCGCGAGACCGCGGGCGGAGTCCCGGCGAGAGGCAGCAGATCCGCTGGATAGTGGAGCTCGGGCAGCGGCTCCATTTGCGCATCTACGGCAATGCGACGAATGTCGAACCCGTCCGCGGTCATCGAAAGGAAATAGACCCAGGCCCCGTCCGGTGAGGGAGCCGGTGCCAGAGCGGCTCCCTGCGTGCGTGTGATGGCCACGGACGGGCCTCCGCTCAACGGAAACCGTTCGATGTCGATGAATCCGTCGCGCCCCACTGCCGCATAAACCGCCCGGCCATCGCTGCTCCACGCCGGCTGGGCGATGAGAAGCCCGTCACTGGATTCCAGCAGGTCACTGCGGCGCGTAGCCAGATCCATCACCGCCAGATTCCAGCGACGGTCGCGGTGAACCACGTAAACAATTCGCCCGCCATCCGCACTGACGCGGGGCCACGAATACGTTTCCGAAACGCCGGCCTCGGTCAGAGGTTGCGCGATATTTTTCTGGAGATCGTAGAGGACGAGCTGAGACTTGCCGTAGCGTTGCCGTACGGCAACTACCGCGGATCCGTCCGGGAAAGGGTCCGCTTCGCGGAGATCCGCTCCCCAGCTGAGGCGATCAGATGTCTGCAGCTCCGGATTCCAACGAAACAGATCAGGATGCAGAACGCCGGCGTGATCGGGAAGCGATTGTTCGTAGATCACTTCGTCCGAGCCCAGCCAGCGGGGGCTGATATACCGTGCGAAGTCGAGACTATTCAGCTCATCGAGCGTTTTGTGCGGCAGCGGCTTGTCTACGGGAGCGACGTCGGCAGGATCTTTCTCGATCATCGCCGCAATCCGCTTTTTGAAGCTTTCTTCCGCTTTCGGATCTGGCGATGTGGAAAAAATGGTCAACACCTGCGGTTCATCGCGATCGGAAACGACGGTCAACA
This sequence comes from Acidobacteriota bacterium, assembly GCA_039931435.1. Classification (GTDB taxonomy): domain Bacteria; phylum Acidobacteriota; class Thermoanaerobaculia; order Gp7-AA8; family Gp7-AA8; genus JBDTRY01. Next base: position 14,506 of record JBDTRY010000020.1, on the reverse strand, counting down.
ACTTTTCGCCGTCCGGCGAGATCTGCGGCGCTCCTGTCGTCCAGTCAAACTCCTGCCAGAGCTCACCTTCGCGCAGCGAAGGCAGGCGCTCCTTTTCAACGGCGATGGCGCGATATGTAAGCTCGGCAGTGAAGCGATCGTAAAGTTGGGCGGGGCGCTCTCCGAAAACTCCGGCAAAGGCTTCGTCGAAACTGCGCTCCTCTCTCGCTGTCATGCGGGCCCAGAGACGACGAAGGCTGTCCGGCCCTCTCCGCTCCTGGAGCCATTCGAGATATGCCGAGCCCACGAGATAGGCCATGGACATCCCCATCCAGCTCTCGGAACCGGAGGAGAGCCGTGAATAACCAGGAAGGCGACCGAGTTGCGCCCACCGGCGCAGAATCGACGAGCGCAAGGCACTGTTCGGCCGGCCTGAGCCGGTAAGCTCCCCCTCGACGAGGGTGGCGTAACCTTCGACCACCCATCGAGGAGCGCTGAGTGAAATGGGACCGATCGGCAGCAGCGTCGCGTAAAGGCGTCCAAGTGGACTTCGCGAAGGCCGCAGAAGATGTACGATGTGCGTCTCTTCGTGGACGGTAAGCAACTCGACAAAATCTGCGTAGTTCCCAATCTGACTATCCGGTCCGGGGGGACTGGTCCATAAAATGATCCGGGCCCGGCCGAGAATAGGCCACGCCGATCCGTTCGCCTCCGCCACGGGATCCATGACCAGGACGTCGACTTTTTCTTTCGGTTCGTAACCGACCGCGGCCATCACATCGGAACGGACCGATTCCATTTTTCCCGCAGCCGCACGGGTCCAGTCTTCGAACTGCGATGGAAAATGAAAGCGGAAGTGGCTGGTTTCGATCGTTCGCCAATCGGCGGACGGCGTCTGGCACAATGCCTTCGAGGAAAATGAAAAGGAAAGTAGCAACAGAAGGAGAAACCGTGATGTCATTGAATCTCCATGGAGACGAGAGTGACGTCATTGTAAACAATGAATGGGAAGCGTGGCCTGACGCTTGCTTCCCGAACGAAGTGGTTGGGGAGGGAACTGATGAAGAAGATACCGATGCTTCTTGGTGTGGTCGCCGTCGTTTCGATTTTTGCCATTCCCGCACATGCGCAGGAGCTCACATGGGGAGTGCGCGCGGGCGTTTTCGGAGATAACGCGGATCCGATCGTCGGAGCCGAAGCCATCATTCCGCTGACGGACAGGATTTTTTTCAACCCCAACGTGGAAGCTCTCTTCAGCGACTCCGATGGCAATCAGGTCATCGCCAACGCTGATGCCCACTATGATTTCAGCGCGCCTCCTGACCGATTCATCTGGGCTGGCGCAGGACTGGCCGGCCTGATCGGTGGCAAAAATAAGGATTTCGGGTTCGGATTGAACGTCCTGGCCGGCTACGGCTGGGATCGGAAGACGTGGGAGCCGTACATTCAGGGCAAGTTCGTTTTGGCTGACAACAACAAATTCGAACTGGCCGCAGGCGTAAGGTTCTAGCGGGTTCCTCCCCGGCGACCCCCGGAGCGGCCAAGAGCGTGGCGGTCGTCACAGCGGCACTTTGTGTCCCTGATGACGAACCTCGGAGAAATCGACTACGGGTTTCCGCAGGTTGGGCAGACCGCACTGACTTCCAGCCGGCGGTTGCCGCAATGGCGGCAGGGCACCAGATTTCCAGCCGGTCGCGAAAAGAGATAGACGATCAACCCGATGAAACTGGTCATGAGCACCACGATCATCCACAGCGCGGGGGTATCCATTCCCCTGGCTTTGGCGTCCTTGGCCACCCAGACCAGCAAAGCGATATTCAGCGTGATGAACAGGAGTGGAATGATCAGCAGAAACGCGCCACAACCGGCGCATGCGGCGAAGCCCGCGACGGCGTCCTCGGGCCGGGATGTCTGGGCCATGGCCGCGCCGGAAAAAAGTGAGCCGAGCAAAATCCTTCCTGGCAGCGCCAGCAAATTCGGGTCGCTCTTCATTGGCAATCCTCTGTTGTCAGCGTTCCGGAGATTGCGCGCAGCATAGCAGCTGTGCGCCGTCCACTGAGTCAAATGAAGGGAGTCTCAAAAGGCAGCGGAAAGACCGATGCGCAGCAAACGCGGCGATCCAGGCGATATGTTCGTATTGCTGTCGGCATTGGCGTAATACGTCTCGTCCAGAATGTTTTCGACGTTCATCTGCGGCCGTAGGCCCGGCGTCACGGCTAAAAACGCTGCGGCTTTGATCCGCGTACAGACGTTCTGGGCCTGGCGATCGCCCTCCAACTCCACTTTTTCCTCCGCCTCAGCGTCCCCCGTCCCGCGCTTCGCCAGGCTGCTTTCCCGTTTCAGCCACGCTCCCGCCGCAGCAGCCCGTTTGACCCCACTTTCGACCCCTTCTACAATGATGGGTCCGTAACAAAAGTTTGCAAAACCTTGACGATGGAGATATCTGCCACATTCGACCGCCAGATCACTGCTCTGGAGGACGTCTTTCAGCTGGTGGAAACCATGTTTACCGCCGGCGAGATCAACGCCGACATGCGCTTCCCGGTCGATCTGGCCATCGAAGAGATCTTCACCAATTTCGTCAAGTACAACCCAGACGGAGAGGGCGGCATCATAATCTGCCTGACCCTGGATCGGGACGAGCTGAAAATGGCCCTTACCGATTCCGATTCCGCTCCCTTCGATCTCATCGGGGACGCGCCCGCCGTCGACATCGACCAGCCTCTCCAGCAGCGAACTCGAGGGAAGCTGGGCGTCCACCTCGTGAAAACAATCATGGATCGGGTCGAGTACGTTCATCGAAACCGCATCAGTACAATCACGCTCTACAAACGGGTGGGCTAAGTCATGCTGGAGATCAAACTCGGAACAAACGACGAAGTGCTGCTCGCGGGCCGATTCGACGCCGCACAGACCGACCAGGCGGAAGCGTTTTTTCTTTCCCTTTCTGAGGGAAAGGTGGTGGATTTCGCCAAGCTCACCTACATCTCCAGCGCCGGACTCGGGGTGCTCCTCGAGGCCCAGAAGCGTCTGCAGGAGAAGGGACAGGGCCTGAAGCTCATCAACGCCAATAGCCACATCCGCGACATTTTCCGTTTCACAGGCTTCGACAGGATTTTCGAAATCGCTGATTGAGTGGCCTGCAACAGGCGCATCGGAGCGCCAGGGTCCAGATCCTCAGAATCTCCAGACCGGTCCGTCGGCCGGGCGGCGAATTAGTTTCTCCGACCAACTTTTCGCATGGACGGCTGTAATTGATGAATGAGGAACAGGAAGACAGAGATCTCGTCGGAAGGTGTCTTGCCGGTGACCTCGAAGCGTTCGGCGGTCTGGTCGAACGTTATCAGGGTCCGGTTTTCCGAGTGGTCCTGCACATGGTGAGCAGCTACGAAGATGCCCAGGAAGTGTCTCAGCAGGTCTTCCTGAAGGCATTCGAGCATCTGAGCAGCTTCGATCCGAACCGGAGGTTCTTCAGCTGGATCTACAGAATTGCCGTAAACGAGAGCATCAATCACGTCCATGCCAGAAAAAACTTTGAAACACTCGACAATGAACAGCAAGACGGCCATCGCAACCCACTGCAGTCGTACGAAGCTACGGAGCGTAGCCGGATGGTGCGGGAGGCGGTCATGAGTCTGAGTCCGACCTACCGCGAGGTGATCGTCCTCCGCCATTTCCTCAGTCTCTCCTACCAGGAGGCTGCGGACGTACTGCAGGTACCGGAGAAAACGGTCAAATCCCGACTCTTCACGGCTCGGCAACTTCTAAAGGAATCCCTCTCTGACAGCGGAGGAGATCGCCAATGACGAGCTCCGATCGGCTCGCGGAACTGCTGAACCTCGCTTTGGACGGATCAGCCACCGAGCAGGAACAATCCGAGTTGAATCTGGCGTTGGCGGATTCTACCGAGGCTCGGGCCGCCTCCGAGGAGCTCAATTCCCTCGGATCGGAGCTCGATGCCTTCCGTTCGGTGGAGCCCCCGGTGGGCTTCACGGAACTGGTCATGGATCGTCTCCGCGGCGGAGTCTCCGCCCTTGCCTTCCCAGCCACGTTCCCCCAATCAAAAGTGAGCAGTTTTCAGGCTCACCGTCGAAGGTTGATGACCGCAGTCTGGGCCGTGGCCGCCGCAGTCGTTCTGGTGATCGCGCTGTACCCGACGCTTGCCCGCCGGCCGGCCGCATCGGTCGGAGCGGCACAGGCGGCAGGCTCGATAGGGACTATGGATCCCAGTTCCTGGCCGGTGATCAGCCGGACAGTGTCCAGGGATGCCGCAGAAGCTGCAGTACTGACAATTCGCCAAAACGGGGATCACATCGCTTTGCAGTCCGAGATGAACGGACGCGGCCCGCGTTTGGTCCAGTTACGCTGGGATCCTGCGGTCTACGCCTTTCTGGGATCCACGACTGCGGACGGGAACATTGACCGGATCGATCAATCCGGATTGATCACCTTTCCGTTCTCGGGTCGGGGGGAAACGGTTCTGCTCGTTCGTAGAAGCAGCCGCAGCGCGATCTCCCCGGTTTCCCTCTTCGGAGATGGAGTACTTCTTTTACAAAAGACCATCGATTGACACAAAGTAGCCAACTTTTCTTCCAGACACGCTGTATTGCATGAGTGAACCTCGAATCATGGAACACCAACAGTGAAGGAGAATCAGATGAACAAGCAGAAAAGAGTTCGCGCGATTGCCGGCTTCGGCTTCCTGGCAGTTGTCGTCATCGTCTTTTTTTCGGTCTGGCCGCCACGGGTCCCTGACGAACAGGCCAGCGGCGCGATCGGCGCAGTGAAGAAATTTCAGCAGCCGCAGATTCAGCAGCAGGATGTCATCCTCACCGATGAAACCGCGCGTCACGAGGAAGCGATCCTATACAACGACTATCTGACCGATGCGCAGAAGCTGGGCAGCATCCGCGCCGATCTCGGTTCGGCGCTGCAGAGCCGCTCCGATCTTCAGTCCCGCGATCTCGAGAGCGTTTCGCGCCAGCTGCAGATGCATGCCTCGCAGCTTCAAAGCCGTTATATGACGGGAATGTCCGCATCACTGGCAGCGACCAGCCGTCTGATGAGTGAATCCGAGTTGGGGAGCCAGAAGCTCGCCGGAATGCGGGCTGAAATCGACAGTCTCTCCTCCGCTATCCGCAACCGCGACCAGCTTTCCAGCGCGGACATGATGGGCATGAACACCCGTCTGGAGAGCGTGGCCAGCAAACTCGAGTCCGCCCATGCCCTGGACTCAGGCCTCCAGAGTGCCGACGCAGAACTTGGCGCCGTAGCCCGCAATCTTCAGAGCAGTTCCCTCTCCAGCCGGGACATGAACGAGGCTTCCAGCCGGCTCGAGAGCGTCGCCCGGCAGCTCGGCGCCCGCTCGGCCTTTGGTGACGCCTCTCTCCAGAGCCGCATGCAGTACTTCTCCGCGATGGCCGTCGAGAACCGCGCCGTCGAAGAGGCACGCTCGCAGCTTGGCTCCATAGCCAGCTCGCATGCCCTGGCAAGCCGGGACATGGCCAACCAGGTCGGGAGCATCAGTTCGCACCTGGCCAGCAGAGCCAGCGATCTCGAGTCGATGGCCGTCCATAATCTGCAGAGCCGTCTGAACGCCCAGAGCGCGCTGGCTTCGTCATTCCTGCACATGAAGGCCTCCCTGGCCTCCATTCAGCAGAGCCGTTCCAATCTGGGAAATGTGGACAATCTCCAGTCCGCTCTCCAGAGCCGCTATGCCGAGTTCCAGTCGCGCGCCGCAGGGAGCATGCAGATGCAACTTGCCGCCGTCAGCCAGTATCTGAACAGCCGCGATCAACTGGCCTCGCGCCTGAGCAGTCGTGATCAGGTCGATTCCAGAATGCAGAGCCGCGACCAGCTCGATTCGAAACTGCAGTCACGCGATCAGGTCGGCTCCAGAATGCAGAACCGCGACCAGCTCGGATCGAAACTGCAGTCACGCGATCAGGTCGACTCCAAAATGCAGAACCGCGACCAGCTCGGATCGCGTGGGCAGTTCCAGGAAGTAGGAAGCCGTGATTCGCTGGCAAGTTTTCACACATTCCTCGGCAATGTCCGCCAGGCCCTCGATAACCGCAGCGCTCTCGGCTCCGTGATCCAGAATCGCGACCAGCTCGGGATGCAAGCCAACAAACTTCAGAGCCGCACCGAAGACCTGGCATCGCGCAGCAACTGAAGGCACTCCATTCCACTCACAAAAAGCGGCTCCCCTCGGGGAGCCGCTTTGCTGTATTGAGCCGCAATTCATCGAACCCTCGGCGGCCGGCCAGATGGCCGCGGGCTTGCGGTTCCCCCGCGTGCCGCGCTATAAGTGGTCTCGGGCCGTCTCAAACATTTAACATTTTCCTGACATGCAGGGTCCCCCTGAATGACCGCCGGAAGACACTACGCCCAAATAACCGTACGGTTGCTGATCGTCCTCTGTGGCCTTTTCGGTGCTGCGGCAGCGGAGGCTCAGGAACTCCACTCCCGCCGGACGCCCGATCTCAATCTCGTTTACTACGACAAGGCCCACGAATACCTGTCGTTCCACCTGGCCCGGAGCTTCGAGAACTCTCTGGCTTTCCACGAGAAACTGTTCGACTACACGCCAACGGAGCCAGTCCTCGTACTCATGCAGGACTTCGGGGATTTCGGCCACGGAGGTACGTCGACGGTTCCATGGAACTACCTGAGCATCGGGATCGAGCCGTTCGACTATGTCTACGAGACCATGCCCGCCAACGAGCGCATGAACTGGCTCATGCACCACGAACTCGTTCACGTGGTGGTCACGGACAAGGGCGCGGACAGTGATCTGCGATACCGCAAACTTTTCCACGGCAAAGTTGCGCCGATCAAAGAAAACCCGATGTCGATGTACTACAGCTTTCTTACCAGCCCACGCTGGTACGCCCCGAGGTGGTACGAGGAAGGGATCGCGGTATTCCTCGAGACGTGGATGGCGGGCGGAGTGGGACGGGTCCTTGGCGGCTACGACGAAATGGTCTTCAGAACAATGGTTGCGGAGAACGCATACTTTTTCGACGTCGTCGGGCTGGAGTCGGAAGGAACCACCATCGACTTCCAGGTAGGGCAGAACTCTTATCTCTATGGAACGCGGTTCATGACCTGGCTGGCGGCGCAGTACGGGCCCGAAAAGCTGATCGCCTGGGTCAATCGAACGAAAGGAAGCAAGCGTTACTTCGCCTCCCAGTTCAAAAACGTCTACGGGCAGTCACTCGACGACGAATGGCGCCGCTGGATTTCCAGCGAGCACGAATGGCAGAAGGCAAACCTGGCTCTGATTCGTCAGTACCCGGTGACAGCCGAGAAGCCCATAACCACGGAAACTCTGGGCTCGGTATCGCGGTCGTACTACGACCCCGCTTCACACCTGCTCTACGCGGCCATCAACCGCCCTGGCAAGCCCGCGGAGATTGCGGCGATCGACGTAGTCACTGGACGCGTGGAAACGCTCACCGAGGTAATCGGTCCGGCGCTCTACTTCGTCACCTCGATGGCTTTTGATCCGCGAACAAAAAAGATTTTCTACACCACGGACAACAGCCAGGGCTGGCGGGATCTGAACGAGCTTGATCTGGCCACGCGGCGTCAGCGAAGGCTGATCAAGGACGTACGCACGGGCGACCTCGTAGTGAACCCCGTCGATCACTCCATCTGGGGAATTCAGCATCACAACGGAATCTCGTCGCTGGTGCGAATTCCGCCGCCCTATACCGCCTGGAACACGATCCTCACTCTGGAATACGGAACGGACCTGTTCGATATCGACCTGGCACCCGACGGGACGAAGATCAGTGCATCGATGATCGACGTCTCCGGCCGGCAGAAGCTCGTCTCCATGAACGTGGCAGCTCTCCTTCAAGGCGATTCATCGTTCGAGGTCCTGCACGAGTTCGAGAACAACGGTCCGGAGAACTTCGTTTTTTCCCCGGACGGACACTATCTTTACGGAACTTCATACTTCACGGGTGTCTCGAACATTTTCCGTTACGACTTTGCCACCGGGAAGATGGAGGCCATCACCAACGCCGAGACTGGACTGTTCCGCCCTGTCTCGTTTTCGGACAACACACTCCTTGCCTTCCGCTATACGACGGGCGGCTTCGTTCCTGTCCTGCTTCCCATCGAGGTGCGCGAAGACATCAACGCCGTCAACTACCTTGGCCAGGAAGTAGTGGAAAAGTATCCGATCGTGAAATCATGGAATGCCGGCTCACCGGCCCGCGTCGATCTCGACAAAATCACGACCTACAACGGACCATACGATGCTTTCAGCCAGATACGGCTCGGGTCGGTCTATCCGGTCCTCGAGGGTTACAAGGACACGGTGGCGGCCGGACTTCGCTTCAACGCCTCAGACCCTCTCGGCCTGGACAGTATCGACCTTACCGCTGCCTACAGTCCCGACAACTCTCTGAAAAGCGATGAACGACTGCACTTGAACTTCGGCTACAGCCATTCGCCGTGGAAGGTTCGGCTGAAATACAACGCCACGGATTTTTACGACCTCTTCGGCCCGACCAAAGTCAGCCGCAAGGGATACTCCGCTGCCGGCTCCTATCAGAAGTATCTGGTGTTCGAAAAACCGAGGACGCTTCAGTACACCATCGGAGCAGCCTATTACGGTGACATTGACACGCTTCCCGATTTTCAGAACGTTCCGGCCCCCTTCGACAAGTACGCCACGGCCGGCGGCCACCTCGACTACCAGAACCTGCGCAGAACGATCGGGGCCGTGGACTACGAGAGGGGACTGGAGTGGAGCCTGGGGGCCAGTGGCAGTCTCGTCAATTCCGATTTCTTTCCCCGGTTCTACGGCAGTTTCGATCGCGGCATCCCTCTCCCCCTGGATCACACCTCGCTCTGGTTCCGAACCGCTGCAGGGAAATCGTTCGGCGAACGCACCAACAGCTTCGCCAACTTTTTCTTCGGCGGGTTCGGTAACAACTGGGTCGATTATCAGGAGGTTCGTCGCTACCGTGACCTTTACAGTTTCCCGGGGATTGATCTCGATGAAGTCGGCGGGCGCCAATTCGGCAAGGCCACCCTTGAGCTGACATTGCCTCCGGTCCGTTTCAGAAAGGTCGGTGTCCCCGGCCTCTACGCGAACTGGGCCAGACTGGCCGTCTTCGGTGGTGGGTTGCTCACGGACGATGACCAGGGAGACTTCCGAAGAAAGGTGTACGATGCCGGCGCTCAGGTCGATCTCTCACTGGTGATGTTCTCCAACCTCGAATCGACATTCTCGGTGGGTTACGCAAAAGCATTTCAGAGAGGTGGAAAGAATTCAGACGAGGTGATGGTATCGCTCAAGCTCCTGCGCTGACGATTAACTCCCTCCTCCGGTTCCTCGGGGAACGAACCACGAACGCAACGCGCCCGGCCACTGCCACGATCCCGCGCTTCGATTCGCGATGACCCGCGTTCTGACCGCAGCGTCGGGTAACGGGCCGCTTCGTGACGGGAATCGCCAATTGTCATTCCCCGGATGCCTGCACGCTACCCTCCCAATTCACTATCGATGATAATCGCGCTGGCCTTTCTTCCCGTCTGCATTTTCCTTTCGAGCCTCCTCTATCTGGACAGCTACAAGCTCGTCCACCTGCGCACGCTTCTGAAGGTAATCGTTTCGGGCTCGGCGGTGGCCGTCATCAGTTACTTTCTCAACAACCGGATTTTTCAGAGCACAAGCATCGATCACGCCTTCCTGGTCAGGTTCGTCACTCCACTGCTCGAGGAGTTCCTGAAGGCGCTGCCCGTCCTTTTTCTGCTGAGAACGCGCCGGATCGGGTTCCTCGTCGACGCCGCAATCTTCGGATTTGCTGCCGGGGCCGGTTTTGCCCTCGTTGAAAACCTTTACTACATGCTCGCTCTGAACGAGGGCTCCCTGGGCCTGTGGGTCGTGCGGGGGTTCGGCACCGCGGTGATGCACGGCGGTTGCACCGCCATCCTGGCTATGACCGCCAAGGTCATGATGGAACGAAGAGAGTCCGAGGCTTTCTGGCTGATGCTGCCCGGACTGGCCATCGCCTTTTCCGTACACTCGCTCTTCAATCAATTCGTGCTTTCCCCAATGATGTCCGCGGTTGTGATCATCCTCGCCCTCCCTCCCCTGCTCATGATCGTATTCAGCCAAAGCGAACGTTTTCTGCAGTCATGGCTGGGAACCGGTTTCGACATTGACTCCGAGCTCCTAGCAGCGATTCACTCAGATGAGTTCGATCTTTCGCGACCCGGACACTACCTGCAGTCCCTGCGGGAGCATTTCGGGGGACCGGTTCTGGCGGACATGCTCTGTTTCCTGAGGCTTCACGCGGAGCTGTCTCTTCGCGCCAAGGGCATCCTCATGATGCGGGAAAGCGGATTTCCTGTGGTCTATGACGAGGAAGTGAGCGAGAAACTCACCGAGCTGCGCTTCCTGAAACAAAGCATCGGCAAAACCGGAGAACTTGCACTGGCCCCCATCCTCCACCGCTCGGCGCACGACCTCTGGCAATTACGAATGCTGGAGCGAACGGTTGCCGGTGGGCAGAGCGCCGCCTGAAACCACTGTTCTGCGCGTTCAGGAATAGGCTGGCGATACGCCTTCTCTCGGCGCAAGACTGAAGGTGAAGACCACCTTTCCGAATCCGACAACGTCGCCTTCGGAAATCACCCGAGGCTCGCTGATGCGCTCACCATTGACGAACGTGCCGTTTCGGCTGTTCAGATCCTCGAGGACAAACCCCTCAAATGTCCGGGAAATCCGAGCATGTTTGGAAGACACGCTGATGTCGGTGATGGGAATGTCCTGCCCGGTGCTCCGGCCGATAGAGTAGGCATTTTCCGTCAAGAGAATCCTCGAGCCGGAGGAAGAAATGAGTACTCCCGACGCAGGAACCCCGGACATCGTCTTCAGTTCTGCGAATGGCATCTGCAACGTTCCCATGCGGGATGCAGTCGGGGCATCGGGGAGAGCCCAGTGGGAGGCAGCAGGAGCCTCCTGCGGCGGCGGGCTATCCAGCATCATCGTCGCGCCACCGTCGAACTGCGGCTCGGGGGATGGGATGAAGGCAGGTGAGGGATCAAGCGTGCCCGCAAATGCCGGATTCATAAGATCAGAGACCGGGGAGGGTTCCGGCGGATACACCGGCTCCGGCTGCGCGTTCGCATCGGACTCGGGCGCGTCCTCGGCAGGCGGCGGAACGATCCAATCCTCGGAAGGCGAGGATTCGAACGGCGGTGGTGTGTGCGTCTCGAGATCGGTGCTCGGTTCCGGCTCGGCAGTGGAAGTCTCCGGTTCTTCCGTCAGGGGCAGCCTCTCCAGCAGACCCCCTTCCTCGAGACGCTGCAAAGTACGGTAGAGCTCCAGTACCGGCCTCTGAAGATCCTCACGCAAGCGAGAAAGGGACATGCCCTGCCCGATCTTCATCAGCAGCTTGAACTCATCTGTAGTGAGGTTGATCGCTCCGTCGGTTCGGGGATCCGCCACCACTCGCAGGCGCAGCTGATCGTTCGGGTAGAACCTCAGGAGGCCACGCCACTCGTCAGCTCGCTGTTTTCCTTCCGTGAAAGCCGACTCCAGATTGATCGCCGCGGACTCCACACCGGCGGGAAGGGTAGAATCGTCGGAAAACGTAAAGGACCCGTCGTCCCAGGCGAACAGATCGGCCACGAGCGTCTCACCGGTCGATCCAAAGGGGCCGGTGGCGTAAACAGCCTCACCGTCGAGGAAGTAAAGGCGCGCCGTGTCGCGATCTCCGATCACTTCGAGCGTACCGGAGTGTTGATGCGATGAAATAAGCGTCAGAAGCTGTTCCGCGCCGAAATGGCTAAAACTACCTTGAAGAATCACATGCATGACGTCGCCTTTCGGACCGGTTCTGTCTGCTTTGGAGCCTCTTTTCGATTTTGCGTGATAGAGACAACCATAGCAAGATCAACGATGTCAAGATCGCGGCTGGTCAGACTGCCCTGATCAGCCGAGCGCGCCCCACCGCGAGAATCCCCCGGCTACCTTCGCCGGCGAGGCGGCAGGGGTTCCATCGACCGGGACTCATCCGGGCCGGCGGAACCTCGGGGAACCGCCGGTTCGCCGCGGTTCAGCGCCTTCTCGAGGGTGGCAACGATACGGAAGAGTTCCAGGCGGCTGATCTTTGCTCCCGGCCCCGATCGCTCGATCCGGTCCAGAGAAGCCGTAGCCAGCTGCACTGGTAGGGCCGTGAACTCCACGATACCCCGCGGTGCACCTTCTCGTTGAAGGATCAGAACGTACTCCGCAGCGGCACGGAGATCGGATCGGGCCAGCCCGAACACATCAGCGCGGCTTACGCCGGTTGGCAGGTAACTTCGCCCCTCGGTTCGATCGCTCGCCGAGTCCTTGAGAATGTTGACAAGCTGCAGACCCTCCCCGAAACAGGCTGCCCGCTCGCGGAGCGGTCCGGAGACCGCGATCAACGCCCCCCGGTCGAGAAGGAACAGGTCACAGAGCATTTCGCCGACGATCCCCGCGACGACGTAGCAATAATCGCGAAGCTCATTCAGCGAACGCAGCTGCAGAGTGCCGTCCTCGGTCCGTCCGACGAATTCGGCCATACCGCGCGCCGAGCGGATGACATGAGAGGCGATCACCGTTCGAGCGGTGGGAGCAAGCATGCGGAATGCTTCGAGGACATATGGGGCAGCGTCGAGCAGCTCGAGATATCCCTGGTGAGCCAGAGGACGAGGCTCACGCCAAACCCTTGCCAGCAGATCAGCCTCGGAAGGATCGGGATTTCCGAGAAGCGTGCAGAATTGGCCCAGCGCATCGATCCGCCGTGCCGGCTCCCAGAAAACCGCGTCTTCGAACGTGTCCGCGATGCGGAACAGGAGATAGGCAACCGTGACCTCCATGCGCGTAGGCTCGGGCAGGCGGGGAATCGAAAGCGCGAAGGTTCGGCTCGTTTTTTCGAGCAGGTCGTCGATTCCGGTCATCAGGCTTGGCGCGATCCTACGAATTTCTGAAACGGGTCGCAAGTGTTGCCCATCTGAAAGTACCCAGACTGGCACGACCCTCGCCATCTCCAACGATGCAGCGCATCAGCACAGCCGAACCCGCGCCGGTGGAAGAAAGATCGCTCGGAGAAAGTGAGCATCGTGAGAGACCAGAATAGCCTGACCATCCATGGCGAGCCGCCACAAGGGTCGCAAGAAGTCATTCGATCACGGCGCCCTTTCTTTGTCGCTCTGCTGTTTGCCATTCTGGGAAGCACCAGTCCAGCCTTCGCACACAAGGACGACTATCTGGACGAAACGCTCGTTTTTCTAACCCTGGAGCGAGGCGAAATCGAACCGGAATACTGGCTGGATCTGGTGCGGAATCCCACGGGCGGGGACTCGCTGCGAAACACTGTGGCTTTGGAATACGGGATCAGTGACCACACGATGATCGACGGTCGCCTCACCAGGGCCGGCGGGGAGGGCGGAGCCATGGCCGAGGGCAGAGTGGAGGTTCGTCATCGCTTCAGCGACGAGGGAACCCGGCCGGTCGACGTCGCCGTCTCAGCGGAGGTCAATTCTCAGCGGGCAGAAAACGGGACACGAGAAACCGGAGTGGAACCGCGGCTGATTCTCTCAAAGGATTTTCTCGCGGGCAAAGCGAACGCCACCCTGAACCTGGCGGAGGAAGTTGCGACCGGCGAAACCCGCTCCTCGTTCAATCCGGCTTTTGGAATTCGGTATGACCCCAGCGAGCGCATACGACTGGGAGCGGAACTGCATTACCAGGGCTCCGGCGGATCAAGCTCGGTAATTCCTCAGGTTGCGTTCAGCCTGCCCCACGATCTCACGGTTCGCCTTGGAGTCTCCATGGACCTCGCTGGTGGTAACCGCCAGGAAGGTGACTTTGCGCGGATCGCGGTGGAATGGGAGTTCTGAAAACCGTTCATGACAAAAAAACGCCCGAGGGGTTGCCTCGGGCGTTGGTGATTAATCTCCGGCGATGTCCTACTTTCCCACGCAGTTACCCACGCAGTATCATCGGGGCTGAGAGGCTTAACTGCCGTGTTCGGAATGGGAACGGGTGTGACCCTCTCGCTATGATCACCGGAAAACCTTGAAAGAGCTGACAGGCTTGTGGCCAATCGAATATGGGTTGCAGAAGCACGATCTGCGATCGAATCAAATCAAGGCAAATATGGTCAAGTCGAACGACCGATTAGTACGAGTCAGCTAAGGGAGTTGCCAACCCTTACACCTCTCGCCTATCAACGTGGTCATCTACCACGGGTCTTCAGGGAAATCTCATCTTGTGGTTGGCTTCCCGCTTATATGCTTTCAGCGGTTATCCTTTCCCGACTTAGCTACCCAGCGATGCCCTTGGCAGGACAACTGGTACACCAGAGGTCAGTGCTTCCCGGTCCTCTCGTACTAGGGAAACCTCCACTCAAATCTCCTCCGCCCACAACAGATAGGGACCGAACTGTCTCGCGACGTTCTAAACCCAGCTCACGTACCGCTTTAATTGGCGAACAGCCAAACCCTTGGGACCTGCTCCAGCCCCAGG
>JBDTRY010000019.1:0-33863 GCA_039931435.1 Acidobacteriota bacterium | reverse complement strand
CGTTAGGGTGCAGATCTAGTTGTCGTTACCCTGCAGGTCTAATTGTCGCTGAACATCCAGGGCTTACCAGATGGCAGATCCCACAGACAAACTTCCGGGCCAGGCCGCCGGGCGCTTCTTCGTCGATTCCCAATGCATCGACTGCGATCTCTGCCGCTCGACCGCTCCCGAGAATTTTCTTCGCAACGAAGAGGATGGATATTCATACGTGTCGCGGCAACCGGACAACGCAGACCAGGAGTTTGTGGTGCGCGACGCTCTGAAGAACTGTCCCGTTGATGCGATCGGTGAGGATCTCGCGGAAAACGACAGTGCGCGCGCTGCTCCGGACGCAGGACTTCGAAAGACTCAGTGAGTCTTCTGGTCGAGGCTGACCTGATCCTGCCAGTTGTCCGCCAGCAGAACTTCGATCAGTTCCTGAAGCTCTTCCATGTGAAAGGGCTTCGTCAGCGCCGCCGTCATGTTGTTTCCTTTGGTGATCGTGAGGATGTCACCCTTGGCTGAGGCCACGACGACTGGAGTGTGTTTGCCCTGTTGAAGATACCAGGCGATCCACTCCTCCCCACTCATCCCCGGAAGATTCAGGTCCAGCAGAATCAATCGCGTGTCGGGGTTGGACTGCAGGAGACTCATTCCCTCCACCGCACCGGCCGCAGAGATGACCCGATAGCCTTTCCTCTGCAGAAACGTCTTGTAGAGGTGAAGCACATCGGGATCGTCTTCGATCGCCAGGATCTTCTGGGTTGTGGCGTTCTCGGTCTGCATGAAAGGGTCTCCGCGCTCCAGACAGCGACCAATGCTACCAGCGTTTCACGTTCTCCGTCGACTCCATTGCAAATAGAAACAACGGCGGGGAGAATGCAGTATGGGCCTCGTTCTATGGGCTTCGGCCGCTCTCGCAGCGTTTCTCATCGCGCGGCTGATCCCTTCAGGTCGCCAACGACGATGGCGTGACGAGCTGTTCGTAGCGCTGCCTGCCGGGGTCCTCGCCGGAATGCTGGCAACCGCCCTCGACTTCGGCGGCTGGCGGGAGCTCGACTGGAGAGCAGGACTGTTCGCATTTCTGCTTTCGTTCGCGGGCGTCGCACTCGTACGACTGGTGCGGCTGACGCCAAAGGCGTGATTCGTCGCCGAGCACTTCGACGTCCGGCGGTTCTCTTTGAGCGACCGGGAAGGTGGAAGAGACCCTTCGCTCGACGCTTGTATGAAACTCACATGGGGTCCTGTGAGGTCGGCTCTGGAGATTCAATAAGCAATGCTTCGCAAACGCGTCATTCCGAGCGTGAGCGAGGAATCCCAGAGGGGCGGGTGGTAAGCGCCCCAGGGATCGTGCCCCCCGTCCACTGGGCTCCCTCGCTCACCGCTCGGGATGCGGCGCTCATAGTCTGTTCACTCTGGTTCAGCGCCCCCGCTGTTGGTTCGCTCAGCATGACAGTCTGCGCGACGTCGCCGCAGCTCGGTTGCTTCGATTCGGAATGACCGCGCGAGTGCCACGATCGTTGCCGGCCTGCTCAGCGCTGCATCGTCGCAGCCATGCTCTCCCGTGCGTCCTCTCGGTAGAACCCGTTAAACTTGACCTCTGATGCAGAAGGTCCGCAGATACCAGCTCAAGGCCCCCGTCGTCCGGAAAGTCTACCGTGTCGACTACGACCGTGAATTGAACGCGCAACAACTCGATGTGGTCATGGCCGCCGACGGTCCCATGCTCGTCATTGCGGGTGCCGGGAGCGGAAAAACCCGCACCCTCACCTACCGCGTCTCGCGGCTCATCGAAGACGGCGTCGATCCTTCCGACATCCTCCTGCTCACCTTCACCAACAAGGCTTCCCGCGAGATGCTAAGCCGCGTGGAGCAGCTGGTGACCACCGACGTGCGGCGGCTCTGGGGTGGGACGTTTCACTCCATCGGCAACCGGCTTCTCCGCCGTCATGCAGAGACGATCGGATACCACTCGAACTTCTCGATTCTCGATGACGAGGACGCCAAGGAACTGATGGAAACAGCCATCTCCTCCAGCGGCATCGCCACCCTGGAAAAGCGTTTCCCGAAGGGCGACGTCCTCCTCGACATCCACTCCTTCATCCTCAACACGAGGACTCCGCTGGAGTTGCAGCTCGAGCAGAATTACCCCCACTTCGCTCTCTACGTATCGGAGATTAATGCTGTCTTCGCACGTTACGCGGAACGAAAACGGGAAGCGAATGCCATGGACTTCGACGACCTCCTCGTGCACTGGCTGAGACTTCTTCACGAAAAGCCGGAAATCTCGGACGGCCTGAAGCAGAAATTCAGGCACATCCTGGTCGATGAGTACCAGGACACCAATCATCTCCAGGCCGAAATCGTCGATCTCATGGCCTCGGTTCGCCAGAACGTGATGGTCGTCGGCGACGACGCCCAGTCCATCTACTCCTTCCGCGGAGCGTCGTTCGAGAACATCATCACCTTCCCGCTGCGCTTTCCGAATGCCACCATTCACAAGCTGGAGATGAACTATCGCTCCACGCCGCAGATCCTCAACCTGGCCAATGCAGCCATCGCCGCGAACCAGTTCCAGTTCCGCAAAGAGCTGATGGCGACGCGCGGAGAAGGTCCGGACCCGGCCGTGGTCGGCGTGGACGACGTCAACGAGCAGGCCTCATTCGTTGCCCAGCGCATTCTGGAGCTGCGCGATGAAGGCGAATCACTCGACGAGATCGCCGTTCTCTACCGCTCTCACTATCAGTCCCTCGAGCTGCAGATGGAGCTGACCCGGAGACTGATTCCCTACGAGATTCGCTCAGGGGTGCGTTTCTTCGAGCAAGCGCACATCAAGGACGTCCTGGCCTATCTGAAGATCGTCACCAACACCCGGGACGAGCTTTCCTGGAAGCGGACGCTGAAGCTCTATCCTAAGATCGGCGAAAAGTCCGCCTCGGAGATCTGGACCGCCATCAACGGCAGCAACGATCCTCTGCAGTCGTTTCTCCGGCCGAAGGATTTCGGACTGCGAGGCCGGGCGGCGGCGGGGAGCATGGAGAGCCTTCGCAAAGTTCTGCGGACGATCTCCGGCGACGGCATGAAACGAAATCCATCGGAGTCGATCCGCTTCATCGTCGAGCAGGGTTACGCCGAATACGCCCGCTCGAAGTTTCCGAACGCCCAGGCCAGGCTGGACGATCTCGAACAGCTCTCCAATTACGCCCTTCGCTACGAGGACGTCGACACCTTCATCAACGAGATCGTCCTGTCGAATCCCATCGCCGGCGAAGACACCGCCACAGTCGGCCCCGAGGACGAGAAAGTCATTCTGTCCTCGGTTCACCAATCCAAGGGGCTGGAGTGGAGGAACGTGTTCGTAATCTGGCTGGCCGAGGGGCGGTTCCCGTCCTCGCGGGCCTTGCGTGTTCCGGGTGGAACGATTCGCATCCCGCGGGAGAAGGTTCCGGCGATGCTGGCCTTAAGCGGCACCGTCGATTCGATCCCGCAGGAACTG
The DNA here is from genome assembly GCA_039931435.1 of Acidobacteriota bacterium. Classification (GTDB taxonomy): domain Bacteria; phylum Acidobacteriota; class Thermoanaerobaculia; order Gp7-AA8; family Gp7-AA8; genus JBDTRY01. The sequence goes on along the minus strand of JBDTRY010000019.1, from coordinate 30,388 downwards.
ATGCCCGGCGAACCACAGAAACCGGTCGAACTGATCATCCCAGGGGAGGAAGAAGAGCGGCGCCTGTTCTACGTGGCCGTGACACGGGCGAAACAGGAACTGTACCTGGTCTTTCCGGTCATGGCGCGGGAGCGCTCGCAGATGGACGTCCTCATGGAGCCGTCCCGTTTCATCCGCGAACTGCCGGAGGAAACGTTCGAGAAATGGGTGGTTGATTCGCCCAGGGCGTCCACCACATAGTCGCGTCGTCGGTCGACGCCGTCGTCTCGCCCCATTCATCTCGTTTCATCGGTAGGCTTTCGTTTCATATCGCAACCCCTCGACCCCTCCGGGGTCGGGAATCATTGCGATGGGGTGTCCGCATTCCGGTGGTGGCGCACCTTCGGCGCTTACCACCGGCTGATCTACGGCACGCCTCCGGCGTGCAAGCCGTCGTTCGTTTGCATTGTGCTGACGCATCTGGTCACTTGTGTCCCTTCATTTGCCCCTTCGCGTCCAAGCTGACAGAATCGCAGTTCTCTGCCCGATCAACTCACCTGGGAGGCACTTACCGATGCCACTGCGCGTTTTGTTGCTTTTCGTCTCCGCCCTGCTGACCACAGTCATCAGCGCCCTGGCTCAGCCCTATCCTCCGGACCTCTTCGACAGCATGCACTGGCGGTTGATCGGGCCTTTCCGAGGAGGTCGGACGCGCGCCCTCGCCGGAGTGGCGGGCAATCCCGCCATTCTCTACATTGGAGTCTGTAACGGTGGCGTCTGGCGGTCCGACGACTACGGCCGGACCTGGACTCCGATCTTCGACGACCAGCCCACCCAGTCCATCGGAGCCATCGCCGTTGCCCCGTCCGACGCGAACATTCTCTACGTAGCCAGCGGCGAGGGTCTGCAACGTCCCGATCTCTCCGTCGGTAACGGCATCTACCGTTCCGCCGATGCCGGCAAAACCTGGGCGCACCTCGGGCTCCGCGACGGACAGCAGATCCCGTCGCTGGCAGTGGATCCGCGCAATGCCAATCGTATTTTCGCCGCGGTCCTCGGGCACCCCTACGGCGCCAATGTCGAACGGGGCATCTTCCGCTCCATCGACGGTGGGACGAACTGGGAGAAGGTTCTCTACATCGACGAGAACACCGGCGGCAATGACGTCGACATCGATCCCTCGAATCCCGACGTTGTCTACGCCTCCTTCTGGCAGGGACGGCAGGGACCGTGGGAGTACGGCAACGGATACGGCGGCGAGAAGGGCGGCATCTTCAAGTCCACGGACGGCGGAACGAGCTGGCATCAGCTCGGGGGCGGACTTCCCGATCACATCGTGGAAGCGAACCTCTCCATCGCTCCCAGCGATCCCAAACGGTTGTACGTAGTCCTGGCCACGACTACCAGCAGCGGTTACGAATCCGGCAAGGGGCAGGCCATCTACCGGTCGGACGACGCCGGCGCCACGTGGACCAGTGTCACCGATGACCCCCGTCCACTGATGCGGATCGGCGGCGGCGACCTTCCCATGCTCGGGGTTGATCCGAAGAATCCGGACGTCATCTACAGCACGAGCATCGTTACGGTGCGTTCCACGGATGGAGGGAAGACGTGGTTCAGTCTGCGAGGTGCCCCGGGGGGTGACGACTATCAGAATGTCTGGATTGATCCCACCGACTCCAACACCATCATGCTCGCCAGCGATCAGGGGGCTGTGGTCTCAACGAATTCCGGCCGCACATGGAGCTCCTGGTACAACCAGCCCACGGCACAGCTTTACCACGTGCAGACGAGCAGTGATTTCCCCTACCGCGTCTGCGCCGGCCAGCAGGAGAGCGGCTCCGTTTGCATCTCCTCGCGCGGCAACGACGGAGCGATCACATACCGGGAGTGGCATCCCGTGGCAGCCATCGAATATGGCTACGTCGTACCGGATCCGCTCGACCCGGACATCATCTATGGCGCGGGACGAAACGACGTCTCGAAGTATCACTGGTCGACCGGCCAGGTGCAGGACATCACGCCCATCCCCCGGGTCGGAGATACCTACCGCATCGATCGAACGATGCCTCTGATGTTCTCGCCCATCGATCCGCACATGCTCTTCTACGCAGCGAACATCGTTTTCCGGACAACGGACGGCGGAATGACATGGACTACGATCAGCCCCGATCTGGCCCGCAAGCAACCTGGCATCCCGGCCAGCCTCGGAGCTCTGGCGACGAACGATGAAAAGGCGACCACCAAACGCGGTTCTGTCTACGCGCTCGGTCCATCCTTCAAATCGACGGACACGCTGTGGGCGGGTACGGACGATGGCCTGATTCAACGCACGGGCGACGGCGGAAAGAGCTGGACCGACGTCACGCCGCCGGAGATGACTCCCTGGAGCAAAGTCACGCAGATCGTGGCTTCTCATTTCGACGAGGACACGGCCTATGCCTCCGTGAGCCGTCTGCGCATCGATGACCTCCGCCCTTACATCTATCGCACGCACGATCGCGGAACGACATGGCAGATCATCACCAACGGACTCCCGCCGGACGCGCCGGTGAATACGGTTCGCGAGGACCCCGTCCGCCAGGGACTTCTCTTTGCCGGAACGGAAACGAGCGTGTTTGTTTCCTTCGATGACGGTGAGCACTGGCAATCCCTTTCTCTGAATCTTCCGCACAGCTCCGTCCGCGATCTGTGGATCCATGACAATGACCTCATCGCCGGAACACACGGGCGTTCCATCTGGATCCTGGACGATCTGTCCCCTCTTCGACAGCTTTCCAGCGCGATCAGGACCGAGGTCGTCCATCTCTTCACCCCTGCTACAGCGATCCGGGTGCGTAGAGATCTCTACAGCGATACACCGTTGCCGGCTGATGAACCGATGGGTGCAAATCCTCCTGCCGGCGCCATCATCGACTACTCGCTGCTTCAGGCTGCCGGAAGTCCGGTCACACTCGAGATTCTCGATTCCACAGGAAAGCTGGTGCGTCGTTATGCCAGCACGGATACGCCCGAGCTGACAGCCGAGGAGCTGGCAAAGCAGATGATTCCGCTGTATTGGGTGCGTTCGCCGCAGATTCTTTCCGCGGGCGCGGGAATGCACCGCTGGGTCTGGGACCTTCGTTACGCGGCCCCGGAGGCGTCGAGCCGCTCTTATCCGATCTCCGCCGTACCTCATGACACTCCGCGAGTCCCCGAGGGACCCCTGGTCAACCCCGGAAATTACACGGTGCGGCTGAAAGGGAACGGGACGACCCTGACGGCGACGCTTGTCGTGGCCATGGATCCGCGGGTACGGGTGGCGCCGGAAGCGTTGCAGCAGCAGCTCGACCTGGAGCAGAAGCTTGCTGCGTTGATGACGGATACGGCACGAGCCGCCAACGCTGCACTCTCCATACGCGAACAGGTGAAATCGATTTCAGCAACGGGCAAAGGGAAAATCATCACCGACCTCACGCAGTTCGACGGAAAGGCCGAGGGATTTCTCGAGGGAACTAAGAAAACCGACAAGACCGAGGCGACGGTCGGTTTGTCGGCGTTGCAGAGCGACCTGGAAGGTCTCTATGACGCGCTGGGGAAAGTCGACGCAGCGCCCACTGCCGCGCAGATTTCCGCCGTCGCACACCTCGAAACGGACCTCCGTCCCCTTCTGGGCCAATGGAAAGAGCTGGAGCGGGAGTTGAAACTTCTCAATCCCCGGCTGCGCTCGCAGAAGCTGCCGGAGCTTCACCCGGAGTGGAAGCCGAAAGGACATGGTCTGAACACGAACGAGGAGTAGGGCAGAACCGAGAAACAGAGCGGAGACGCCGCGAACGCTACCTTTGCCAGCGCTGACGGAAACGGAGGCCCGTGCTACACTCCGCCGCCGAATGGCGGAACTGGAACCTACCCGCCCGCTGCTCTCCGCCCGGCACGCTCGAGTCCGCCGCCTGGAACTCCTGGCATTCGTGGCGGTGGCCTTCATCCTCACGTACCAACTGCTGCTTCCCCCGATTGTCGGGATGGCGAACAACGGTGATTACCCGCGGATCATGGGGCGATTCAACATCGGCTTCCCGCCGGGAGCCGCCGAACCGGGTTATCGGAAATTTCTCATTCGCAAGTTCGATGTTTCCAGCTCCCATCGTTGGATCAGCGGTTTCGTAACCTCGCAGTCGCTGATCGTGATGATGGCGGTTCCGCTGAACAATCTGCTGTCCAAAGACGGATTTTTCGACATCCGATCGGTTGGCGTCGCCAACAGTCTGCTGCTGCTTCTCGCGGTCTGGCTGGCGATCCTCGCCAGTCGCCCCTGGCCCTGGGAAGTACGACTGATCGTCTGCCTGCTGAGCATTCTTTTTTTTACGGACGTCGACTACGTCGCCTACTTCAACTCTTTTTATAGTGAACCAGCCAGCCTGGTATTTTTCCTGCTCAGCTGGTGCCTTGCCTTACTGGTGATCACGAAGTCTCCAACCGGTGGCGTCTGGTGGGGCTGGCTCTTGCTTTCGTCGAGTCTCTTTCTTCTGGCCAAACCACAGAACGTCCTTGCAGGCCTGGTTCTGGCCGCCTGGTTCCTGCGTCTGGGATGGATCCAGTCTGATAGCCTTCGTAAAGGACTGGGTATCGCCGCCGCAGCTCTGCTGCTGGCGGTTTCCGCAGCGTCATTTGCGCTGACCCCCCTGCCGATCAGCCAGGCCGCTTACCATGTCGCCGTGTTTTACGAGTTGCTGGGACACTCGCCGAACCCGAGCAGCGATCTGCGAGAGCTGGAACTCGACGGCTCTCTGGTCCAGTACGCCGGAACCCATCCGTGGTCCGCAAAAGCTCCGACAAGCGGGAATCCCGAATTCAAAAAGGCCTTCACAAGTCGTTTCCGCTGGCGCCGTCTGCTGGTGTTCTACCTGCATCACCCCGGCCGCCTCATCCAATCGCTGGATCGAAGCGCCCGCGCGGCGCTGCTTCGTGAAAATGCTCTGGGAAACTTCGAACAAGATGCAGGAAATCCGCCGCGGGCTCGGAGCCGGGCCTTTGCGGTGTGGTCCCATCTTCGGGAGCAGTACGGTCCTGGGCACATCAGCTCTTTGGCTCTGTTTTTCGCTGCCTACGCAGTTAGTCTCGGATGGTTGTGGCTCCGTTCGAGATCGGTTCAACGGCGGCTGCTCATCGAGTTCACTCTGGGAACATTGATCATCATGGCCCTCCAGTTTCTGACGATCGCCGTCACATCGGGCACGATCGACACGAGGAAGCACATGTATCTGTTCAAGGCCGGCGTCGATGTTCTTCTCCTCGCCGGCGCTTCCGGTTGTGCCGCAGGCATCCGATCGTGGTTCGGTTCGAAAGCATTGATCGAGGACCGTTCGTGAGGCGCAAGGTCATGCTCTCTTTCTTGCTCCTCACCGTCGCCGCGTGCAGCGCGGAGCCAACTCCGACCGATACTGTTGCCTTTCGGGCACTCCTGTCAGATGGACCCGTCCTGCCAGATGGAAAGCCGGTCCGACCCGACAACTTCATTACGGCCGCACCGAATCCTGTGGTGGTCTGCGACGGATCCGAACTTGGTACCACCACCATTTCCTGGTCGACGAAGGACCATCGAGACGTGGAGGTCCGCGTCGGCTCTCCTTCCGGAAAGACATTCTCGTCTGGTACCGCCGGCGAAGCGGCAACAGGGAAATGGGTGCTGAACGATCTGACGTTCTTTCTACAGGATGTTACTGATGAGAAGCTCAACAGACGATCGACGACGATCGCTTCAGTCTCAGTTGCCGTAACCTCGGACAGCTGCCACTAAGGTGAAACGCCGCCGCTCCGATCTGACGTTCAGCGTTCAGTGAAGAGCGCGGCGATCAACTTCGAAACGACCGGCAGCAGCTGCTCGTTTTCCGCATCCAGGCCCCTGGTGAGCATGACGGCAATGTAGCGATGGCCGTTCGGCAGCTTCACATACATGGCGTCATGCCTCACCTCGGATGTCCAGCCGGCCTTCGACCATTGCTCCGATCCAGGAGGCAGGCCCTCTCCTCCGAAGCCTTTCACCTGATTTTCGCCGGGCGTGGCCGCGGCGCTGGGATTGCGATGCATCAGCCCGAGCATGGACGCGGTGGCCGCGGGAGCGGCAGCACGCCCCTCGACGATGTCGTCCATGAGAGCAGCGACGGCCCGGCTGGTGATTCGATTGCGATGCTCACGTTTCTCGCCCAGGAGCTGCTTGTCCCGCCCATACGGCCCTTCGCAGAACGCCTTTCCGTTTACGCTGACGTCGTATCCGAGATCGGCATAGTAGCCGTTCAGCCAGTTTCGTTTGCGCTCAAACGTATGCCAGGCACGGCCTGACAGCTCCGGCCCGCTGGCGGTGCCGGTTACCGCGTCCACCACGTACGAAGTAGCGTCGTTGTTGGACTCGACGATCATGTCGGTAAGTGCGCGCTGTAACTCGGAGGACATCACCAGCTTGCCTGCTCTCATGCGCTCATGGGCGGCGATGAGAAAGAAGAGCTTGACCACGCTGGCCGGATGATAGGTCTGATCACCGTTGACGCTGGCGCGTTCCGGTCCGCCTTCACTGTCGAGGTCGATGACGGTGATCGAGAAGTTATCCGGCGTCAGTTTCGCCGCTGCGGGTTCCTGCAGCGACGCCTTCGCGATCTCCTGAAGTTTCTGCGTGAGCTGTGAATCCACGGGAAGCGCCGTGAAATCCAGGTAAGAGGCGAAGGCCTGAGTAGAGGCGAGCAGCAGGAACGGCAGCATGACAATTCGTTTCACGATCTCTCCTCGCTTCGCTCGCTCGGGATGGCATGTTGGAGGGTTCGTATGGGCGTTTCATAAGGCGCGTCGTGCGAAGCCTGCCATCCTGAGCGGGAAAACGGCGCAGGCTCCGGTGTTCTGGAAATGACACGATTACGATGGTCTGTCATCCTGAAGCGTCGAGCGAAGGATCTCTTCTACCTTCCGGGTTGCCACCGTGATGAGGGCACGATTCTCGTTGACGAGATCCTTCGGTCGCCGCGCTCCATCAGGATGACAAGTTCTCCACATCCCGTAAAAACACCGCGACATTGAACTTCACTACAGGCCCGATGGCCGCCACGCCAGGACCTTCTCCGCAATCTTCTCGGGAGTAAAGCCCAGATGTTCGGCGATCGCTTCCGCAGGGGCAGAGGCGCCGAAGCGATCGATTCCGATCACCAGCGCGTCGTGGTTCACGTACTTGTACCAGCCATCAGAACGTCCGGCTTCGATGGCCACGATGGCGCTGCGATCCGTCCCCAGAACCTCATCCTGATAAGCGCTGTCCTGTTGATCGAAAAGGTTCAGACAGACAGCGGAAGCGACGCGCGCCTTCAGTCCACGGCCGGCGAGGACTTCCGCCGTTTTCACCGCAAGCGGGAGTTCCGATCCGCTGGCGATGAGGGTGATCTCTCCTTCCGCGAAACGGTCGAGCACGTAGGCGCCCTTCCAGATATCGGTCGGGTCGAACGAGTCGTGCTGGATAGGCTCGAGCTTCTGCCGGGTGAGGATGATCAACGTCGGGCCCTCATTCTTCGCCACCGCATACGTCCAGGCCATCGCTACTTCCGCACTGTCGGCGGGACGGAAGAGAGTCATGTTCGGAATCATCCGGAGAGCCCAGAGATGTTCGATCGGTTGATGGGTCGGTCCATCCTCCCCCAGAAAGACGGAGTCGTGGGTGTAGACGAAAATCGAGGGGATATTCATCAGCGCGGCCAGGCGAACGCTGGGGCGCATGTAGTCGGAGAAGATCAGGAACGTCGCTCCGTAGGCGCGCCACGATCCGTATAGCGTCATGCCGTTGATCATCGCCCCCATGGCGTGCTCGCGGATTCCGAAGTGCAGATTGCGTCCTTTGAACATTTCGAATGAAGGCGGTTCATCGTCACCCTTCGGACGCTCAATGCTGCCGGCTGCTTTGATGATCGTATTCGTGGAGGGCGAAAGATCGGCGGCACCACCGACGACATAGGGAATCAGTTCCGCCATCTTCTGGATCACCTGTCCGGAGATCTGCCGGGTAGCCGTCGCCTTCTCGACCCTCGCCGCATCGAGAAGCTGTTGGGCCAGATCCTCCGGCACGTCGTGATTCCAGTAGCGGTCCCACTCCGCGGCCAGGCCTTCATTCGCTTCTCGCCAGGCGGCGAGGGCCTTGTCCCATTTCTTATGCGAGCGGGAAAGCTTCTTCGTCCTTCTGGTGTACTCGGCCTGGACCTGGTCGGGCACGAGGAACGTGGGCTCCAGTGGCCAGCCAAGCGCTTTCTTGGTCGCCAGAACCTCATCCTCGCCCAGGGGTGCCCCATGAGCTGCTGCAGTTCCGTGCATCTTCGGGCTGCCCCATCCGATCACTGTCGTAGCCACGATGATGGAGGGTTTGTCGGTGACCTTCTGCGCCTTCCTGATGGCCTTTCTCACCTGGTCGCGGTCGTGGCCATCGATGGACTGCACGTGCCAGCCGCACGCAGCGAAGCGTTTCTTCACCTCTTCTGAAAACGCCAGCCGCGTCGCCCCTTCAATGGTGATGTGGTTGTTGTCGTAGAAGTAGATGAGATTACCCAGCCCGAGGTGCCCGGCCAGGGAAGCAGCTTCGGCGCTGATGCCTTCCATGAGATCGCCGTCCGAGCAGAACGCGTAGATGTAATGGTCGACCGGGCTGAAGTCTGCAGTATTGAAACGTGCCGCCATCATCTTCGCCGCGAGCCCCATACCCACGCCGTTAGCGAATCCCTGCCCCAGGGGTCCGGTTGTGACTTCGATTCCGTCGGCGTGGCCGTATTCCGGATGACCGGCGGTTCGCGAACCCCATTGCCGGAACTGCTTGAGTTGCTCGAGCGTCATCTGCTTGTATCCGGTCAGATGAAGCAGTGAGTAGAGAAGCATCGAAGCATGACCCGCGGAGAGAATGAATCGGTCGCGGTTCTTCCAGTGCGGGTCGGAGGGATCGTGGTGCAGAAATTCGGTCCAGAGTACAAAGGCCATGTCGGCCATTCCCATGGGAGTTCCCGGATGTCCGGAGTCGGCCTTTTCCACGGCGTCGACAGCGAGGAAGCGGATAGTGTTGACGCACAGCTCCTCCAGTTCCTCCTTCGGGCTGCGAGGTTTATTACTCTCCTCGGTCTCGCGGATGGCACTGGCGGCCTGATTTCCGGTATGCGCGGCATCCGAATCGACGTGTGAATCCGACATGGACTACCTCCTCAAGGTGTTGCCTATGCTTATCACAGCTAATCCCCGTTGGCTACGAAGCGTCCGAACCTCCGGCTCTTCTTCACTGTGCAGTGTTCGCCGTTTTCTCCGTTTTGTGGGACGAGCCGAATTTCCGTCCGAGGAAACTGCCAGGTTTCCACGCCGGACGCTCGATCGTATTGGCCACGTCCATCCCGATCAGGAAATTCAACTTTGCGAACTTCACGCCGGACTCAAGATCCATTTTCTGATCGGGGTTGTCCTGTGGCGTGTGGTAGATGTTGTGCAGCCAGTCCCTGGTGAGCTTTTCGCCGTCAATGTCCGGATTCCCCGTTTTAAAACCGGGATTGATCTTCACGGCGGGAATGCCCTGTTTCACGAAAGAGTACTGATCGCTTCGCACGAAGCGCACTTCCTCGGGTGCGGGATCCGGGCTGACCTCCAATCCCATGACGCTCGCCGCGCGCTGCACCGCTTCGCCCAGAGTCGAATGCTCTCCTCCAAACGGAACGGCGTCGGAAAACGGGTAAAGCATCAGGAACATATCCATATTGATGTCGGCCACGATCGAAGATTTCGGCACGGTAGGGAATCGGGCGAAATAGTCCGATCCCTGCAACCCCTTCTCCTCACCGGTAACCGCCAGAAAAATGATCGATCGCTTCGGAGGCTGAGTAAGCGAGGCGAAAGCCCGGGCCAGTTCCAGAAGCACGGCGACTCCGGACCCGTTGTCGTACGCGCCGTTGTTGATAGAGTCGCCCTTGACCGGCTCCGAGATCCCCAGGTGATCGAGATGCGCGGAGTAAACCAGATACTGATCCCGGAGCTTGGGATCCGATCCCCGGATCATGCCGGCAACGTTCTCGCTCCTGGCATCTTCATGGACGCTGGACTGCCTCAATGCAGCGGTGCACTGCAGGGGGAACGACCCGGGCGCTCCATGCAAAGCTGCATCAAAAACGGACTCTGCCGAGTGTGAAGACCCGGCGAAGAGCTTTTTCGCGGCGTCCGCGGTGATCAAGGCGGAAACTTTGATTTCATCCCGTCCATTGCCAGGGGCGCCGTCTGCGCCTACCCAATGCATGCCTCCGGCCTTCGCTCCCCGCACCCGACGCTCCCACGGCGAACGGACCATCTCCGGAGGAGTGGCGATGTTGATGATGCCCAGCGCACCATGAGCGGCGGCATTGTCGCTTTTCGTGGCACCCGAGGAGTAGTAGGCGCGCTCCGTCGAGGGGAACGACGGGGGCGCTCCACCGAGCATGGCTACAACCTTTCCTTTCACATCGACCGTCAAGTAATCGTCGTAGTTCTGATCAGGGGCGCTGATGCCGAATCCGACGAAGACCACCGCTGCGGAAACTTCGGTCTTCGTACGCTTATAGTCGGCAGCGATGAGGACCTCGTCCCCATACTTCAGCGGTTGCGAGGTTCCCTTTCGCGTCAGAGTCAGACCACTCGTTGCCGGTTGAAGCACTGCCTTGCGGAACGATACCGTTTGAAACCAGCCACCGTCCGTTCCGGCCGGTGAGAGTCCATACGAGGCCAGCTCCGTCGAAACATACTGAGCCGCCAGATCGAAGCCCCGCGTGCCCGTACCCCGGCCCTCGAGGAGGTCCGAAGCCAGAAACTGGATGTGCGAATCAAGAGCCTGCGCAGTGATCGATCGCGCTCCTGCCGTCTGACTGAGAAGCGGTCCGGCCACGGAAAAGATCGCCACAATTGAACAAACGACCAATCGCATTCGGGCCTCGCAGAACGTCTGATGAGTGGCTGCCGGAATTCTAACCATGGCGAAAAAAACGACCCCAAGTACTTTCATGCGGAACGATATCGTATGACGGGCAGCGGCGGGTCATTCTTCCAGAACACGTGGCCAGTCGCTCCCGAGAAGCCGCGACAAGGCACGATCCGCCAGTCGTTTGCCCCCCGTCTGGCACTTCGCGCAGTAGTTCGTCTCGTTGTCGGCGTAGACGATGCGCTGCACCGGAGCACCGCAATACGGACAGGGTTGTCCGAATCGCCCGTGAACCGCCATCCCCTCCCGGAACGCCGTGACCTTCTCCGGAAAGCCTCCCGCCCGCAATCTACGCAATCGCTCGACCCAATCCAGTAGCGTCGATTTGGTGGCTTCGAACAGACGTTGCATTTCCGCATCAGAGAGCTTTCCGGTCAATGCCAGAGGTGAGAGCCTGGCCCGATGAAGAATTTCGTCCGAGTATGCGTTCCCGATTCCGCTGAGGATGGTGGGGTCGCTCAGTCCGCGCTTCAACGTCCGGTTTTCGCGGCGGAGGGTCGCCGCGAATTCGTCGCGTGATGCTTCTAAAACTTCCAGGCCGCCTCTGTCGATTTCCTTGAGAGCGCTTTCCCCTTTGACTATTGAGATCGATGCACGCCGCTTCGAGCCCGCCTCCGTGAGGATGAGTGTGCCGGACTGGAAGTCCAACGCTGCCAACCCGAGCTTCCCGGGGATCTTCGCGCCCGTGGAGTCGAACCATCGGAAGCGCCCGGCAATCATCAGATGGATGACGATGAAAAGGTCGTCCTCAAGGGCGATGGCGATGCGCTTACCGATTCGTCGAAGCCCGGTTACGGTTTTTCCCGCGCAATCGGCGGGTGACGGTTCGACCGTGCGCAGGACGAACGGGTTGGCCAGACGAAGCTTCTCGAGCTTCTGGCCGAGAACGCGCTCTTCCAGCGCTTCGATGTAGACGATGACGTCGGGAAGTTCGGGCAACGGCGCTCCTTTCATGTTGAGAATACAATGCCCCGAAGAGGAGAGCGGCAGGAGAAGGGAAGACGGCCTCCGACAGATGGATCAGATTCGCGTTCTCCCCCTCGGCATCAGCGCCGGTGCCCCGACTTCCACGAGGCATGTCTCGGCGACCGCAGTCGTTCTCGACGGAGAGACGATCCTTATCGATTGCGGCGAAGGCACACAGTACCAGCTCATGCGCTCGTCGCTGCGAACAGGTGGATGCGGAGTGATCCTCATCTCCCACCTTCACGGCGATCATCTCTACGGGCTGCCAGGTCTGCTGGGAACAATGGCTCTCTACGACAGGAGCGAGCCTTTGGCGATCTTCGGCCCAGCCGGTCTGTGTGCTTATCTCGATGGCGTTCGCAAAACCACGCAACTCAACCTTCCCTACCCGGTGAGCCTGACCGAGGCCGAGCCGGGGATTATTCTGGAAGGGAAAGGCTTCCGGATCATCGCCAGCGCTCTCGAACACAGCATCCCCACCCTCGGTTACACGATCGTCGAGGATGACCGGCCGGGGACCTTCGACGCTCGACGTGCCACCGCTCTCGGCGTAACCACCGGCCCTCTGTTCGGCCACCTGAAGCGAGGCGAAAGGGTGACGCTCAGCGACGGGAGAACCGTTCACGGAACCGACCTGGTGGGACCGGTACGAGCGGGACGCCGAGTCACTTACTGCTGCGACACGCGGCGCTGTGACTCCGCCGTCGAACTCGCCCGAGGCGCGGACCTCCTCATTCATGAATCGACTTACGGGGAAGACATGCGGGATGAGGCCGGGCGGCGATGGCACTCCACCGCTGTGGACGCGGCCCATGTCGCTGCGCAGGCAGGAGCCCGCAAGTTGCTCCTGACACATATCAGTCCTCGCTACACGGATTCTTCCGTCCTTCAACGGGAGGCCATGGAGCATTTTACCGACGTGGAAGTGGCAGAGGAGCTACGCTGGGTGGAACTGTGAACGCGCAGCGCCTCGACGCCCCGAGATATCCTGCCGGCTCGAATCAGGAGACGCGTATTCATAAGTTTGCTTGCAGGCAATCCGCCCCGCGACACAGAATTCTCAGCCAAAGTGCAAGGAGAAGCGAAGGTCATGGATGATCTCAGATATCCCATCGGAAAGTTCGAAGCTCCGGAAAGCTACACGGACGAGATTCGCCAAAAGTTCATCAGGGAGATCGACGAAGCGCCTGCGCGGCTGCGGGAGGCAGTGAGCGGGATTGAAGGCGATCGCTGGGACCGGCCCTACCGCCCGGAGGGGTGGACAGTGCGGCAGGTAGTGCACCACCTTCCCGACAGCCATCTCAATGCCTACATTCGCTTTAAGCTCGGTCTGACCGAAGACATGCCGGCGGTGAAGCCGTACGACGAGGCTCGATGGGCTGAACTGGCGGACGTAAAAACGGTCCCTCCGGCGGTGTCGCTGGATCTTCTGGAATCGATGCACGGACGCCTCACTGCCCTGCTCCGGTCCATGAGTGAAGCAGACTTTCAGCGCAAGGTTCTGCACTCGGAGCGCGGCGAGACTTCGCTGGACTGGCTGCTGGCGCTCTACGCCTGGCACGGCCGGCATCATGTCGCCCACATCACCTCCTTGAGAGAGCGAGAGGGTTGGTGACGGCCGCCCTCCGCTGGCGATTCAGATGACGCCACCTCAAAACGAACGTGACGAGGAACTGGCCACTGCTGTCAGGCCAGAAGCCAAGGAACCGCCGCTCTACAAAGTGCTTCTGAACAATGACGATTTCACCACGATGGAATTCGTCGTCCTCATCCTCGAACAGGTATTTAATCGCTCCTCCGATGACGCCATGCGCATCATGCTGCTGGTCCACACTACAGGCATGGGGGTGGCCGGAACGTATACGTGGGAAGTTGCTGAAATGAAGGTGGCCCGAACCACAGCCCTGGCCAGAGCCAACGAGTATCCGTTGCTCTGCACAATCGAAGTGGCTTAGAGGGTAGTTCACTCTCTTTTACAGGAAAAAGTACTAATGCCGCGACGCATCGATCGAATGGACGGGCTCAACGAGCCATCCCGAACGAGCGAAGCGCGAGGGATCTCCGGCTCGTGTAAGGCGGCTGTCGCTACACGCGCGGGAGATCCCTCGGATGACAACTCCTCGAGAGCCGTATCATTTCGGGTGATACCGTCCCGTTTCCACGATCAGAATGACCAACAGGCGCGGAGCCCTGATATGGCTGCAGTTTTATCTCAGGCACCCCCCTGGACCCACAAGGCAATGCGGAGGCTGGCTCATTTGTTTGATGCTTGTATAAACGCGGGTGCAGGCCGACAATTCAGAGGCAGACTGACACGATGATCGCCAAACAACTTCAGACGACGTTCTCCAATGCTGTGAACGAGGCGGTATTACGCCGGCACGAGTACATCACTCTCGAGCACCTGCTCCTGGCCCTTCTCGACGATCCTTCGGCTCGCGAAGTCCTGGTCAACTGTGGAGGCAATCTCGAGTCTCTTCGTAGAGACCTGGACCGTTTCCTCTCCGAACAGTTCGACGAAGTCCAGGTTGAGTCTGAGGTCATGCCCACGGAGACAGCGACGTTCCGGCGCATTCTCGAGTACGCACTGCTTCACGTTCAGAGTTCGTCGCTGAAGGAACTTAACGGGGCGCATATGCTCGCTGCCATCTTTCAAGCGGAACGCTCTCATGCCGTGTTCCTGCTCACGCAGGAGGGCATCACCAGGCTCGACGTTCTGAGCTACATCGCCCATGGAGTCTCGAAGATCGAAGGACAGCCCGAATTCCTTCCCACCACGCCGGAAGAACCGGGGACCCCTCAGCAGAGCGATCCCGTCGTGGCCTTTACCTCGAATCTGAACGAGCGCGCTGCGAACGGCGAGATCGATCCCCTCATCGGCCGCATCCCCGAACTGGAGCGGACGGTTCAGATTCTCTGCCGCCGCCGGAAGAACAATCCGCTCTTCGTCGGCGAACCGGGCGTGGGGAAGACGGCAATCGCCGAGGGACTGGCGTTGAAAATTCATGAGGGAAGTGTTCCGGAAATTCTCAGGGACGCCTCCGTTTACGCCCTGGACATGAGCGCCGTGCTGGCGGGAACAAAATACCGCGGAGATTTCGAGCAGCGATTGAAGGGTGTCATCGCCGGGCTGCAGAAGAAAGAAAACGCCATTCTCTTCATCGATGAGATTCACACGATCGTCGGCGCGGGTTCCGTGAGCGGAGGATCGATGGATGCCTCGAACATCATCAAGCCCGCTCTGGCTGCAGGAAAACTACGCTGCATAGGATCCACAACCTACGCCGAGTACAAGGCCTCCTTCGAGCATGATCGAGCCCTGGCCCGGCGCTTTCAAAAGATCGAGGTTGGTGAGCCGACCATTCCGGAGACGATCGAAATCCTCAAGGGGTTGAAGTCCTACTACGAAGAGTTTCACGGAGTGGCCTTCAGCGACGAGGCCATCCAGCTCGCTGCGGAACTGTCAGCAAAGTACCTGCACGACCGTCACCTTCCCGACAAAGCCATCGACGTCCTGGACGAAGCCGGGGCTCGCATGCGCATGCTGCCGGCGGAAGAGCGGCGGGCGGCAGGAGTGGTCACCATCGGAGAGCCTGAAATCGAGATGGTCATCGCCCGGATGGCGAAAGTTCCACCGAAGACCGTGGGCGGTTCCGAAAAGGATCGTCTGCACGATCTGGAGACAGAGTTGAAGGGCGTGATCTACGGCCAGGACTCCGCCGTGCATCAGGTCGTCAACGCCATCAAACTCTCACGCTCCGGTCTCGGGCAGCCGGACAAACCGGTCGGGTCGTTTCTTTTTTCCGGACCCACGGGGGTTGGAAAGACTGAACTGGCCCGCCAACTGGCGCGCATCATGGGGGTGGAGTTCATCCGTTTCGACATGAGCGAATACATGGAGGCGCACACGGTCTCCCGGCTCATCGGAGCGCCTCCCGGCTACGTGGGATTCGATCAGGGAGGCCTCCTTACCGACGCCATCATCCGCACTCCCTACTCCGTGCTTGTTCTCGATGAGATCGAGAAAGCGCATCCGAATCTGTTCAGTCTTCTGCTTCAAGTCATGGACCACGCCACTCTCACGGACAACAATGGGCGCAAAGCCGATTTCCGGAACGTGGTGCTGATCATGACCACGAACGCCGGCGGCCGGGAGATGGTGGAAGCTGGTGTAGGGTTCCGCAACAATCCGGGAAGCAGCAAGGGACGGGGAGCAATCGAGAAGATGTTCGCACCGGAATTCCGGAATCGCTTCGACGCCTGGATTGTTTTTGAGCCCCTGGCCATGGAGACCATCGAGCGGGTGGTCGACAAGTTCATCGGTGAGCTACGGGAGCAGCTTGCCGCGAAGAAGGTGACCATCGAACTCTCCCCGGCCGCGCGCCTGTGGCTGGCCACGAATGGCTATGATCGTGCCTTCGGGGCACGCCCGCTGGCTCGTCTCATCCAGTCGCGAGTCAAGGAACCGTTGGTGGACAGCATCCTGTTCGGATCTTTGCAGAATGGCGGACGCATCGTTCTCGATGCCGAGGGCGGTGAGTTTACGGTTCTTGAAGAGCCGCCGATCAATTGAGCCGCTGCTGCCTGTTCCGCGCTCGATGACAACATCACGATTCCCCGACCCGAGGAAGACGAAGGGAGACGTCGTGGCCTTCGGCGATGACCTTCGCCCGGAGACTCTCATCGACGCCTACCGCCACGGCATCTTCCCCTGGCCCATGGAGGGCATTCCTCTGCCTTGGTTCTGTCCCCGGCGCCGCGCAATCATCGAACTGAAGGACGTTCATATCTCTCGCAGCCTCCGTCATGTCCGGGCCCGGAGCGGGTTCCGTTTCACGATCGATGGGGATTTCCGTTCGGTCATCGAAGCGTGCGCCACAGCACAGCGGCCCGATCAGGACGGAACGTGGATTTTCCCGCAGGTCGTTGAGGCTTACTGTCTACTCCATGCTCAAGGAGTGGCCCACAGCGTGGAGGTCTGGGATCAAAACGAGCTCGTCGGCGGGGTCTATGGTGTGGATGCCGGTGGTGCTTTCAATGGAGAGAGTATGTTTCGCTTGCGGCCGAACGCCTCGAAGCTCGCTCTTCTTTTTCTCTTCGAGCACCTTCAGTCCCGCGGTCTTGACTGGTTCGACGTCCAGGTCATGTCCGAGCACATGAGGGCCCTGGGTTCGGTGGAAATCACCCGGGCAAAATTTCTGGATCGGCTGGCGCGGACTCAGAAGCGATCTCTTGTTCTCTTCGACCCTGCCAATCCTGATCACGCGGC
The DNA here is from genome assembly GCA_039931435.1 of Acidobacteriota bacterium. Classification (GTDB taxonomy): domain Bacteria; phylum Acidobacteriota; class Thermoanaerobaculia; order Gp7-AA8; family Gp7-AA8; genus JBDTRY01. The sequence goes on along the minus strand of JBDTRY010000019.1, from coordinate 13,196 downwards.
TCCATCCCCATAGTGAGACGTGAACCGCTGAAAGGAACCAAGGATACCGGCCGCACGCCGTGCGGCCGGTATTCTTCGCGATTTCTGCACGTCCCTTCCGACCCTGGCACCGCTACTGCGCCACCGGGCCCATGGTTTCGTCGAACCATTTAGTCAGAGCGGGAATGAGCACGGCTGCAGTCGGCGCGTGACTGCCCTCATAGATCTCCAGACGCTTGGGCTCTCTGAGGAGTTTGAAGAGAGGCTCGGCCTGGCTCTTCAGCGGCGCACTCTCGTCGTATCGTCCCTGAAGCATGAGCGTCGGGCCGGAAATGTGCGGAGCGAAATTGATTCTGTTGGCCGCCGGCGCATCGGCAACTTCATTCGGACTGATATGAGTGCCAACAAATGCTACGGACCGATATCGGGATTCGAGAGCGGCGATGAGCACGCCGGCCCAGGATCCGGCGCTGGGACCGAGGAAGGTGATGCGGGAGTGATCGATATCCGGCCGGGTCTCCAGGTAGTCCAGCCCCCGCCGAAGCTCCGTCACCTGAGTCACGGTGTAATCGACGTATTCAGCCGAACGCGAGTCTGGTTCCACAGAAGTCGCAGGACGAGGACGTTCGGTGTAGCCCTCCAGCACGACCGAGAACACTGCACGCCCTCCCCGGATGATCGGTGCCAGCGTGGCCTCGATGCTGGCAGGAAGGGTTCTGAATCCATTGGCCACGTCGCCGGCCGGAGCGAAGTGGACTACTTGCAAAGGACGTGGAAACCCGTTCGGAAGATAGAGGTATGCCGGGACCGTTCGGCCGGCGACGATGTATTCAATCTTCTCGCGACGCCAGTCCGGCGTGTCCACGCTCTCGACAATCTTCGATGCAAGGGGAGTGTTTGTGTAGGTATACCGGGCCCGGATGTCAGCAAAGGTTCGATCGTCAACAGGGTGGTATTGCGGAACGAGACCCGAGGCGTTGATGGCGAACGCTCCCTGATCATTCTGTCCTCCCCCATCACTGCCGGCTGGTTTTGCGCACCGGAACCCAACCGTGCTGCTTGAAAACAACCCGGGAATTGCAGCGGTCCTTCCGAAGGCGTAGACGGCATCGTTCCAGCTTCCGCCACGAACGGCGAAACCGGGATCAATCGGATTCCGGCACCATTCGGAGACATTCCCGGCCATGTTGTACGCCCCCCAGGGACTGATGCCGAAGGGCATGCTGTCCACCGGAAGCGTTCCTTTGCCGAGGAAGTTCGCGCGCGTTGTGGCATCCGTGCCCTCGGCCAGGACGCCCCATGGGAAGCTGCTTCCCAGAGCTCCTTTCAGTGGGTTTCTAGCTGCCTTTTCCCACTGAAAGACCGTGGGAAGAGACTTTCCTTTCCATTCCGCGAACGCCGCTGCCTCGTACCAGGTAATGTCCGTGACCGGATGATTCTCGTGCCCCGACGGTGGCGCTCCTCCAGTCCAGCTTCTTGGACCGGGAAGACCGGTGGAATCGCGGAAACGATTCATTGCTACTTCAAAGGACAACGTTTTCGTTCCATCGACGAACGGGTGTTTCCAGAATGCCCGATTATGATAGCCGCCGCCCCGGATGAACTCGCTGAAGTCACGATTCGAAACTTCATAGCGGTCGATGAAGAAATCATCGAGCTTCACGGCCCGGTCTGTGAGGCGGTCAAACCCCGAGAGACGATAGTCGCCTCCGGCCACGAAAACCATCTCCGCTGGTACCTTCGCCGACGGCACCAAGGTCACGCGCAGGTCTCCCGCCTGACGGGGGGCCTCGAAACCGTGAACGACAATAGGCGCCAGGGGGAGAGGACGCATGGCCGGTGCGTATCCCGCCTTTCGAAAGGTGATGACATAGTCTCCGCGAGGTAGGTGCGCAATCGACAGAGGAGTCGTCCCTATCGACGTTTCATCTGCTGGCCCACCGAAGCGCCGTAAAGACACGATTGCTCCAGGAGGATTGCTGTCGAACCCGATCGGAACCGACGCTCTTGAAATCACCGAAAGCAAGCGAGCGTCATCGGGAAGAGTTCTGGCAGCGGCACTGGCCAGTTCGTAGGCCTCGGGATACGCACCTTGGGAAAGCAGTGCCTCCGCGCGCGATGCGGAATCGCCTGCCGCGCGCCGTTGTGCCGCCTCATTCGCTCTCCGGAAGTAGAAGGCTGCCGCAGCCAGCGCCAGAACGATCAATGCCAGAACCAGAGTCCACGCCGGTAGAGTTCTTCGCCGGAGGCGAGGAGGTTCGGCTTCGTTCAACGCGGCATTCGTCTCCCTGCTGATCTGCCGCAGCTCGCTCAGAAGTTCTTCGGCATTGGAGTAACGGGCGCTGATTTCCTTGGCCAGCGATTTTGAGATCACCCCGGCCAGTTTCGGCGGAATGTCCGGACGCATCTCCTCAAGGGGGCGGGGCGTGCTGGAGAGGATGGCCGTGGCCACCTGTGTCACCGTGTCTCCTTCGAAGGGGCGGACACCGGCGATCATCTCGTAGAGCACCACACCCGTGCTGAAGACGTCGGCCGCGGGCGTGACCTCTCCCCCGCCGACCTGCTCGGGTGCCATGTAGGGCAACGTTCCCATGACCAGGCCAGGCTCAGTCTTGAGCATGGTGATGCCCGACTGACCCTCGCTCTTGCGTAGTTTCGCCAGACCGAAGTCGAGGACCTTCACGTAGCCGTCGGGACGGAGGATGATGTTGTCCGGTTTGACGTCGCGGTGAACGATGCCTGCGGAATGTGCAGCGCCCAGTGCTGAAGCGATCTGCGTTGCGATGGAAAGGACGTCGTCGATGGACATCTTTCCGTGACCGAGTCGTTGTCGAAGCGTCTCGCCCTCCACCACTTCCATGACGATGTAGCGCAGTTCGTCGACGCTGCCGATCTCGTAGACCTGAGCGACGTTGGGGTGGTTCAAGGCCGAGGCCGCCTTCGCCTCCTGAATGAAACGGCGGGCGCGGTCGGCCGATTGATCGCTGTCCCGAAGCACCTTGATGGCAACCGTCCGTTCCAGTTCGGGGTCGAAGGCAAGGTAGACCTCACCCATTCCACCTGCACCAAGAGGCGAACGGACTTCGTACCTGCCGAGGCGGGTGCCGGGAGTCAGGCTCATGGGATCTACGGAATTGTACGACGAGCAGCAGTCAGCCTGGCTCCGTCTCTGAGTTGGATTTCAGGCAGTGCCGGCATTGAACCCTGGACGTCGCCTCGGGTTTACCAGACCTGACAGCGTTTCCCCTCCGCACGGACCATGGCCGCGTCATCCTTACAACTGAAGGCTTTGGCAAAGGCCGGCAGATTGGATAGCGGCCCGATAACACGGTACTTGGCGATGGGATGCGGGTTGCCCTGAATCATCGTTCGCTGCAACTCCGGCCGGATTTCGTCCCCTCGGAACTGCCCCCAGGCGATGAAGAACTGCTGCGCCGGAGTCAGGCCATCGATGGTCGGAGCAGGGTTCGTCTCCTGGGCCTTCTGAAATGCAGCCCAGGCGATTTTCGCTCCGGCGAAGTCGCCAATCGACTCACCGAGGACGAGCTTGCCGTTGTGATGGATGCCTGGTTCGATGAAATAGCCATCAAACTGATCTTCGACGCACTTTGTCCGCTCCTGGAATCGCTTCAGGTCCTCGGCCGTCCACCAGTTGTTCAAACGCCCCTCGGCATCGTACTGCGACCCTTCGTCATCGAAGCCGTGACTGATCTCGTGTCCGATGACCACGCCGATCGCTCCATAGTTCACCGCGTCCACGGCATTCACGTCGAAGGCCGGAGGGCGGAGAATCCCCGCGGGAAAGACGATCTCGTTCAGCAGAGGGTTGTAATAGGCGTCGGAGGTCGGTGGCGTCATGCCTCAGAGACCGCGATCGACAGGTTTTCCGATCTGCGTGCGGGCGTTGGTGGTGCCGAATTTCAAACCCGCCGTAACGTTCTGCCAATGTGAGTCCGCACTGATAGGTACGGCGCTGTAATCCTTCCACTTGTCCGGATAGCCGACCTTGGGATTGAACGTAGTGAGTTTTTCCAGTGCCTTGGTTTTTGTCTCAGGGCTCATCCAATCCAGGGCCCGGATGGAATCTGCCATCGCCGAAAGAAGATTCTTCACCAGGTCCTGCATCCGCGCTTTTGCTTCTTGCGGAAAATAACGCTCCACGTATCGCCTGCCCAGCGCTTCTCCGAGAAGCTTGTCCTCGGCTTCGACGCATCGCTTCCAACGAGGTTTGATCTCTTTTGCGCCATTCAGGTACCTGCCGTAGAACTCGAAATCAGCGGTGGCGATCGGCGTGGAGAGATAGGGCGCCGCGGTGTTGATCACATTCCATGTGAGGTAGGTCTTCCATGTGCTCAGGGGTGTGGAGAGCAGCTCCTTGTCGACAGCCTGCATGTACTTCGGCTCGCTGACATTGAGGTCCGCCGGAGCGATGCCGGACCTGTCCAGATACTTGTTCCAGTCGAAGTGTGGTGTGAGCTTCTGCAGCGCCTCCACGGCCAGCTTGTGATCGGTGGCCTCCGGGTTGCGGAGGGCGACGTTGTCCAGCTGCCCCGCGGCCAGGCGTTTTTCCAGAGCAAATACTGAATCGCTGGCCTTCCGGGCCGATTCCTCGCCGTAACCGGCGAGCATGAACATCCTGGCGATGTGCGTACGATATTTTTCGCGGGCATCGACGAAACGCTTTTCGGGCTTGACGTAGTAATCACGGTCAGGAAGTCCCAGACCGGATGCGAAGACGTTCGCGATCACTGCCGACGGATTGTGATTGTCCGGCGACGGGCCCACGCCAAACGGGGCGCTGATCTGCAGATCGGCCAGCCGGGCGATCATGGCCTGCAGTCCGGCACGATTCTCGATGGATCGGATCTCTTTCAGAAGACGCTCGATGGGCTTTGCGCCCAGTTTGTTCACCTGCTCCTCATCCATGCAGGCGCTGTAGAAATCGCTGATCTGCTGATCGACGGAACCCCTGGGCCAGTCGTTTCGTTTCACTTCGTCATCGAGCAGCTCGCGTAACTGGTTCTTGTTCTCCTCGCCGGCCGCCCAACGCCGGCTCCAGCGCTGCATCGAAGCGGGAATGGGGTTGGCCTTCCGCCAGGCGCCATTGGAGTAATCGAAAAAGTTCGTGCAGGGGTCGACGGACGTGTCGATGTCTCCCATAAAGACAGAGTGCTCGGGAGGACGTGGCTGCGCCGGGAGCACGGTAGCAACGAGAAGCATACCCAGACCGATCGATGTCATTCGCATGGCGTCAAGTATAGGATTCAAAGCCGTCCCCTCCATTTCTAACAAATCCTTTCCCCGTTACGAGCCAGAAAAAGTAATCGGTCCATCCCTTTTCCTGATGACAAATGAACCCGTGTTCGTGCAGGCCGGCCTTCGTCAGGTTGCCGACAAGGGAAACGAATACAGCGTCCCGTCGATCGAAGCGATGACCAGAGACGTGCCGCCGATAGCGGGACCTGCCGCGAAACCGGCCTGGTATGACTCGCTGGCGGGTGGTACCCATCGCCAGACGATGGCGCCGGTCTTCCGGTCGAGGGCCGTCAAACTGGGGACATGGCGGATCATGTACGGCGATCCTCCGGCCACTCCCACATAGATCATTTTCTCGGTGACTGCCGGGCGCCCCCAGTTCCATCCGAACACGTCCGTACGCCACACTACACTGCCGTCGGCCGGGTCGTAACAGGTCACGCGCCGCAGATCCGAGGCTCCAATGTAGAACACCTTCCCCCATGCAACGGCACTCGACTCTACCCATGAGCCCCAGTACAGGGCTCGCCAGGCCACCGAACCGTCGGCCGCATTCAGTGCTGCGATTCCGAATCCTCGGTTGCCGACGATCACTTTCCCGTCGACCATTGCCGGAGAGCTGGTGACCGGAGCTTTCGTATCGTAGTGCCACAACTCCGCACCATGTTTCCGATCGAGTGCGTAAACGCTTCCGTCGAGGCTTCCGAAGTAAAGCCGATCTCCGTCCACGAGAGCATCACTGCGGATCTTCCCTTTCGATGCGAATCTCCAGATCCGTTTTCCACTCCCGGCATCGAGCGCGTGCATGCTTCCATCTCCGGAACCGGCGTAAATTACTCCGTCTGCGATCGCCGGCCGCGGCGCTATGAAGTCCCACCCCTCCCCCGCCTGATGGGGAAGAATCCGTTCCACCAGGCCGTCACCGAGGTCGTAGCGCCAGAGCTCTTTCCCGTTCGATCGATCGAGTTTGAACAGGTAGCCGTTGTCACACACGAAGTAAACCGAGTCTCCGAAGACGAGCGCCTGGCCATGAATGGGCCGGCCAGCGTTGAAGGTCCAGGCGAACGAACCATCCGTCACGTTCACGGCGTTCAAAACGCCAGCGGTAGTTCCGATGTAGGCCACCCCGTCGGCCACAGTGACCGCTCCGTACACATTGCCACCCAGTCTGGTGCTCCAGAGCGGGGCTGGTCCCTTGAGCAGGTCCGGAACAGGAGGGTCGTGGGGAAGCACAGAAGTGCGATGAAGATCAATGCGGTACCTGAGACTGGAGAACGTTCCGGAGAGAGAGTCTCCGTCGAGCGTCAACTCCAGACCCGCTTCGGGAATGGTATAGACGTTCCCCGCGCGCTGTAGAGTCAACGGTGTCCCGAAGAGATTGAGAACCGGTTCGTAGAGATGAGGAACGACAGCGCCCTTCCCGTCGGCGGTGAACTCGAACCCGATCGTAATCCGATCCTGCGGATCGGCAATCTCACCGATCCATTTCCCAAGGACAGGGTCACTCGGCCTGGCATTCGTGGCGAATGCCGTGACGCTGAGAAAGAATGTAAGGATAACCAGCGTTCGTCGCTGTATGGATGGCCCTCCGGGCTTCCATACGGATGAGCGCAGTAAAGTTGTGCCGAGCGGAAAACAGAACGGAAACAATCGCTTTGCCGGGTCGCGATCGCTTCTATTTCGCCGCGAGCACGTCTACTTTTTCGATGGAGGGAGCTGACGAGAGCACCCTCCCGTGCGTGGCTATTGTTTCAGCCCCGCGGTCCAGTTTGTGATCAGCGAGACCGGCGTCCTGTCCACATCCTGTACTGGCTGATCGACGAGAAATCGCTGGCGGTCCCTGGACGGGCGATAATAGTTCCCCGGCAGTCGGAACAACTCCAGAGGCACTGCCGTGTCCGATGTACTGTCGACGCTCATCAGAATTCCACTGAGGGACCTGTAGAGCAACTCCTTCCCATCCCCCGACCACAGTGGCAACGATCCGCCGGCCGTGGAGACCTGCCTGCGTCCGGCATGAGAAGGAAACTTCTCCACGTAGACTTCAGGACGGCCTGATTCCGAGGAAACGTACGCCACGGCGGAATCGTCTGGCGAAAATACTGCGCTGAGTTCATCGAAGGGAGTGGCCCGATAGGGAGTGACCTGTCTGGTCCGGGTCGAGTAGATCAGGATGTCATTTTGTGAGCGTTGCGAACCGTCCATAAGAATGAATTCGCCGCTGCTTGACCAGCTGGTAGGAAATGCACCGTACGGCGTCTTGAAGAGCGGCTGAACGCTCGCCGTATTACTGGAATCGACCATGAAGGGGTCTCCCAGCCCACTGCGCATCGAGCTGAACGCCACCCTCGACCCGTCCGGTGACCACTCCGGCGCCACATCACTGGCCGGATCGACGGTAAGACGCGTACTCACGCCTCGGATCAGGTCGATGGTCCAGATATCCTCCCCCCGTCCGTCCGCGTCGAGCTGCTCGATCAGGACCTTGCGCTCATCGGGAGACAGAGCGAAATAAGCGAAGGTCCGAGGCTCGGAAACAGTCTGGATCACTTTCCCGGTGCGATCGACCCATTGCAGACGGACCCGCGGGTCGACCGATCGGTAGCTGAGCCGCCCCGTGGTGGAGACGGAGAACTCGTAATGATGGTTTACCGAACTGTTCAGCAGCTGCTCGGCGACTACGTGCGGCTCTCCGGAAAGCTTGAGAGTGGCGGCGTCGAATTTCTGGGCAAGGAGCGATCTGCCCCGGACGAAGAGGATGAACCCCGGCTCCGCGTACAGAGCATTGGTGATGCCCTGCATCAGGTCCAGCGGCTCTCCTCCAGCCGTCGAACCCACCTTCAGATGATGATCCTCGCTTCGCGCCGCATCTCCCAGATAGATGAAATGTTCACCGTCGGGAAGAAACGACGGCCAGCGATGTCCTTCCTCTCTTGGCGACAGATGCGTCAGCGTCCGTACTGTTCCGCCGGAAGCGCCGACCTCCGAGATGGGACCATATCCATCCCCTCCGAAGACGATTAAGCCCCTGGAGCTCCAGGACCCCCCAAAGGGCTGGGTCGCATCACAGAGAGTCTGAGGCGGGCCGCCGGCTGCGGAAATTCGTTTTAGTTTTCCATCTGCGAAAAATCCGAGGCTCCCCGAATCCGGCGACCAGAACGGCAGTTGTGCGTCCTCGGTGCCTGGAAGCATCCGAGCTTTCGGAGTATCGAGAGGACGAATCCAGAGAGCTTGCCGGCCCTCCCCGTATCCAACGAAAGCCGCCAGCGTTCCGTCTGGCGAAATGACGAGATGCTCGTAGTGCTCCACTGTCGGCGCCTCCGGCGGAGCCAGAGAAAGAACGAGGTGTGGTTCCGCGTCTGGCTTACTCAATCCCCGAACGGCGGCAATGGCAATGATGGCCGCAACGGCGGCTGCGGCAGCCGCAACGATCCAAGCACGAGCGCGCCCGCCCGCCTTGCTGACCGGCTCCTGCTCTTCTGCCGCCCACTTCAGTTCACAGGCCACGTCGTGAGCGCTCTGCCAGCGCTCCTCGGGATCTTTCTGCAGACATCGGGCGAGCAGATGATCGAACGCCGGAGGAGTGAGCGGCTGGATCTCGCTGATCGGTCTGGGTTGGGTCGAGACGATGGCGGCGATGAGGCTGGTCCGGGTTTTTCCTTCGAAGGCGCGCCGGCCGGTGGCCATCTCGTAGAGGACGACTCCCAGAGCGAAGATATCAGTCCGGGCGTCGGCCTCCTGCCCTTCAAGTTGCTCGGGAGCCATGTACTGAAACGTGCCGAGAATCGTGCCTTGGGCCGTCACCGGTTTCTGCTGCGTCGCGGCATCCGCGTTGATGATGTCGATCGCCGCACGTTTGGCCAGGCCGAAGTCGAGAAGCTTCGCGCCCATCCTCGTAATCATGATGTTGCCCGGCTTCAGATCGCGATGAACGATGCCGGCGCGATGCGCGAAATCCAACGCTGTGGCGATCTGCGCGCCGTACCTGAACACCTCTGCCAACGGAAGGGGACCTCGGATGATTCGGTCGGCAAGAGACTCCCCTTCGAGAAGCTCCATCACCAGATAACTGGTTCCACCCTCCTCTCCCACATCGTGCAGGGTGCAGATGTTGGGATGGCTGAGTTGGGAGATGGCCTTCGCTTCCCGCTCAAAGCGCTGTTTGAATTCCTCGTTCTGCGCGAGCTCCGGGGAAAGAATCTTGACGGCCACGCTGCGATCGAGCCGCGTGTCGCGGGCCCGATAGACCTCCCCCATCCCACCGGCACCGAGGGCGCCGGTGATTTCGTACGGCCCCAGACGCGAACCGGTAGTTTGGGTCATGAGCGAAGCGATTATCGCCCATTTGTGACCTGTGGCGTCGATGTCTCACGAAGCTCGTCGACCATTCGTTACGGCGGTGACCCGGGCCCTCAGGCCTGGACGTGCTTGCTCAGGTGAGAATTGCTCTCCATGAAAACGTCACCATTCTGTAATGCTATTTTCCTAGCATGATGCTATATTCGTAGCATGACAATCGTATCCACGACATCCATCTCACAGAACACTGACCCCCAGTCGATCTGAAAGGACTATCGATGGCATCGTCCCCAAACCCCCGGCAGCTCAGCAGGCGCGAGCGGCAGATCATGGATATCCTCTACGAGCTCGGCGGTGAGGCGTCCGCTGAAGACGTCCGCACCAGACTTCCCGACCCCCCCAGCTATTCAGCGGTTCGTGCCATGCTCGTGAAGCTGGAGGCCAAGGGTTTCATCCGCCATCGTGAAGAGGGGCTGCGATACGTTTATTTTCCTACGGCCAACCGGTCCGCGGCCCGCCGCAGCGCCCTGAGCCAACTGGTCAAGGTGTTCTTCGAAGGTTCGCCCGGACAGGCTGTCTCCGCGCTTCTCGACCAGGAGAAGTGGTCCGAAGAGGAGCTTAAGGAAATGTCCGAAACCATCGACAGAGTCCGGCGTAACAGGAGGAGCAAATGAAGACACTTGTGCAGTTTCTCGCTGCAGTTCCTCACGATTCCCTGACGGCCATCGCTGTGAAGTCTTTCGTAGCCTCAGCGATCCTTCTGCTGCTTCTCCCGTTGCTGCGCAATTCCTCCGCGGCCCGACGTCACCTGCTGCTCATCTCTTTTTTCGGTTTTCTCCTTCTCCTGCCACTGGCATCGCACTACTCTGCGGGACGGAACATCACCATCTCCCGCACGGTGATGGCCACGAGGCCGCACCCTTCGTCCACGAGACTCGAGCTACCGAGCCCTTCGACGGTGCTGCCGGAGCATCCTCCTGCGGGACGAGGGCTTACGGAAAGCTTGCCGTTCATCACGATTCTGGGATTTGCCTATACGGTCATTGTTCTCTTCGCCCTGGCATCGCTCCTCGGTGGATTGCGTCAGCTTCGCCGTCTGCGCCTCGAAGGAACTGCCATCAAGTTACCCAGGGAACTGGATCGGGAACTCTCTTCGGTAATGAGGAATACGCAACTGGTTGTCAGTTCACATCTCATTGTCCCCGCGACGTACGGTCTGCGTCGTCCGATCGTCCTCCTGCCTGAGGAGTCGAGCCGCTGGTCGCGGGAGGAGTGGCGCGCGGTTCTCCTTCACGAACTGGCACACATAGAACGAAAGGACTGGATCGTGCGGATCGTCGCTCGATCCGTAGCGGCACTTTACTGGTGGAATCCTCTCGTTTGGATGGCCCTGTCGCGCCTGGAACTGGAAGCCGAGCAGGCCAGCGACGATTCGGTGGTACGTAGCACGGACGCGATCGAGTCGTACGCCGACCAACTCGTCAGTCTCGCCCGCCGCATGCAATCGCAGCGAGGGCTTGCCGCCGTGGCCATGGCCCGCCGTGGAACTCTTCGCAAGCGTGTCCGGGCCATTCTCGATCCGGACCGCAAGCGCTCACCGCTCTCCCGTAGCGGGAGCATTGCTGCAGTAGCGTCCGCGGCAGTTCTCGTAACCGCTCTTGCCCCCCTGCAAGTGGTGCGCGCCGCTGCGCCCGCCGGAGATGGCGTGCCTCGATCCGAATGGATTTACGAGGGACACAATTCGACGGCTGAGCGATTCTACCGGGCAGCGAGGAGAGGAGACCTCGAAGCGATCGCGGCCTTTCTCGCTCAGGGAGTCGATCCGGATACTGTCTCTGAGGGAGACGGCAACGGATTGATCGGAGCGATCCGTGGCGGACATCCGGAGGTCGTCGAACTCCTCCTCGATCGAGGAGCGCGCCCCGATGCCTCGGTATGGGGAGACGGCAGCCCGTTGATTGCTGCAGCCATCGCCGGGGACCTCCGCTCGGCCAGACTTCTCGTCGCTCGGGGAGCGAACATCGATCTTGTGGTACCCGGGGATGAGAACCCACTCATCAACTCTGCTCGCGAAGGACGGATGGCGATGGTTCGCTATCTCATCAAGGCGGGCGCGAATGTGAATGCCCGCGTCTGGCTGGAGCCCGACCAGGACAGGCCGGAGGGAGAGATGCGCACGCCACTTTTCATGGCGGTCCGAGGGAAGCATGACGAGGTGGCGGAGGTCCTCCGGGCCGCCGGAGCGCGCCTCGAGGGATTGCCGGGAGTTCTTCCGACGGCCAATCCGAACAACCAGGACGACTGACCCAAACATAGAGGCCAGTCGACATCACCACGTTCGAATCTGAGATTGAGTGCTCCACGTTTCTCCGGCTGAAGGAGCTTCGCTCAGCCACAGTGAGGAAATTCAGGTTCAAAAATCGCGAGCAAAATCCGGGTCCAGGTTCATCAGACCGATCCGAAAGGTCCAATTGCATGGTCAAGCGAATCGTCTTAGTTGTGTCCCTCCTGGCGGCATCCGTCAGCGGACAGGGGCAGAGTCACCCGGCATCGGCCGTCGATGTAATGCGCTCCGAGGGGCCGATTCATGTCGACGCCATCCTCGACGAACCGGCATGGCAGTCAGCCACGTCCATTCCGGTGAACTACGAATGGTTTCCGGGAGACAATGTCACAGCCCCCGTCAGCACCGAAGCGTTGGTCACATGGGATGACCGGCACCTCTACGTTGCCTTCCGCGCCCACGATCCTCACCCTGAAAAAATCCGAGCTCGTTTCAATGCACGGGATCAGGCCACGGCCGACGACACGGTGGGATTTCTCATCGATCCCTTCAATGACAAGCGCAGTGCCTATCAGTTTCGGGTGAACGCACTGGGTGTGCAGATGGACGCCTTAAACAGCGACGTTGAAGGGTCCGAGGACTTCTCCTGGGACGCGATCTGGGAATCAGCAGCCAGAATCACACCGGACGGATTCGTGGCGGAGATCGCCGTTCCTTTGCAACAACTCCGATTCCCCCGCCTGGCGGATGCCGGAAGCTGGGGATTCCTGGCCATGCGCGATTGGCCTCGTGACGTACGCCACCGCTTTCGCTCCATCTGGACCGATCAGAATCGATCCTGTCTCGTCTGCCAGTTTCAAACGATCCGGGGATTGCGCGCTGGCACTGAGGGCCGAAGCGTGGAGCTGAACCCGAGCGTGACCGCGTCCGGCCATCAGGAGCGGAGCACGCCGCTCTCCTCATTCGACTCGAGAGAATCGACCCTCGACGCCGGGCTGAACGCACGGTGGCGAATCGCTCCAAGCATCACGCTGCAGGGAACAATCAACCCTGACTTCTCCCAGGTGGAATCCGACTCGGCCCAATTGGATGTCAACACCCGCTTCGCACTCTTTTACCCCGAGCGTCGCCCTTTCTTTCTCGAAGGGGCAGACTTTTTTGAAACACAATTGCCGTTGGTTTTTACCAGGAACGTCGCCGACCCCATCGCCGGATTGAAGCTCACCGGCAAAGAAGGTCCGAATTCTTTCGCAGCCTTTCTGGCGCGCGACGAGATCACCAACCTGATCATTCCCGGCGATCAGTTCTCGTCGACCGCTTCGCTCGACGACAGCTCCACCGACGCTGTCCTTCGCTATCGGCGTGACATCGGAGCCAC
>JBDTRY010000018.1:0-34988 GCA_039931435.1 Acidobacteriota bacterium | reverse complement strand
CCGATGCCTCACTCATGCATTCAGGCAACAACCCCTCTCGCTCGGGATGACCGCGTTCATAGTTTCTTCGCCCTGGTTCAGCGCCCCGCTGTGCCCTCGCTTGTAAGGAACTCACATGGGGCGCTTGTCATCCTGAGGGAGCGCAGCGACCGAAGGATCTCTTCAACGAGGCAGTGGGCTGGCAACCGGGAAGGTGGAACAGATCCTTCGCTCGACGCTCAGGATGACAGCCGCTCCCCTGCGACGAACATTCCGCACCACCATTCGCCTGAACTGGATTCCTCGACGAGTGTCAGCCTCGCCTCTCGCGCCGAACCGATCACGTCCGCGCTCTTCTCTCGGACGACGCCACTGAAGATGACCCGTCCGCCCCGGGCAGCCAGCGAGGCCACCGCCGGCATCAGTTTCACGATCACGTCGGGGAGAATGTTCATCGTCGTCACCTGGAAGCGTCCCCGGACCGACTGCGGTACCCCGAAGAACTGCAGAATGCGTCCCGCTTCGATCCGGTTTCGAGCGAGGTTCGCTGCCAGGACCGAAAAGGTTTCGACATCATTGTCGAAGGCGAAAACACGCCGGGCCCCGAGAGCAGCCATGGCCATTGCCAGAATTCCGCTGCCGGTTCCGATGTCCAGACAATCTCCACCATCCACAGAGGCGCGCTCGAGCATTTCCAGACAGAGTGCTGTCGATTCGTGCGAGCCGGTGCCGAAGGCATGCTCCTGCGGGATGATCAGCGGGATCCGGGAGCCCGGATGGATCAATGATCGGTCGGGAGCGACGACGAATCGCGCCCCCACTTCGAAGGACCGTAGCGATTGCTGGTAGTTCTCGATCCAATCGATCGGGGAACGATCGACATCCTCGAGCCGGACTCCACCGATGGCGGCGATGGCCTCGCTGGCGGTTCGGCGCGATCGAGAATCTTCGAAGAAGGCGCTGATGCAGATCGTGCCCTCTTCTTCGGTAAGCACATCTCCCGCCGATCCGGTAAGGAACAGCAGGCCGCGGATGCGCTCCTCGGCATCGGCCGTCGATGGGTCGAAGCGGATTTCGAGAACGTGCTCGCTCATCGAGGGACGAGGAGCATCAACCGGCGAAGAACTCTTTCATCTTGTCGAATACGCCGCGGTGCTCTGGCGGAGCCTCCCCTTCCAGCGAGGCCAGTTTTTCCAGCAGCTCCCTTTGCTCCGCGGAGAGCGATGACGGCACGCGCACGGCGGCGTGAACGTAGTGATCGCCTCGACCGTTGCCGTCGAGATAGGGAACGCCCTTCCCTCGAATGCGAAAGACCTGACCAGGTTGCGTGCCCGCCGGGATGCGCAGTTTGTCGGTCCCGTCGATCGTTTCCGTGGTCAGCTCGGCGCCGAGCGCGGCCTGGGTGAAGGTGATCGGCTTCTCCACGTGAATGTCGTAATCGCGACGGGTGAACTTCTCGTGTTCCTCGACGGTGACGAACACGTAGAGGTCGCCGGGCGGGCCGCTGTTGAATCCGGTCTCCCCCTCGCCGGTCAGGCGCAGGCGCGATCCCTCATCCACTCCGGCCGGAATTTTTACGGTGAGACTGCGCATCTCTCTGACGCGTCCCGCTCCGCCGCAGTCCGCACAGGGATCCTTGATCACTTTCCCGGCGCCTCCGCACTGCGGGCAGGTACGGGACATGGCAAAAAAACCCTGCGAGAAACGGATCTGACCCGAACCATTACAGCCGGAGCAGGTCACCGGGGATGTGCCCGGTCTGGCTCCCGATCCTGAACACGTATTGCACGTGACCGTGCGCGGAACTTCGATCGTCACTTCCTTGCCGAAGACGGCGTCCTCGAATGACAGTTCGAGGTCGTAGCGCAGATCGTTGCCGCGGGCCGGGCGGTTCGAGCGGCGCTTTCCGCCTCCGAAGAGGTCGCCGAATCCGAACAGATCGCCAAGAATGTCGCCGAAATCGGCGAACTGCGATGGATCGAACGTGGACCCGCCAACACCCTGATGCCCGAAACGGTCATACCGCGCGCGTTTATCCTGATCGGCGAGCACGCCGTAGGCTTCGGCCGCTTCCTTGAACCGCGCTTCTGCCTCTGAGTCCCCGGGATTCCGATCCGGATGATGAGCGACCGCGGCCTTGCGGTAGGCCTTCTTGATTTCCTCGACTGTGGCCGTCCGGGCCACTCCGAGAATCTCGTAGTAGTCTCTTTTTTGCGTCGTAGTCATGTTTGATCAGCCGTCGCTGAAATCGGATCCCGGTGGCGCGTTGCCCAGCGGATTGAAAAGCATCACGCCGGTGAGCAGACGGGCCGCCGACTGCAGAGAAAATATTGCGTCGCTCAGGACCTGCCGATCAGTAGATTCGATCGACTCCTTGCCTTGAGCGATGAGGTCCCCGACCTTCTCACGGTCTTCCTCTGCGAGAAGCTTTCCGAATTCACGGAAAACTTTTTCATTCGTGTAAACCATTCCTTCGAGTTTGTTCTGCAGCTCGCGGGTTTCACGGCGCTGCGAGTCCAGCCGTTGGTTCTCGTTCGCTTCCTGGATGATCTTGCCGATCTCGTCGTCCGTAAGCCCACCGGCCGGGTTGATCTGTACCCCGGTGGAGAGCCCTGTGGCCTGATCGAGAGCGGTGACGCTCACTATGCCGTTGGAGTCGATGGAAAACGTCACTTCGACCTGAGGCACTCCCCGTGGAGCGGGCCGGATGCCCACCAGGTCGAACTTCCCTAATGCCTTGTTCTCCTTGGCAAATTCCCGTTCTCCCTGCAGCACGTGAACCTGAACCTTGTTCTGGTTGTCTGCGACGGTGGTGAAGATCAGGGAGTTCTTTGTGGGAATGGTGGCGTTGCGCTCGATGATCTTGGTGAACAGCCCTCCGTGGGTTTCCAGACCGAGGGAAAGCGGCGTGACGTCCAGAAGAATCATGTCCTTGATATCACCCCGAAGAATGCCACCTTGAATGGACGCTCCAATGGCCACGACCTCGTCGGGATTGATGTTCCGGTTCGGCTCGCGTCCGAAGGCCTGTTGCACGGCTTCGATCACTCGCGGCATGCGCGTCTGGCCTCCGACGAGAACGACCTCATCGATCTCGGAGGCAGTCACTCCCGCCTCCTGCAGTGCGTCGTTCACGGGGTCGATGGTGCGCTGAATGAGATCCTCGACCATCTTCTCGAACTCGAAGCGAGTGAGCACGCGGTTGAGATGTTTTGGCCCTGAAGCGTCAGCGCTGATGAAAGGAAGGGTGATCCGGGTTTCGAAGGCCATGGACAACTCCTGCTTGGCTTTCTCCGCAGTTTCCTTGAGCCGCTGCAGGGCCATACGGTCTTCGCTGAGATCGATGCCCGTTTCGCTCAGAAATTCAGCGATGAGCCAGTCCATGATCCGTCTGTCGAAATCCTCCCCTCCGAGGTAGGTGTCGCCTGAGGTGGAAAGGACTTCGAAGAGCCCGTCCTCGAGTTTGAGAATGGAGATGTCGAAGGTCCCTCCGCCGAGGTCGTAGACGGCGATGACCTGGTCGGCTTTGTTGTCCAGGCCGTAGGCAAGTGCGGCGGCGGTCGGTTCGTTGATGATGCGCAGAACCTCCAGCCCGGCAATGCGTCCGGCGTCGCGAGTGGCCTGGCGCTGCGAGTCGTTGAAGTAGGCAGGGACCGTGATCACAGCCTCCGTGATCGGTTCATCCAGCGATTCCTCGGCAAAAGCCTTGATCTCCTGAAGCACGTAGGCTGAGATTTCTTCGGGTGAGTAATCTCTTTCGCGGACGCGAATTTTCAGGTCACCGTTCGCAGCGGACACGATCTGGTAAGGCAGCGTTGCCCGAGCGCGTTCGACCTCGTCGGAATCGAACTTTCTGCCGATCAGCCGTTTGATGGCGAAGACCGTATTGAACGGATTGGTGATTCCCTGGCGTTTTGCGATCTGTCCAACCAGCCGCTCACCCTCCTCAGTGAAACCGACTACGGAAGGCGTCGTCCTGCTCCCCTCTCGGTTCGGAATGACCTGAGGGCGCGAAACGTCCACTACTGCAATGCAGGAGTTGGTGGTACCGAGGTCGATTCCAATGATTTTTGCCATGAATCAGCCCTGCACCGCTTCCGAGTCTTCCGGTCCACCCACCGCCACTTTGACCATGGCCGGGCGGAGCAGTCGATCGTTTAGGTAATACCCCTTCTGAAGAACCTCGGTGACGGTGTGGTTCGGCACGGCGTCGTTCTCTTCCCGGATGACCGCTTCATGAATCTGCGGATCGAAGGTAACGGCGCTTTCATCGATTACAGTGAGACCGTTCTTGCGCAGGACGTCTGCGAGTTGCCGGTAGATGAGGTCCACTCCCCGCCGGAATTCCTCACCGCCGTCGGCACCTGCTGCCAGAGCCCGTTCGAAGTTATCCAGAACCGGAAGCACCTCGCGCAGTATGTCGGTCAACGCGTAGCGGTAGAAATCCTGCTTCTCGCGATCGGTGCGCTTGCGGAAGTTATCGAAGTCCGCCAGCTTCCGAACATACTGATCCCTGAGCTTCTCGTTTTCCGCTCGCAGATTGGCAAGATCCACCGTCTGCCCGGGCGAATTCGACTGCCCCTGGTCCTCTCCCGCCGTCACTCTGGATTCGAAGTCCTCGAGGGACTCTCCCGTATCCTCGAGCACATAGCTGCCGTCGTCGTCAAAATCTTTCTTGTCGGTCACGAACCGCGCTCCTCTTCAGTTTCCTCGATTTTACGGCTGAGCACCTGCCCCAGATATGCGACCAGCGGGGAGATCCTCCCATATTCCATACGGGTGGGGCCGATGATGCCCACGACACCGTGCGGCCGGGAGGCAGACCCATATTTCGTCACTACCATGCTCAGATTGTAATCGTGAGTGAACTGACTCTCCGAACCCACGACGATGCGTAATCCATCCTCGTTGAGCTGATTCAGGATCTTTACCAGCTTCTCTTTTTCCTGCAGTGCCAGCATGGTCTTGCGCATGGCATCGGCGTTGGCGAACTCGGGCTTGCTGAGGATCGAGTTCGTTCCCTCCACAAAGAGCTCGTGCTCGTGCGGGAGAACACCCCCCACGACCTCCAGCCCGAGAATCATGCTGCTGCGCAGCAACTCGTCGTATCGTGCTCGCTCTTCGTCGAGAAGGCTCTGCATGCGCAGACGTACTTCATCCAGCGTCAGACCGGCGAACTCGCTGGTGATGTAACGTGCAATCCGGCCCAGTTCGTCGCGGCTGAAATTCTGCTCTGTCTGAATCATCTTGTCCGCAACCACGCCGTTGGTGCCGACGATGATGCACATCACCCGGCGATCGGCCACCGGCACCAGATCCAGGCTGCGCATGGTCAGATGCTCGAGCGTAGGCATGAACACCAGTCCGACCTGATCACTGAGCTTCGAGAGCAGTCGCGAGCAGAGGTGCATGACTTCGTCGAGTTCGCTGGTTCTGGAAACGTTTTCGTCGATCACCCCGCGTTCGTGCAGAGTGAGCTTTCGCGACTTCATGAGATGGTCGATGAAGAAGCGGTAACCGCGATCCGTTGGAATGCGGCCAGCCGATGTATGCGGTTGAAACACGTACCCCAGGTCCTCGAGATCCGCCATGACATTCCTGAGGCTGGCCGGCGAGAGCGCGAAACGTCCGCTCCGTGCCAGCGACCGGGAACTTATTGGATCTCCCTCAGAGATGTATTGAATGACGATCTCCCGGAGAACTTCGCGGGATCGCGATTCGAGCTGATCGGCTGATGTCGGGTTCTTCTGGGCCATGGCTTCTCTGTGTGCGCCGGCTCCCGGTTCGCGCTGTGGTCTCGTCACCGCAGAGTGTCGCACATCAGCGATGTCGCGCGCTTGGCACTCTTTGGAGCTGAGTGCCAGCAGTGGCCTCAGGAACGGAGCGTAAGTGCGTAGATTGGAACGACATCCATCGGGATGAGATTCCCCGGAGGAGAGCCGATCCATCGCTCCCCGGAGGAATGAGCGGCCCAGCCAGAACGTATACTTCCCTGATGAAGGTCACGCTTCTGCTCTGTGCCTCCCTGATCCTTCTGCCGTCGATGGCAGGGGCTACGGTCATCGACCGCATCGCGGCGACAATCGATCACGACGTCATCACCACCAGCGCCATCGATCAGATCATCCGCCTGCGCCTTTACCAGCGTAACAATGGCGAAGACGATTCAGCCTTCCGGGCCAGGGTGCTGGATGCGCTGATCGCCCAGGCCCTCCGCTACCGTGATGCCGTCCGCTTCGGTGCCGAGGATCTTTCGGCCGATCAGGTGCAGGCCCGTTTCCGGGAAGTCGTGGCCCGATTCTCATCACCCGAAGAATTTCAAAAAGTGCTCACGGAAACCGAGCTCAGCGCCGACGAAGTGAAGGCGTTGATCAAACGCCAGCTTCAGGTCGATGCCTACGTCGAGGAACGCTTCTCGCCCCTCATCTTCGTCGCTCTCGAGGAAATCGAAACGTACTACCGGGATGTGTGGGTACCACAGCGCCGCGAGCGTAGCCTGCCCATCCAGCCTCTCGGAGAGGTGCGGGAATCGATTCGGGATCTGCTCAAGTCCGATCGGCTGCAGAAAGAGTTGGAGATCTGGACCAATCAACTCCGCTCCCAGGTAAACGTGGATATCTACCTCTAGGTCCCGACCTCTCTGAGAATCGCAGCGCTCGTTTTTTTCACTCTCCGATCATGGCCAGAAATTCCTCCTCGGTCATCACTGGGATTCCCAGCTTTACGGCCTTATCGCGCTTCGTCCCCGCTTCCGACCCCGCGATAACGAACGACGTGCGCGATGAGACAGAGCCGGAAGGCTTGCCGCCCTCGCGCTCGATCAGGTTGTGAATCTCGTCGCGGGTGAAACGCTCCAGACTGCCGGTGACTACGATCGTCTGCCCCAGCAGCTGACCGCTCTCAACCGGAGCGACGTGAACCGGCTGAACGCCAAGGCTGCGCAGACGGTCGAGCATCTGACGGTTCCCGGAAACGGAAAAGAAAAAGAGCACGGCGTCTGCCACCTTCGGGCCGATTTCGGGAACCTCCACCAGTTCGTCGAACGAGGCCGAAGCCAGTCGCTCCATTGATCCGAACTGATCGGCCAGAAGTCGGGCGCTGCGTTCGCCGACAAAACGGATTCCGATGGCGTAGATGAGACGGGAGAGCTCCGGAGTTCGGGCCCCCTGAATCTGCTCGACAAGGGCGCTCGATTTTTTCTCGGCGAAACCTGGAAGCCCGATGAGATCCTCACCTCGCAACTCGTAGAGCGAAGAGAAGTCGTGCACGAGATTTTTTTCGATCAGAAGGTCGACGACTTTCTCTCCCAGTCCCTCGATATCCATGGCTCTCCGGCTGGCAAAGTGCAGGATCGACTGCCGAACGATGGCCGGACAGCCACCGTTCACGCAGCGAACGGCAACCTCCTCTTCGAAACGATGCACCGGTTCATCGCATACAGGGCAACGCTCGGGCGGTGTGACTGGCGTTGCTCCTTCGGGACGCTCGGAGAGAAGCACCTCGGCCACCTTGGGGATGACGTCCCCACCCTTTTCCACGAGCACGGCATCTCCGACGCGGACATCCTTCCGCGCCAGTTCCTCGTAGTTGTGAAGCGTGGCGCGTCGAATCGTCGAGCCCCCGACGGTGACCGGGTCGAATTCCGCGACGGGGGTCACCGCGCCGGACCGGCCCACCTGTGCCGTGATACCGCGGACCACCGTCCGGGCCGCCTCGGGCGGATACTTGAAGGCGATCGCCCAGCGCGGTGCTTTGGATGTCGAGCCCAACTCCAGCTGCAGATCCCGGCGGTTCACCTTCACCACCATGCCGTCGATCTCGAAGGGCAGGTCGTGCCGTTTCTCACGAAATCCGCCGATGAATTCCTGCAGGGATTCGAGATCGCTGCAGAGCACCCGCTTCGGATTCACCGGGAAGCCCAGATCCTCAAGAATCTCGTATCCGGCACTCTGCGTAGCGATGCGCATCTCGCCAGCCCGGACAACCTGGTAAACCAGAGCGCTGAGGCGTCGGGCAGCGCTCAACCTGGAGTCGAGCAGGCGCAGCGCACCCGCCGCCGCATTCCGCGGGTTGGCAAACATGGCGAGGCCCTCGTCCTCTTTCATCTGGTTCATTGCCACGAAATCGCGCTTGTCGATGTAGATCTCTCCGCGAATCTGGAGAACGTCGTAACGCGGCTCGATTTCCAGCGGCAGGGAACGTACGGTGCGCACGTTGGACGTAACGTCGTCACCTCGCAAGCCGTCGCCGCGCGTTGCTCCTCGGGCCAGCTTGCCCTTGTGGTAGAGCAGGTCGATGGATACGCCGTCGATCTTCAATTCCACCTCGTATTCGACGGTCGTGGTTCCTGCGGCACGCTGGACGCGCTCGTGCCATTCGCCAAGGTCTTCGAACGTGTAGATGTTGTCGATGGACATCATCGGAGGATCGTGAAGTACAGACTGGAAACCCTCTACGGGAGCTCCTCCCACGCGTGAAGTCGGTGAGGTGGTGGAGGCAAATTGCGGGTGGGCCCGCTCCAGTTCCTCGAGACGCTTCATCATCTGGTCGAAGTCGTAGTCGCTGATCTCGCTCTCATGGTCCACGTAATACAAACGCTCGTGACGGATCAGCTCCCGGCGCAGCGCCTCGATTTCGTTCTCGATGGTTTTTTCAGGCTTTTTCCGGTCAGGCTCGCGTCTGGGCATAGGGTCGAAAGTATAAATGCCAGAGCCTTCGGAGATAAATGCGCTCTGGACTCCGCGTTGCGTTGGCCTGACAATTCCACTGCGAAGGGAAACGACCGCTCGTGCTTCCCAGGCACAGATCTACCCGATGCAGAATCCGGCGGCTGGAGCACACTTGAATCCATCGAGAATCGACGGCACCGGTCAGCACATTCTCGTCATCGACGACGACCTGGCCATCAGAGTGCTGCTGCAGGCTGTTCTCAGCAGGCTGCACTTCGAGGTCACCCTCGCCGAAGACGGGCTGACAGGGCTGGAAACGCTGAAAGAGGGCTCTTTTGACCTCATCCTGCTGGATCTGATGATGCCCCGCATGAACGGATACCAGTTCCTGCAGCGTATGGCCGAGATCTATGCAGATGGCCAACGGCCCCACATCATCGTTTTTACTGCGGCCGGCCAGCGCGGAGTGGAGAAGCTTCCGCACGACAGTGCATGCAACTCCATTCTGAAACCGTTCGACCTGGAGAAGTTCACGGAGATGATGGAGGAATGCCTGAACGGCAGCCACTCCAGGAAATGACCTCGAGATCAGCCTGCCACGCTCAGGACTGGTGATCGATTCGCCACAGCAACCGCCGGAGCACTCCCTGCAGGATCACCGCTTCGCGCTCATCGAGCGAGAGCCTGCCCGCCAGAGCACGCAGCTCGGCGTAGATGTGATCGGGGTTCTGCTCGTCGAGGAACCCGCCTCGCAACAAAAGATCGCGAAATCCGTCATGAAGGCGCTCCAGAGCCGCCGCCTCGGCGAGCTGGCGATAGACCACGGGTGCGGCTGCCGTGGCCCGACTCATCTCATAGCAGAAGATGGCCACGGACTGGGCGAGATTGAGTGTGGGAAAGACCGCAGACGCAGGGATGGTCGCCGTGCGCTGGCAGGTGGACGTTTCCGCGGAAGTCAGTCCTCGATCCTCGCGGCCGAAGACCAGAGCCAGAGTCTGCGAAGGTCCCAATGCGGCGAATAGCTCTGCGGCAGTCAGTGGCGTCAAGGGCGTGGGGAGGTCCCTGCCGCGGCTGGACGTCGTGGCAATCGAAAGGTGCGCGTCTGCCAACGCCGCATTCAACGAGGGGGCGAGCGTAAGCGCGTCCAACACATCGTCCGCGCCGCTCGCCCACCACTCCGCCACGGGATGGAGCGGAGGGGCATTTCCAGCGATGACCAGATCTCCGAATCCGAAATTCTTCATGGCCCGCGCCACGGCACCTACATTGCCGCCTTCGCGAGGTTCAACCAGTACGATGCGCAGTCGGGCCATTGACGGACGGGAGCGGACCGGACCAGGTCTGCCGGAACGAGGCAAGACATTGCCTCCTGCGGTCCTCCCGGAAACTACTGATCGATCCGATAGTTCGGAGCTTCCTTGGTGATGATCACGTCGTGTGCGTGACTCTCGCGCAATCCGGCAGCGGAGATCCTCACGAACTGGGTACGGGTACGCAGTTCATCGATGCTCGTGGATCCGGTCAGACCCATTCCTGAACGAAGCCCGCCAACGAGCTGGGGAACCATGGCCCCGAGCGAGCCTTTGTAGGGAACTTTTCCTTCGATTCCTTCCGGTACGAGCTTGGACGCTTCCGTTTCGTCTTCCTGAAAGTAGCGATCCTTCGATCCGGCCTGCATTGCGCCCAGCGATCCCATTCCTCGATAACTCTTGAAGGTGCGACCCTGATAGAGAATCGTTTCGCCAGGTGCTTCGTCGGTTCCCGCAAACAGGGAGCCGATCATGACCGTGTGTGCTCCTGCTGCAAGAGCCTTGGTGATGTCGCCTGAGAACTTGATTCCGCCATCACTGATGACCGGGATGTCTTTCTCCGCTGCGGCTCGGACACACTCCATCACGGCCGTGACCTGGGGAACACCGGCCCCGGCGATCATCCTCGTCGTACAGATCGAGCCCGGGCCGATTCCCACTTTGATGGCGTCGATCCCCAGTTCGATCAGGTCGCGCGCACCCTCGTAGGTGGCGACGTTCCCGGCAATGAGCGGGGTATCGGGGAAAAGCCGCTTGAATTCCACGATCAAGTCCATGACGCCACGCGAGTGCGCGTGCGCGGAGTCGATGACGATGACGTCGACCTTGGCGTTGATGAGTGCACGGGCCCGGTCCAGTCCTTCGCTTCCCACGCCGATGGCTGCCCCGCAGCGCAGCCGTCCCAGAGGATCTTTGGCTGCCGTCGGATAACGCCTCGCCTTTTGAATGTCCTTGACCGTGATCAGGCCCTTGAGGTCACCATTGCCGTCGACGACGAGGAGTTTTTCGATGCGATGCTGGTGGAGGACCTCACGGGCCTGCTCCAGTGTCGTTCCCACCGGCACGGTGATGAGGTTTTCCTTGGTCATGCGCTCGGCGATGGGAACGTCCAGCCTCGTCTCGAAACGCAGGTCCCGGTTGGTGAGGATGCCGACGAGCTTCCCGTGCTCGTTGGTCACCGGAACGCCGGAGATCTTGTACTTTTCCATGACCTGAAGAGCCTCGGAGATCCGCTGCCACGGACGCATCGTCACGGGGTCGACGATCATTCCCGCTTCGGATCTCTTCACCTTGTCCACTTCCTCGGCCTGCTGGTCGATGGTCATGTTCTTGTGGATCACGCCGAGCCCTCCGAGCTGAGCCATGGCGATTGCCAGCCGGGCTTCGGTGACCGTGTCCATGGCGGCGGAGAGAATCGGAATATTCAGGCGGATGTCCCGGGTCAGCCTGGTGCTGGTGTCAACGAAATTCGGATGGATCTCCGAGCGCGAAGGAACGAGGAGAACGTCGTCGAAAGTCAGCGCCAGGGGAATGGACGCGAAGCGGTCAGAGTCCGCGACCGGCTCGATGGGCGCGACCTCGTGGATATCGACTCTGCCCACAATCTGCCGATCTTCAATAAAGCGTTCTTCGCTCATTCCGTCCTCTCCTGATTTGAGTATAGAACAGAGTGAACAAGGGTGAAATTGCGCGGCAAATCCAGCAGATCATGCAGCCGGAGGCCGTACGAAGGGCACGAGCCAGGCCAGGCTCTACCCGCCCGTGACGATCTCCTTCAGCATTTCGTCCTGGAGGCGATACACCCCCCACACGCCGCTTGGATAGGCGTTGAACAGAAACGAAAAGGCATAGATCTTCCCGCTCTGCGCATGCACGTATCCGGAGAGCCCGATGACGCCGACGATGTAGCCGGTCTTGGCGTACACCTGGCGGGCATACGGTTGCTGATTGAGGCGGCGGCGGAGCCTGGAATCGGGCTCGCCGCTGTAGGGCATGGAGCTGACGAACTCACGGCGGAAGGGTTGTTTCCACATGTAGCGAAGAACGGAAGTGAACGCGTTGGCCGAGGCGCGGTTGAAGCGGGACATTCCGGAACCGTCGGCCATGTCGAACTCGGCCGCCGGGACACCGATCTTTTCACGCATCCACTGTTCGACAACTCCCGTTCCAGCCGCCCAGGATCCCTCGTTCCTGATCTGAGCGCCGAGAGTTTTCACGAGTTGTTCCGCGTACTGATTCTGGCTGACCTTGTTGATCACATAGATCACTACGGGAAGCGGCGTGGAGTGCTCGCTGATGGTTTTCCAGTCACCGGGAGCGTCGGCCATGAGGCGGACCTGGCCGCCGACGGTCACACCTCTCCGGGCGAACGTTTCCTGGGTTACACCGGCAAAATACTGGAGAGGATCGGGTACGGTGACGTAAACCTGTGTGGCTCCGGACCGGGGTGATACGTCACCACGCACAACGATGACACTCGTGCCCGGCCGGCGTCCGATGAACGCTCCCCTGCCGCCTCGTGTCGATGTCGAGTTTTCCACGGTCATGTAACTGCTCGGAGGCTCGGTCTCCACGACGGCATGACCGCCCGTACGCCCGGGTGTGACCCGGACCATGACCGTGCCTTCCTGCATGGAGAGAGCAGCGATGGGGGCTTCGTACCAGTTGTTCAATTGATTCACGGGCCAGGAGGGGTGGACGAATTCCGTGTCGAAGTATCCGTACTCCAGAATGAGGTCGCCGGCGATGGTACGAACGCCGGCCGCCTTCAGGTCGTCCGCAAACTGCTCGATCACGGCCGTGGCATTGCCATCGTGAAAACGGCCGCCGATCGTTGGATCGCCCCGTCCGGTTATTTTCACATCACCATGCAGAGTTCCGCTGGCGTCGATGGCCCCCTTCAGGGAGACGCTCGTTCGAAACTCGAAAGACTGTCCGAGCAGGTCCAGAGCGGCTGAGGTGGTGAACAGCTTGTTGTTCGAAGCGGGAGCAACCGCCGTGTGGGAGTCATGCTCGGCCACTATCCGTCCGCTCTCCACATCCACCACTTCCAGGCTGGCGTGGGAGCTTCGCACGACGGAGCTGCCCATCAGGGACGCCAGCCTCTCTTCCAGAGTGGATCCCTGGGCCGCCGGCGTTACCGCCTGCACTACCGGCGCTTTGCGGGCAGTCTTTCTGGTCTTTTTTTTCCGGGTTGCGCTCTGAAGGGGAGCTGAAAGAAATGCAATCAGGGCAATAACTGTCAGAGAAACTCGAATGGGGCCAGATTTCATGCAGGATGCCGGTACCTTTCAGACTCGACGAAGCCGAGACTGCAATCGATATTCCAAAAAAAGAGAGGCATGCTGTTCGCGCGATGTCGCTCAGCAGTCGTTGGTGATGCCATCCAAACCTGAATGGTCATCCGCGCTCACCCATCAATTCCCAGTGACATCAACGCCGACGGAAGTTCATCCATAGAACGGATGGTGAAATCGGGTGTGATGTTGAAGTCGACCGGACTGGCCACGGCCACCGCCAGCCCGCGAGTGGGAGGATCGAAATGAATTGCCTTCATTCCGCACAGTTGAGCGCCATGAACGTCAGCGTAAATGTTGTCGCCCACGAAGACAACATCGGCCGGCTGGACATCGAGGCCCAGGCAGAGTTTTTCGAAGATCGAGCGCCGCGGTTTGCATTCGCCGTGTTCATTCGAAAAGACCATGGCATCCACGGCCAGATTGCGGATGGCCAGGACATCGCGAAGAACGGAACCGGGCGTGCGGCCCGTGTTGCTGATCAGACCCGACCGCAGATTCCTGGAACGAACGAAATCGAGAGCGTCAGCCGCTCCGGCCACCGCCAGCGGAGGCAGTTCCCGAGCCGGCGACCCGTAAGCTTCCTCGAGGTCATCCCATAAGACATCCTGCCGGCTGCTGCTCTCGATTCCCAGCGCATCCAGAAAGTAGACGATGTGCTGACGGGTGGCTACGTCGAGATCTCCCTGCCAGTGAGACTCGTAACAGCGGTGCCAGAGCGCGCGGTAGGCGTCGCGGACGGCGGAGTCGGTTTGCTCCAGACCGTGCTGGCGAAGAACACGGGCCAAACCCGCCAGCCGAAGCGCCTCCTGACGACGTGCAATGTCCGGCGTATCGGTGATGAGGGTTTCCCAGAGATCGAATGCGACGGCACGAATCATTGGCGAAGGCCGAGCGCGGTGAGCCGGATCCGTAAGCACGGTTCCCACTGCCTCTCGTTACACTCATCAACCTTCAATTCAATCTCACTCTTCCACCAAACCCTTCATCGTATCCGTGAAAGTACTGAAGGGACTCTTCCGGATATCGCCAGCAGTAGTACCCGCTTCCGCTGTCGAAATCGACCAGCCACAGTCCTTTCACTTCGATGCCCAGGTTCATGATGGCCCCTGCCCAGTCAGCAATGATCTTCTGCGATTCGGGACTGAGTTCGAGCTCGGGGACGTCACCGCCCGAGTCGCCGTCGCCGGCCGGATCATCGTCGATCGATTTCACAGCCTCGCCGGTCAGTCGGCGAACCTCGGGTAAGAGAGCCAGCGCTTCTTCATAGGTAAACGTTCTTCTGGAGTCATTCATGGATGTCGCACCTCATCGAAGCAAATATACAGGCCCGTACTGAGTCCGTGACGCCCGAGGACTTCAGTCGGGATCTGCGTTGATTTTTTTGACCCAGTCGTTGAAAGTTTTTCTGACGCGATCCGCCTCGTCGTATTTCTTCTCATGGCGAAGGACCCTTCGAGATCGTCAACCTGCGCTTTCAGCTGGTCCAGGCGATGTCGCGCCACGTCCTTGCCCTGGTGTTTCCATTGATGCCACTTCTTTTCGTATTGATCGAGTTCGCCGGAAAGCTCTCCGCTCCGGTACCGGCGAATGAGATCGCCGGCCCTCGCGGAAACGACGTCTTCCACCGCGTCCAGCTTCCTGCCGTGTCGCGTCAGCCAGAGCGAAAACCGATCGCTCCGGGCGCGGAGCACCGCCCCGTCGGCAGCTGGTCCGCCGACGGAGATCGTGTTCGTCACAGTGAGGACTGCCTGCTCCTCATGCTCCTCGACCGAGAACAACGAATCAGAGCGTATGCCATCCCGGCTCCCCGGTTCCACCCGGACCGAAACCGCCTCCTGCCCCTCCAGCGGCGTAACTTTCGTCACTGAACCGATCCGGATTCCCGACGCTGTGACCAGACTTCCGGGTTTCAGGGTCGAGGCGGAATCGAAGAAGATCGTGACGTGCAGGGCCCGGCGCTCCTCCATCCGCCGGGCTCCATACCAGGCGGCAATGGCCAATCCGAGGAGCAGGCAGAACGCGGCAGATTTGCGTGGCATCCCGTCGTTTGTTCGCTCAGCCGAAGTGCCCGCACCGGCACAGCACCATCTCTGCAAGGATAGACGATCCCTCAGGCTTGTGCTAAAACGTCCGTGCTAAATCAAGCAATTCGGCAACTGGAGGACAGTTCGATGTCGGTAGAGGAAAGGGTCAAGTCCATCATCGTCGAGCAGCTCGGAGTAGACGCGGATGAGGTCGCTCCGGACGCTTCGTTCATCGAAGACCTGGGTGCCGACTCGCTGGATACGGTCGAGTTGATCATGGCATTCGAAGAAGAATTCGGAGTCGAGATCTCCGACGAAGACGCGGAGAAGATCCGCCGAGTCAAGGACGCGGTCGATTACATCGAGAAGCGAGCAAAGGCCCAATAACCGCTCAACGAGCGCTTTCTCACCCGGAGAAGGGAAGCATCGGTTTGAAAAGATGTTTCCCTTCTCCGTAATCTTTTCGGGGGAACCTTTTGGAGAAACGACGCGTCGTCGTGACGGGAGTGGGCATGGTCTCGCCGCTCGGCGTCGGCAACGATGCGACGTGGCGCGCGCTGCTGGCCGGCCAATCCGGAATCACCGGCATCACCCGATTCGACGTCAGCGACTATCCGTGCCGTATCGCCGGAGAGGTCAAGGGATTCGATCCGCAGAACTGGGTAGAGAAAAAAGACGTCAAGAAGTCCGACACTTTCATCCACTACGCCATCGCTGCCTCCCAGTTCGCCGTCGATGACTCCGGACTGAAAATCGATCATTCCAATGCCGAGCGCATCGGCGTGATCATCGGATCGGGAATCGGTGGACTTCCTCTGATCGAGGAAATGCACACGAAGCTTCTCGAACGCGGACCGAACCGCGTCTCACCGTTCTTCATCCCCGGACTGATCATCAACCTCGCCGCCGGTCAGATCTCCATCCGTTTCGGCGCAAAAGGACCGAACTCCGCACCGGCCACTGCATGCGCCACGGGAGCCCATGCCATCGGTGACTCGTTCAAGATCATTCAGCGCGGTGACGCCGATGTCATGATCTCCGGGGGATCGGAAGCAGTGATCACGCCTCTGGCCCTGGCCGGTTTCTCCGCCATGCGTGCCCTTTCCACCCGCAACGATGATCCGCAGGGTGCCTCACGGCCATGGGATCTGCAGCGCGACGGATTCGTCATGGGTGAAGGATCCGGTGTGGTCATCCTCGAGGAGCGGGAGCACGCACTGGCCCGCGGAGCCCGGATTTACTGCGAGGTGATCGGCTACGCCATGACCAGTGACGCGTACCACATCACGGCACCGTCCGAGAACGGAGAGGGTTCGACGCGGGTGATGGCGCTCACCCTTCGCGACGCCGGCCTGCAGCCCGAGCAGATCGACTACATCAATGCCCACGGAACATCCACGCCGCACGGAGACCGTACCGAAACGCAGGCGATCAAGAATGTTTTCGGGGAGCACGCCTACAAACTGTCGGTCAGTTCCACCAAGTCCATGACCGGCCATCTTCTGGGGGCCGCCGGAGGTCTGGAGTCCGCCATCTGCGCCATGATCATCCTCGAGGGCAGGATCCCACCCACGATCAACTATGAACATCCCGATCCCGAATGCGACCTGGACTACGTTCCAAACGTGGCCCGAACGATGACGGTAAATCACGCTCTGTCGAACTCCTTCGGCTTCGGCGGAACGAACGCCTGCCTGGCCTTCTCCAGACACGAGAAAAACTGAATCGACTGATCCTCACGCCGATGAGCGATCCCGAAACTACGCGAACGGACGCAATCAGCGAGTTTCTTTACCCGGTTTCAGCGCCCCGCGCTGTGCCCTCGCTTGGAAGAAACTCCCATAGGGCGCTTGTCATCCTGAGGGAGAGGCTGTGTCAAAACCAGGGGAACCTCAGAGAAGCACGAACTCGTAGGGCCGTGCGGCCGGTATTCTTGTGGAAAGGTGCATACAGGCAACGATTCAACAGAATGGGATGGCAAAGGGTATCGGCCGCACGCCGTGCGGTCCTACGAGCAGCAGCGCCGGTTGTGATTTCAAGATACTTTTGACACAGTCTCGGGAGCGCAGCGACCGAAGAATCTCTTCAACGAGGAATTAGCTGGCAACCGGGAAGGTGGAAGAGATCCTTCACTCGACGCTCAGGATGACAGCCGGCCACGGTGTTTCTTCACTCTGGTTCAGCGCTCCCCGCTGTGCCCTCGCTTCTAAGAAACTCCCATAGGGCGCTTGTCATCCTGAGGGAGCGCAGCGACCGAAGGATCTCTTCAACGAGGAATTAGCTGGCAACCGGGAAGGTGGAAGAGATCCTTCACTCGACGCTCAGGATGACAGCCGGCCATAGTGTTTCTTCATCCTGGTTCAGCGTGAGCCTGGGGATCGAGTTTCTCTCTGGTTCAGCCCCGCTGTTGGTTCACTCAGGATGACAGATCGTTCGCTCGAAACTTCAGGGCGAGGGTGCCGGCGTGGGAGTAGCGAAGGAAGGAGTGGGCACGGGACTGATCGTCGGCTGCTCCAGCGTCGGCATCGGCGTGGGCCGGGGGAACGGAGTGGCGGTGATCCGCGGAATCGGCTGGCGGGGACTGAGAATCTCCGGCGACTGTATGGGCTCAGGCAGCGGTGTCTCTGGAATCGTCGTGGTCTGCCCCGAAAAGCTACCACCTTCGAGTTGAGGCATGGCGTCCGTTCCGGTCGTGGTCAGATCCGTTGACGAGGGCACCTCTCCGAACTCCCCGCCCATGGGCAGAGGGAACGCCTGCCGGCAGGCCTGCATCGGCTCCGTTCCACTCTTGAAAGCCTGCGTGACGATGTTCTCGGTCGGACACTCGGGACTGGCCAGGGTCCCGGTGGTCTCGTCCATTTTCACAAATGTGATTCCGGGAGGAACGGCGAAATCAGAGTCAGGATCGTGGGCGGTGGCCACGTTCATGAACTTCGCCCAGATCGGAACCGCTGCGTCGCTGCCGGACAGGCCTGTAGGCGTATTGTCGTCGAAGCCCACCCAGACCAGGGAAAGTGTCTTCGGCGTGAAACCTATGAACCAGGCGTCCCGTTTGTCGTTGGTCGTTCCCGTTTTGCCGGCGGCGATCTTCTTGAACCCGAGAGATCTCAGTCCTGCTGCCGTACCTCGGGACACTACGCCTTTCATCACATCCAGGGCGACATAGACGTCGCGCGCCGGGAATACCTGCGAGGTCTGCACGTCACGGCCGTTGGCCACGAGCGTGCCATTGTCCCCGGTGACGAAGAGAACGGCATGCAGAGGGACACGGGAACCTTCCCGGGCGATCGTCGAATACGCTCCGGCCATTTCGATGGGAGGAACCGCCTGCGATCCAAGAATGATCGACGGAACGGACTCGAGAGAGGACTCCACTCCCAGCGCATGCGCGGCCTTGATCACTGCATCCAGTCCCGCCGACAGACCGATGCGCACGGACGCGGCATTTAACGAATGCTCCAGCGCGAACCGCGTCGTGACCACGCCGTAGTAATGCTCTTCGTAATTGTGAGGAGACCAGTCCTTTCCGAAGTGCCGTTCCACGACGAAACGGGTGTCGTTCACCAGCGTGGCTGGCGTGATGTTCTGATTGGAAAGGCTGGGCTCGAACGCTGCCAGGTAGACGAAAGGCTTAAAGAGTGAACCCACCTGCCGTTGTGACTGAAGGGCGCGATTGAACTGGCTGCTGTTGTAGTCACGACCGCCGACCAGGGCCCGGATCTCCCCGCTGGCCACGTCCACGGAGATGAGTAGGCCCTGCAATGGATTCTTCTCCCGGCGCAGACGGCGGCTGGATTTTTCCAGGCGGCTCAACCCGCTCTCAATCTGTTGCGCCGCGGCATCCTGCCACTCCAGATCGATGGCCGTGTAGATGGAGTATCCCCGGCCCTTCACATCCTTGATCCCGTAGTCGGTGGAGAGCTCGCTGAGAACACGATCGACATAATAGGGAATGGAACTCAGTCCCGACTTCGTCCGCGTCGGCTTTTCCGGAAGCGGCGTGTTCATCGCCACCTCGTATTCTTTCTCGGTGATCTTCTCGTTCTTCAGCATCAGACCGAGCACCGTGGCCCGGCGAGCCCGGGCCCGCTCCGGGTTATTGAATGGAGAGTAGTTGTTTGGCGATCGGATCATGCCTGCGATGAGCGCAGCCTCGGCCGGCTTGAGTTCCGATACGGGTTTTCCGAAATAGAAGTGGGCTGCTTCTCCGACTCCCAGAACGGAAATCGAGCGATTCCGCCCGAGGTAGATGTCATTCAGGTAGGCCTCGAGAATTTCGCGCTTCGAGTACTTGGCGTCGAGGATGACGGCCATGAAGGCCTCGACCACTTTTCGCTTCATCGTGCGCTCATTCGTCAGGTAATAGTTCTTCACTAACTGCTGCGTGAGCGTCGAGCCGCCTTCAGCGACGCCGCCCGCACGCAGATTGCGAAACCCGGCCCGAACAATTCCGATGGGATCCACTCCGGGATGCTGCCAGAAGCGGATGTCTTCGGTGACGACCACGGCGTCGGTGAGGTCCTCGGGAACCTGGTCAAGGGTAATCGGGCGCCTGTTCTCGAGCTGATCGCCGAGAATGGAGGTGAGCAGCTCGGGCTCCAGAGCGGCAGTCTCCACGGGGTGCGGTGTTTTCAATGACACGACCGAGGCGATGGCGCCGTCACTGAGCTCGACCGTCACCGGCTCGGCTTTGTGAGCACCACCGGGATACTCGAAAGCGCGAAGGAAAATCCGGAAGGAATCACCGTCGACGGCATAGGTACCGGCCTGATCGACCGCCCCGTTCTCGCGGTATCCGAGGCGCTTGAGCTTTTCTGCGAGGTCGTCTTTGGTCAGCTCGCGACCGGCACGCAATGGGTAGGCATCCGTAAAAATCCGCGTGGGCAGCGACACCCGTCTGACCTCGAAGCTTTTCACGGCCTGCGAATAGACCCAGAGGGAGACGACGATGAGAAGTATAGCCAGGGAGATGACGGTGATGGCCGTGGCGCGGATAATCGTACCTCGGCGCGAGAGGCGCGGAGTGGGATCAGAGGTCGTCATCGGTTACTGACCTGCGATCGCCAGGTTGCGCCCACCGGATCGACCGAGGCGGCGGTAGGAGTGAAACGTCGCCGGCTCGCAACGCGTACAGATTCCGCTATCGTGGATATTGTCTTCGGCAAATCCCCCGGCGGTGAGCAACGACCGCGTGAATGCCGGTAGATCGAAATGAGGTTTCAGTCCAACGCTTCTGTTTGTAAAGCGCTCCGCTCCGGGATGGACCGCGGCGAACTGCTCGATGACTTCTTCACCCACTTCGAAGCAGCAGACTCTGATTGACGGGCCCAGCCAGGCAATGGCACCAGCGGCGGTGAAGCCTGTCCCGGCACGCATCGCTTCCATGGTTCGCGGGACGATGCCTCGGAGGGATCCTCGCCAGCCGGAATGAATATTCGCCAGAACGGAGTGCACAGGATCGGCCAGAGTCACGGGGAGACAATCTGCAACCTTAATGCCGAGCGCAACCGCTTTGCTGGCGGTAAAGAGCGCGTCACATTGCGGGTATTCGCGCCACACCTCAGCCGCCGGAACCTGGAATGTGTTCACCCCATGAACCTGCTCACACGTGGAGAGGACCGATGGAACTCCGAAGCGCTCGCGAATGAAAGACTGGATCCGGTCGATCGACTGCGCTGTGAGAAATCCGTCGAAAGCGGCGGTCGTGTAAAAGAGGAAGCCGCTCGCAGGAAGCAACGGGGGGACGAGAATTGCGCCGAGGGGACTTGGCTCGAGCGGCCAGCGCTCAGTCATGCGCCGTGGCGACGGAGCGTGAGGTCAGCTCGGCGATCTGGGCCCTGAGTTGATCCGAAGCAGCACTGCCCCGAAGGAGCGCGGTTGTTTTTTCCAGTTCATGCGCCAGGGTCGAAAGTGCAGACGGACCTTCACCGTTCTGAAGATGGTCGACGGCCTCGCGATAGTAACGGTCGATCGATTTCTGGGCCGACTCTCCCAGAGAGGCCTCGGCTGCATCACGAATTCGCGCGGCCAGAACGACGAGTTCTTCGACCGGACGCTCTCCTCCAAGATCGAGTTCCCGCTTCAGGACCACAAGTTCAGCGGTAATCAATCCGTAGAGGACCTTCGCTACGTCGAAAGCAGATTGATTGAGGGTGCGGGCGATTCCGGCGATGGTATCCCGCCCGTTGATCTTCGTCACCAAGAGCCATTCCTGAGGATTCAGGGTGATCTGTTCATGGCGGTTTTCACGACGCTGCAACTCAGGGACGAGGTCGACCGAGGCGATCTTCTTCGACAGAACACGCCACTCGTCGATCCGGCGGGCCGCTTCCATCAACAGATTCGTGTTCGACTTGGTGATGGTCTGGCCCGGAGCTTCGACGGCTGGTGTGAAGAGAAACTCACCCTGATTCCAGATCGCCAGTGCGTAGATCGCTTCCTCGCCCGACAACTCCCCGAGCTCAGCGTGGACGATCTGGCCGTTCTTGAGAAAAATCACGCCACTCGAACCGGTGCGTGAAAGGGTGAACTGTCCCGTTTTCCCGGATGCGCTCACGAGCTGGACGATGTCCGGCAATGGAAGTTCTTTGAGCGATCCCTGAAACGCCATTTGACCCCGCAGAATAAACGAATTTCGTGAGCTTCAGGCGACGGTGGTGACTGGTGGACATGCCCATTGCGGTCGCGGAAACCGTGCAAAAGCGTAACGCATCGCGCAAGAGACCGTCAAGGTACGCCGGCAGGTCATTGCCTCATCGTAACCGTTTCAAATTTCGAATCTTGTGCGACTCTACGGCCGTTTCGATCGACCATCACAAGAGCCCACAGCGCAAAGGCGATTCCTGCGCCAAGACCTGTCCAGAGGCGCAACTCGTTCGTGCTCTCGCGCAGCCGGACGGCCTGGGACATCCCGTCCAGCGCCAGTGGCGAAATGCAGAGCAGCAACAGACCCGTGGGGAACGCCAGCCGGCCCGATCGTCCTGCCAGCACGAAGACTGTCAAGCCGGCCAGAAGACCGACGTAGATGCCCGTGCATCGCGCACAGATGGGCATCGGGGCTCCCCAGATCTCGAAACATCTCGAGACGATTCCGTGGCAGAACGGGCGGAACAGAAGACGCCAGGACAGCGAGGCTCCATGAGCGACGGCCCAGGTGCATATCGTTGCCGCCAGGAGCATCACCGCGGAGCCGGTGGCAAGCAGGAAGGCGCTCAGTCGGGCTTCACGAGTCACTGCGTTCTCGCTGCAACCCAGACCTGTCCAAAGGCATGCGCGGCAACGACAAGCGCAAGGAAGGCGGTGAATACGACGCCGACGCAAAGAAGAAGAACTCCGAACTGGGCCAGAAATCCGGCAACGAAGTAGATCACCACCGCCATCAGGTAATTCCCGGCATTTTCCCTGACGAATGCGAACACCGCTCTCAGATCGAACGCTGCAGAAATGTTCTGCAGGACGATGCAACGCAGCGCCGCAGCCGGAAGGATCACGCTAATGACCAGACTGAAGGGAATGATCAGAACGACGGCACAGCCAGCAAACGCTCCCGAGAACTGTCCGTGGTTACTGCTCTCGAGGAGCACCGCTGGAATGATGATCAGGGCCGTCAGCAGAAAGATCGGCAGCATGTAGCCGAAACCGACAACCATCAGCTTCAGTCCATCCTTGAAAAACTCGCCGAGGTCGTTCCACTCCGGAAGTGGAGTCTCAACGCCGGCAATCACGTTACGCACGAGCTGTGCGAGATAGCCGAGAATGAATACGTAGCCGATCAGAAAAAAACCCGCCAGGTAGAAGAGGCCACCAATCAGCGTCTTGTTCAGCCACCGGGGATCGCGAAAGATGAAGGTGAAGGAACGGCCGAAATCCATCGGCGGTGAGGCGGGAGGAAGACCAGTAGTTCCGGAGACAGACATTCTGAAGACTCCAAGCAACCGGATGAAACGCCTTCGTGCGTCAATTCCGGAGGATTGAACTCAGTCTAACATGCACGGGCTCAAAGACCTGTGGCCGGCGACGGGGAGTGAGCGAACGAGCTGAAAACTCCTCCGCAACGTGGAACAAATTCGCCGCGCCGTTCCTTTTGAAACGCGGATCAAATCGGGAAATAACGTGGAACCTACCCTTGAGCTCTTGGAGAAGAAGCGGTCCGGTCCGGGAGTCGCGCTGGCGATCTTCGGTTCGGCGATTCTCCACGGACTTCTCCTGGCCTTGTTTCTTTTGCGCCAGCCCCCGATGAACCGTCCCGTGGATGAGCAGATGACCCGTCTGGTGGAGATCATCCGCAACAATCCCCAGGAACACACCGAGGCACCAGGACCAGCTCAGAAATCTGCTCCGATCACGGCGCCTCTATCCAACGCCAACCGCCGGGCCAGCGCTCCGCAGTCCACCGGGGAGCGTCCTACGAACCGGCCGGGAAGGGGCGGACTGTATGTGCCTCCGGGCACGCCGCGCCCGGAGAATGTCACCCGGCCACAGTCGCAACCCGCACCTCAAGCGGCGGCTCCCGCGCAGTCAGACGTCTTTCGTCAGCCTGTGCCCTCCTCACCGCTTCGAAGGGATCAGACTCCTCCCGACCCGCAGAAAGTGAGAGCTGCCGCCGCGGCGAGCGGGTCCATCGACTGGAATTCGGCGATCCGCGAAGTTGGCAAGGTTGCATCGCTGAACGGCGACACGCTGGAGACAACGGGAGGCGAAGAGGGATTCGCCGAGAACGGCCCCATCTCATTCGAGAGCCAGTGGTACAACTGGGGCGACTATGCGGACGCCATGGTTCGCAAGATCCGCCGCAACTGGTACGCGAACATGCCCAGCCTGATCAGAATGGGAGTGAAGGGGGTGGTTACGATTCGCTTCACCATTCAACGCGATGGATCGATCACGGATATCATCATC
This sequence comes from Acidobacteriota bacterium, assembly GCA_039931435.1. Taxonomy (GTDB): domain Bacteria; phylum Acidobacteriota; class Thermoanaerobaculia; order Gp7-AA8; family Gp7-AA8; genus JBDTRY01. The sequence continues at coordinate 10,809 of JBDTRY010000018.1, read as the reverse complement.
ATCAAGAGCTCTGACATCCCTCCCTTCGATTTCGCTGCGAAAAAAGCGATCGAGCTTTCCTCGCCGCTCCAGGCGCTTCCGGGAGACTTCCCCAACGCCACCGAGCGGGTCACCGCCGCGTTTTACTACAATCTCAATCCTCATACGGATCCTCCCAAAGTGCTGCCCCCGCACTGAATGGGGATGGCCACGTCCAGCGTCGAGCGGTTACCATTGCGAGCGAAACGTTTCCCGATTCTGATGACGATCGTCCGGGTGAACTGCCGCCAGGCGGGAGGAGATGGAAAAGATGGCCGGACCTTTTGAACCACGACAGGTCACGCACATAACCAAGCCCTGGGGTTACGAGCTGATCTTTGGCAAGACCGAACGTTACGTCGGGAAGATTCTGCATGTGAACGAGGGGGAAAGCCTCAGCCTCCAGTACCACGTGGTCAAGGAAGAGACTCTCTACCTCATCGCCGGCCGCGTCCGGCTCCGACTCAGTGACGCCAGTGACGACCGAACGGTGATTATGGAAGTAGGAGACTGCTATCACATCCCTCCGGGACTCGTGCACCAGATCGAGGCCCTGGAGGCTGCGGACATCGTAGAGGTTTCGACGCCGGAGCTCGATGATGTGGTGAGGCTGGAAGACCGCTACGGCCGGGTGGCGGATTAAAGCAGAATGTCTGCTGCAGACAATGTTCTCCCAAAGCTCGGACGGTGCTTCGCGGGCCCGATCGCCCTCTGGATCCGTGACGCACGCCCGTGCCGGACGACAGGCTGAGAAGCGTCGGCATGAGCAGAAATCTGGCCGGTTTTCCGGGCCTGCACGCATTCGAAAATCGTTTGCATTCGCACGGCTGAATACGCTCGAGTAACGATATCAACCCTGGATTGACCAGCAAATGTCTGCCGGGTCCGCTCGGAAAACAATTTCCGCGTGCCAGCACGCATCCTTCAGGGTCCACGCCATCCGTGGATTGTCGGCGGCCGCAGCCGATAGACTCGGGTGCCGTGCTCGTCGAAGCGGAGGTCGGCGTGATCCGAGAGAAAGGCTGGCTGGAAATAAGCTTCAGTGGTGGGCAGGCTTCGCATATCGACTGCCAGCCAGCGATAGCCGTCATGCCATAGCGTCCGATGCACGGCCTCCGGATCGTCTGACACGGAGAGAAACCTCAGATCGATCGTGTCGTACCATGACCCCAACGGCGGACGGAGATAGAAGCGCTGCCTTTCGAAGCCGAGGCCGAGGACCCGTTCCCCGGGCCTGACAGCACGATTGAGGAATTGCGTGGCCTCGAATCCGGGGAGCGCTCGGTGAAGAAGGTGCGCGTCCGGTTCCCTGCCGAACGCGTTTGCCACCGGAAATCGATCGGCGATGTTCCAGTACTGGGCCGGGATCGCTACGACTTCGGCGACGCAGATCAATGCTGTCGCTGCCCACGCCGGCCGGCGCGTTCGCGGGTCCGTCCCGAGAGCCGAAACTGCGGCGGCGATGGAGGCCACGAGAAGTGGCACCGCGGGCAGAAAGAATCGGGCGTAGGTGAAGAACGATGCCCAGACGATCACGTAACTGGCTGCGAAGAGCGCCGGGATCCATGAATCTCCAGCGCGTCGAATGAGAAGGAACGGAAGGGCGATCAACGCCATCGCCGGAAACGGCCCCATCCCACCCGCCTGTACGCCGGACTCTGAAAATTGATTCGTGGCGTAAGTGAAACGGAACGGCAGTTCCGCGAGCATCACAACGTCGCCACGAGCCCGAAACGCACCCGCCACATGATCGACGGCATCCGTTGGAAGATGCATCTTCACCGGGAAGGTACGGTTGAGGAGCGGGAAAATCGGATTGCCGGTCTGTTCGTATCGGACCGCGTACCATGGCAGCGCGGAAACCGCACCAGCAACGATCGCCGCAGCGACGATGACCGGCCGCACCTGTCGCCGGGCCAGAGCAATCGCTGCAATCAGAACGTATGCCGGAGCGATGAACAGGCCAAGGAGCTTCACCCCCACCGCGGCGCCCGCCAACGCACCGGCAGCGACCATCCATCCGCCCCGGTTGTTCGCTCTCCACTCCAACAACGACACCACCGCCGCGGCGATGAAGAGTCCCACGCTGAGATCGACATCTGCTGTGGTCGCCTCCCAGAAGACGAGCGGCACCGAGAGAAAGATGGCAACCGAGGGCAACGCCAGCATTCGACCGGCCATGCTCTCCACCATCCGGAAGACGCATCCGGCAGTAAGGAACGCAACGGCCAGAACCAGAAATCGCGCCGCAGCCTGACCGGCGAGCGCGATGGCCACAGCGAAGACCATCTCCATCATTCCGGCGTAGTAGGAGTGGAAATAGTGAGGCAGGACGACGAGACCGCGCGCGGCCACGAGATCGCGTCCGACGGTGAGGTGGTAGTTCAAGGCGTCGAATTGCACCTCGGGGGCTACAGCCCAGATCAACGCCAGGATGGCGATGTACGTAATCCAGATGGCCGAGGCCATCTGCCATCCGGAAAGGTGCGCCAGAGCTGCAAGCGAGTGGCGAAGGCGCCTGCTACGGCCAGGCCACGATGGCATTGTTATCATCATCGCGGCCGCAAGTAGCGCCGCGAGAAACGGCCTGGTCAGGGCGTGGCTCGCCGCCAGAGCAAGGGAAGCCAGCGCCAGCGCAACGAGTCCCAGCGGGATGGCAACAAAGGCACTGGCCGGCTGACCAAGCCTCAGAGGAACGGCCAGGATAAAGTCTCCCGCCGACCACGCTGCTGCCAGAACGAACAGCGCCACTACCAGAGCGACCAGAGTGCCGCTGAGGAGAAGGATCGCTCCGGCTGCAGCCACCACCGCCACGAGCCACGTGCGGACGGCCCACACGCGCGGTACGACGCGCGTCAGTGCAAACACAGCAACTGCCACGACCATCGTCACAACTGACCAGACTTTTTCGTTGCCGGGGTTCGGAGGATGAAAAAGCGCAAACACCGCTGTGCACGCGTAAGCGGCCGCCGTGAGCAGGAGCCACATCGACACGATGAGCCGCGAGACGTGATTCATCAGACTCTTCGGACCGCGGCGAAATGTAACACATCGTCCTCCCGGAGCGCGACGGCTCGCATAAGCGACACCGGCGGCGAGCTAACCGGCAGAGGAGGCGGATTAAAAGCCGCCACCACGACTACGGTGGCCGTCAAACGATCACTCCAGAAGTAAATCGTACCCGTGAACCGAGACACTCGCCCATATGAACCGAGAGTAACAGGGTGAAGCTCTGACTGGTCATTGCCCCGAAAGCCGAGAGCGGTAGAGAACCCAGCCGTGCCAATCCATTGTCGTTCCACCAGCCGGGGCGGGCCGCTTCCTGCCAACCTCCGTTTACCCTTGCTGCGCCGGGATGCCTCGCGGCTCACGCCCGCGCGTCGGTCTCCGAGGCATCGCGTGGTCGGGGCGAAGGGACGTAGAGTCAGCGCCCGTCGCCCGAGGTCTCGACACACCCGTCGACGGTCGCTTTGAAACCGGGGACGGCGAAGATCTCCAGCCGCCCCGTGCGTCCGGCTTCGGCCATACCCATTTGCGATGTCGCGGATCGTAGCTCGAGGCCATCCTGCACTTCAGGGCGGGCCGCTGTGCTCAGGACAGCGACGTCGGGAAGTCCGTTGGCGGGAAGCCGGTCAGGCCAGAACATTTCCTGGCGTTCGAAGAATGCGAAGAACCGTCGCGGCGCTGCGACCTCCGTCCAGGTCGGCAGCCGCTTCCCCATGCACGCCAGAATCTCTCCTTCGTGTGCGCTGAGCCATGGCAGCTCTCGTGCTTCCAGTGCTGAGGCCACTCGAGCCGCGACGTCGTAGCGCCGGGCCCCGAACAGCGTTACGGCCTGAAGCACGAAGCCCAGCGCTACGACAGCCATCGCCCGTCGTCCCCCGATGCTCGCTGTGCGGCCGCGGAAGGCCGATACCACCAGGACGCAGGCGAGATAGGTCCAGAGAACGGTAAAACGAGGTCCCCACGCCAGAGCGTGATTCCTGAGCTCCGGGAGCCAGTATGTGTAGGGCATGCTCCCCACGAGGGAAGGAACGAGCAGAACGATTATCACGAACACATGCCACAACGGGCGTCTCGGACGCAGCCCGGCCAGCAGCGGCAGCAGTCCGGTCAGGAGGAGCGCCACCGCGTCGACCAGACTTCGCAGGAGCGGAACAGCAATTTCTTTGTGATCCAAGAGACGCAGCCGGAAGATGGCCTGCTGCAGCCTGCCCGTTTCTCCCCGCGGAAGGAACGAGTGCTGGAGAAAAAGCCCGGCCACGAACAAGGCGCCCCAGAAGATCGTGATCGGGATGAGATCCCTCCAGGGTATCTGATCGTCTTCCCGTTCTACGACCGCGACCGCACTAATTGCCCACCCCAGAATGGCCGCTCCCTCATGAATGAGCGAAAGAACCACGATGCATACCGCAGCAGCCCGTTTTCGCCCCGTCACCAGCGCAGTAACCAGTGCGAATCCAACCGGGAGATACAGCACTTCTGGATGCCAGCCATACGGAAGATCATCGATGAGCCACCATGAAACAGGACCGAGCAGAAACGTAGCGGCGACGATCCAGTAGACAACCCGACGCCCTGGCGCCACCCGTCTCTCGACGAACGATAAGAAGACAAGGCATGCGCCAAATCCAAGGAGCAGCGCCACAAACAGTCCCACCGCTCCGAATGGAACAGTGAGGGGGGCGGTGAGCGGAACGATGTAGTAGTTGTGAATGGCCCTGTGATCGCCCCAGTAGTTCGACCACAGCAGCGGCTTTCCGCGAAGCATGCTCCGCGACATCTCCAGGAATGAGAAGAGATCGTTCGAATAATCGAGGCGCTCGAACCACCTCCACTTCAGAATGCCCATCAGACACAGGAGCCCCAGTCCTGCGCCAACGATCCACCACCCCGGCCGCCGTGAAGAGGAGGCCGGATCAGTCCAGCCCTCCGTTCGACCGCGAACGCGCGCCCCCGTTCTCATCCCGCGGCTGTGAGGCATTGCTCCGGCTGGGCCGGGCCTGTGCAGCGGTGACGTGGGCGAGAGCAAACGCCACGACAAGCGCTGTCTGCTCCTGGCATGGACTCGGCCCCAAGCGAGACATTCACGGGGTCGGAAGCGAGAGACGAACGAAAGCCGGAACGCAAAGCGATGGATAGGTAACGCTCTTCCGTCAAAGGCGAACAAGAGCCAACACGGCACCGGCAGCAAAGGATCGGGTCCCGCCTCGAAGCTGCCATGCTGCTGCCTATAGTACGGGCGTTGTTCATTCCGGAGTGGTGAATCCCGAATAGCGACCGTAGAGCTCGAGACATCGACGCACCACGGCATCCCAGGTGAAGTTGGCAGCCACCCGCTCCCTTCCTCTCGCCCCCATTGCCGCGGCATACTCCCCGCTTCCGCAGATCCGTTCGATCGCTGTGCGCAACGCATAGGAATCGTTCGGCGGGACGATCAGCCCGGTCTGACCATCCACCACGATTTCCGGGAGACTGGCCACACTGGTAGCGATCACGGGGGTGGCCGTTGCCATCGCTTCGAGAAGAGTCTGGCCGAGTAGCTCAGGCACGTCTGTGGTGTTGCCGTACATGTCCCGGTAGACGCTGGGAAGGACCACACAGGAGGCTGCCCGATACTCTTCGACCAGTTGTGCATCTTCGACTACGCCGAGAAACTCGACTTCTTTGCCGGCAGCGAGCTCCCGCAGGCGGACGTGATAAGCAGGGTCGGCCTCCCCGCCGATGATCTTCAGCTTCGCTCTTTCCGGAAGCGCTTCGATGAGAACGTCGATGCCCTTGTGGGGAAGAAGCCGGCCCACGAAGAGAAGAGAGTCCGATCGTTTCGGTGCGCCGGGCGAGAAGCGAGCGAGGTCGACGCCTCCGTGAATGACGTGAGCGTTTGCACGCGTTTCGTGCCCGTGCTGGTGCAAGCTGTATTCGCTGATGTGCAGGTGCGCGCGGTAGAGCGAATCGGTGCTGAACCAGGCAGAGAGATCCCAGCCTCCCCCTCCGAGATCGGTGACGAATACCGGGACTCCACGCAGCCGCCCCTGGATGGCCATGAGCGTTGAAGCCAGTACGTGTTGCTGGTGACAGTGCACCACCGATCCGGTGCCCTTCAGTGCCCCGAACATCTTCAGGGCCACCGGATTGAATCTCTGGCCACGCACGTAGTACGCATCGCCGAGAACAACGATCTTCAGATTGCCCTGTCGCTCCCGCAGCGATTGATCGCCGAAGGTCATCAGCGTCGTCGGCACACGCTCCGCCATATGGCGAGCCAGCTCCAGAACGTAGCGCTCCGCTCCTCCAACAACACCGGTACCTGCTTTGAAAAGCGCCGGCACGATGTGCGTGACCCGCTGCAGGGACCTCATCAATGCCATCTCCCTGGTGGCGTGCTTCCGGTGGGCAGGGTGCGATCAGACCACATCATGATCCGACCAGCTCACCCACCAGCCGGCGGGATCTGCCAGCGCCTGCTGTTGCACTGGCCTGTGCCGATCCTTCACACAGAAATGGATTGCGTGCGGCGCCAGAAAAGGGGGAAGGTCCCGAAACCCGCAGTGCCGCAGGAGCTCTCGCTGCCCTCCGGGTTCAGGCGCGAGGGCGGTGATCATTCCGCAACCTTCTTTGCGCAGATCGCCCAGCGCCGATTGGAGAAGGGCCTGCGCGGCGTCCAGCCGTCCCGGACTGATGAGAAACTCCACGAGGTAAGCGATACGCTGGCCGAACTTCTGGTCGATGCGCGTCACGGCCAGGCCCACGAGCTCATTCCCGTTCTCGGCAATGTAGATCTGATACTGCCGGGGATTCTGATCGATGCGCCACGCCAGATACAACGATGTCCGATCCGTGGCGTAACGGAAGCCCGTGCGAAGTTCCGACCAGAGCGCGTCGACCCGCGGATCGATTCGGGCAGCCTTTCGAATTTCAAGCAGTGAATCCGGGACCGCCCTTTGCTGCCGGAAAACGACAGAGCGGATCGGTTTCCCGAGGAATCCGACAACCCGGCCCAGCACGGACCCTGTATACCGAGAGGCCACCGCTCCGACATCGAAGACGAGAAAGACCACCGGCAGCCGTTTGTACACCTCGGTCCACTCTAACTGGCCGGTATACACGGGATAGGAATTCTCGTTGAGAAATGTCGCTCCGGTGAGGATGCCCTGTTCCACGAGGCGGCTTTCAGCATCGGCGGCCAGGCGCTTCAGAATTCCTTTCCGCTGATGGCCGGGGTCGATCATGCTCAGGATCGAATACGAACCGAGTTGCGACTCTCCGTCCCGCCACAGAGGGACCGGAACCTGACTGTAGTGTCCGATGATTCTGCCGCCGGAATCCTCGGCCACCTGAACCACGGCCGTGGCGAAGGGATTATCGGGGAACTGCCAGCGCCAGAGGTCCGGGGGCATCTCGCTGCCGAACACGCGGCTGCACAAGTCGAGGATTCCCTGTTCGTCAGCTGGTGCGTATGGACGGGAGATCCACTCCCCACCGCTCGCTGCGCCATCAGGCGACGGAGGCATGGTGGCGCTCCATCCAGTCGCGGAAGCTGGTGACGCGACCCTCGCTCACGGTGCGCTGCAACTTGCGCCAGGTGGAGGCGAGATTCACGTACGATTTGAAACGGCGAAGAGCAGGCATCGGCAGCCGTGGGTGTTGCGGATCAATCTCTCGCGGGTGAATGTAGTAGATCACCGGCCGATTCTTCCGGCGGACATTCGCCCCGGCGCGTTCGATCAGGGCGTACGGAGAAATTCTGAAATATCCTCCGCCGAAGAGACAAAGGCGTATTCCGGCCACCTCCACGACGGAGATGGGAAATTCGAGGAGGGGCCCGGACGGCGTTGAAATGCGATGGGGCTCGGGGCGAGCCTGAGCATTGCCACCATGCCCCCGTGCGGCGGGGAAGATCGATGAGTCGTAGACGTAGCCTGCACCGGTCAGTTCCTCGAAGACCCAGGGAGTGGAGGGCACGAAGGAGAATCCAGGGGCGCGGAAGCCGAGTACAACTTTGCCCGTGAGGTCCTCGAGAAGACGTTTGGAATCGACCACATCCTGTCTGAATTCGGTGGCCGACTGCTGGTAGACGAGCCGGTGAAAAAAGCCGTGGGAGGCGATCTCGTGACCCGCCGCGCTGGCCTCACGGACAAGATCTGGATATTGCTTCGCCACCCAGCCCAGAAAGAAGCAGGTGACGCGAACATCAGCGGTGGCGAACAGTTCGAGCATGCGCCGGAAGTTCTGCTCGACGCGGCCGGGAAGCGCAGACCACTGCTCTACCGGAGGGACGGAATCGACATCCAGGATGTGGAACCAGTCTTCCACATCGACCGAAAGAATGTCTTCGAGGATCGGGGTGCTCATTCGCGACGCAGGCAGTGTACGACGATCCGCTGCGGCCATCGCTTGCCGAATGGGGAGGCCTCGAGATTTATCCAATGAGGCAGAGCCAGAGACGAGAGGCGAGAGGCGAGAAGTGAGGTTGAGAAGTGAGAGACGAGAGGCGGAGAACGTGTCATCCCGACGAGCGAAGCGGAGGGATCTCCCGCGCGTACAACGCGGTTGTCCCAGGCCCCATCGGAAATCCCTCGCCTCCGGCTTCGATGCCACGTGCTGTGGTGTGCCAAGCAAAGAGCCGAGACGCGAGAGATCAGCGGCCCAGACGAGTCACTTCGGGAATCCCTGGCTCTTCGCTTTCAGGCTGCTCTACATCCCACCCGTATCCCTCTGCACCTTCGTGCTGCGCCGAGACAGGTCTGGGGCGCTCGAAGGGGTCGAACGGAGCGTATGGAATCGTCAGAGTCTGCATTTCAATGAGGAACTCTCTCATCCAGACCGCACGTGATTCGCAGATCAAAGCGGCGGTGCCCAGCCGCTCCGGAGTGATCTTCCGTGTGGAAACGAGCACACCACGAATGGCTTGCCGCTCCAGGAGCTTTTCCAGATCGTGCCCTGCACCGACCACCGGATAACCGTTCACGTACATGCCACTCTTGTCGGGATCGTCGTCGATGAATCCCACGGGCGACAAACCGAGGCGCTGGTTCGAGAGAACCTCCCGCAGAGCGACGCTGCCCTCCCGGCCCGCACCATAGATGATCACGCGCTCTCCATCCGACGAAGCGCGTGAGGTCCAGTGACTGAGGATGCGATACGAGGCGCGCGACGAATTGACCATGGCCATGAGAATCAGCGAGTAGATGGCGAGGAAGGAGAAGCCGGGAGCCTCGTGCATGAAGACCACTGCCAGCACGTACCCGATCGCGGTAGCGGCGAACACAGCGATGCTGGATCGCATGAGATCCTCGAGCGTCGCCTGCCGCCACGAGCCCCGGTAGAGCCGGGCCATGTAGAAGGTGGCGAGAGTGACGGGCGTGAAAAAGAGGACGAGCATGGCCGCCAGAGGACTCATGTCGGACAGGCTCCAGTTGTCGAACTTCAGGCCGATGGCCAGGTAGATCGACGTAACGATCATCACCACGTCCAGTAGAACTGAGAAGAGCGCCGCTTTCAGAACTGGAGCGCTGTACATGCGCCGGACGACGCCTCGCCGAATCATGGCGAACTCGTCATAGCCGAGGCGGTTCAGCCCGATGAACGAAGCGAAAATCAACGAGAGCAGAAGGACGGCCGCGGACTGACTCTTCATGAAAAGCGAAGCTAGTCCGCAGAAGGCGAAGGCAATACCCACCCCGTAAAGCGTAAGGACGGCCCGGCGATGATCGAGGCCGAGATCGAGCAGACGATGATGAAAATGCTGGCGATCAGCCTGAAAGACTCCGTTGCCGGTGAGGTGGTCAGCGTTCCGCAACATGCGCCGGGCCAGCGAGATCATGGTTTCGGCCACGGGAACTCCCATGACCACCATGGGTACGAGAACGGCCATCCCCGCGGTCATTGCCGAGCCGCCCTTCAAGGCCAGTGAAGCCAGACAGAATCCCAGAAACGTGGCGCCGCTGTCACCGAGAAAAACTTTTGCCGGGTAAATGTTCGAGGGTAGAAAGCCGACCAGGGCGCCGGCGAGCACGAGCGAAGCGGCGGCCATCGGATACAGGCCGACCAATGCCGAAACGCAGCCCAGACTGATTGCGGAGATCAGGGCCAGACCGGCCGAGAGGCCGTCGAGTCCATCGACGAGATTGAAGGCGTTGGTCACTCCGACGAGCCATACGAGAGAGATGGGGATGGAGAAATAGCCGAGGTGAATGACGTTGCCGAAGAGCTGCACGGTTTCCGGTAGGTGGATTCCCATTCCTATGGCGATTGATGCGCCAAGGATGTGGCAGAGGAGTTTGGGAACAGGGGCCACGGAGTGAAAGTCGTCCCAGAACGAAACGAACAGAATCGGTGCCGCTCCCAGCGCCAGCGCCGCATAAAAATCGGTGGCCTTGAACAAGCCATCCGTGGCCACGGGCTGAAACAGGCACAGCCCTCCGACAACGATCACCACCGAGGCGATGACCGCCAGCCCGCCGAGACGCGGAACCGGCGCTGTATGCACCTTCCGGCTGCCGGGGTGATCCATCGCTCCGGTGGCAATCGCGGCCCGCCGCACCATCGGAGTCAGCGCATAGCTGATGAGAGCCGCCAGAAAGGCAGGGAAGACAAACGGAACTATGTTCAATTTCCCTCCTATCTACCCATCAGCCCCAGAATTGAACCTTGAAGTTGCCCGCATGCGACCGACCTGCCCGTGCAATTTTGATGCTACAGGCCAGCGGCTGGTCTGCCGCCTCCAGCCCCGCCTTCTGATCGTTCTGCCCGGTAGTATATTTCCTCGTAGATCGACTGCACCTGATCGGC
>JBDTRY010000017.1:0-36876 GCA_039931435.1 Acidobacteriota bacterium | reverse complement strand
GGCGGCCAACCACGCTCGCAGCCGCCCGGCCGATTCCGGCTCCTCCGGTGGCTCAGGGAAGAAAAACAGCGCCAGCGGGCGCCGGTAGATCTTGTACGCGAGCTTCTCCAGTTGCACGTACGTCGGCGCGGAGTTCCCGCCCTCCCACTGGATTACAGTCTGAGGCGACTTGGCGATCAGCTTCGCCGCCTGCTCGATGCTGTAGCCGGAGCGCTCGCGCGCCCACTTCAGAATGGTCGGGTTGAGTCCGGAAACAGGTTGGGCCATCAGGGGAACACTCGCATGCAAACACTCCGAATTCTATCAATGATGAGGCAAGATCCATTTCCTTCCCTTCCCCATGGCGGTCCCGCTCGATAGGCTAACCCTTCGGAAAATGATCCCGTACGATGGCAGTAAGCCCAGAGGCGCGCCGGGAAACGGTACAGGGAGGCCTGGGGTAGGCTCGCGCATTTCGGCCTGCTCGACTTCGTTATGAACGTCTGCTCCGGGCCTCGCGGATGGTTGCGAACCACTTCTCCTGATCTGCATCGCGCATCTCCCTTACTTGTCGTGGCCCTCTCCGTCGCAGCGCGACACTCCGAGAATAAGGAACTTCACCGTCCCCCCAGACAGTTTCATAAGAGTCGCAATCTTCTGTCGCAGGCACGGTGGCGGTTGCGTGGGTGACCGCGATGGCGTGTGAAATATGCGTGATCAGTGGCCCGGCTCACGCCGATCCGTAATCATCCGCTTGCGCTCCGTCATGATGCCGTTGGCGGTGGCTCGCGTTCTTCCAGCCGCTCACACCGGAGAATGTCGCCGGGCTGGCAGGAGAGCGCCCCAGAGATCGCGTCGAGGGTCGAGAAGCGGATCGCGCGCGCCTTGCCCGTCTTTAGGATCGACAGGTCCGCTAGCGTCATTCCCACCCGATCGGCGAGTTCAAGTCAACGTCATCCGCCGATCGGGCAGGAGGTAGTCGAGCTTGACGGTGATGGCCAACCTCACGCCGTCCCTTCGAGTCGTTGCACATGGTGACCCTATCTCGAGACGGAGGTTGATCGCATATCGCTAGGGTCGCCGACACCGCTGCACTCCGATTGTGGCTGCCGAGAGTGTCTACGCCAAGTGGATCTCGTCGCTCGCAAGCCTTTGACTTTTCGGCGGCCGCCGGACCGTTTCATGCCTGGGACGGCCCTCCTTGCAGTAGCATCGCGGACGTGACAGCTTCCCTCGACCCCATCGCACTGTACGGTTCTCGTCTCGGAGTCCAGTGGCGGAGCATCGGAGAGGCGAGGATGCGAACCGACGAGCTGTTCGCGAAGATGGAAAAATTGTCGAAGTATTCGTCCGAGGATGCTTCAATCGTCGTAGTCGGCTCGATCGGCCGCCGTGAAGTGACTGAGTCCAGCGATGTCGATTGGACGCTCCTCATCGATGGTCCGTCCGACCCCAGTCATGCCCAGGCGGTCACCGACATCCGAGCCGATCTCGAAAGCCTGGACCTGGAGAAGCCCGGACGCACCGAAACGTTCGGCGTCATGGCCTTCAGCCACGAGCTGGTCCACTACATCGCCGGAGCGCATGACACCAACGAGAATCTGACGCGACGCATCCTCCTTCTGATCGAATCGCGAGCGGTGACGCAGCCACTGGTGCGGGAGCGGGTCATCCGCAACATCCTGGAGCGCTATATCGCGCACGATATCGTCGTGCCGCGATCCATTCCGCCGTCTCACGCTCTTCCGCATTTTCTTATGAACGACGTCGTCCGGTACTGGCGCACCGTGGCCAGCGATTACGCCGCGAAGATGTGGGAGCGAAACCGGGAAGGCTGGGGTCTCCGCAACATCAAGCTGCGATTTTCGCGTAAGCTGATCTTCGTGGCCGGTCTGCTCGCCTGTTACAGCTTCGAGATCGATCCCCCCGATGACGCCGCAACGATTCGAGGTGATCGCGACAGGCTGACGACGACACTGACGACGTCCGTCGCACGACGGCTCGAGATGACTCCTCTCGAATCGCTGGCCTCGGTGCTTGCGCACTATGGCGATGACGACCTGGCCAGGAAAATCTTCGGGGCTTACGACCGCTTTCTGGGCATCCTCCTGGATCCCGGGAAACGTATGGAGCTGAAGGAGCTCCGGATCGAAGGCGCTCTCCACAGCAAGGTCTGGGAAGAGGCCCACAACGCCAGTCATGATTTTCGGAACGGTCTCGAAGAGCTTTTCCTGAAAACGGACGGCGTACTCCGCGAGCTCACGATTCGGTTTGGTGTGTTCTGATAACGGGAGGGAATCGATGCGACTGATCGGATTTTCCAGCGGTGCGCTCGCCAAAGGCGACTTCAGGCGCGGCCTCGATCTGCAGCGAGCCTCCTCCGGCATCAACGCGGTGGAGCTGTCCGCACTACGCGAAGGGGAGCTGCAACCGCTGGTTTCGTCCGCGGCTTCGCTCGATGTCAGCCGGTTTCAGTACGTCTCCTTCCACGCACCAAGCGCCCTCAGGTCGATGGGTGAGCGCGAAGTGGTCCAGCTCCTCACGCAACTGCCCGGGTCATGGCCCCTGGTCGTCCACCCCGATCTCATCGCAGATGCCTCGATCTGGCGTCCCCTCGGATCGCGTCTGTGTCTGGAGAACATGGATCTCCGCAAAGCCACGGGAAGGACCGTGTCCGAGCTCAGCTCGTCGTTCGAGGATCTGCCCGACGCGGGCTTCTGCCTCGATCTCGGGCATGCAAGGCAGGTCGATCCCACGATGAGCGTTGCCATCGAGATGCTGCACCAGTTCGGCGACCGCCTTCGGCAGCTTCATGTCGGCGAGGTGGGAACATTCGGCGACCATCGAAGGATCGGATTTCTTTCCAGGACCGCGTTTCGCAAAGTGGTGCGCTACGTTCCGGACGACGTTCCGCTGATTCTCGAATCGATCGTCTCCGAGCAGGAAATGGAGGATGAGCTGGAGACGGTGCGCGAAATTTTCGCGGCTTGAGCGAGCCGTAGTCACCGCCGCAGAGTAATGCGGCCGAAAAGCCAGTGTGTTTCCCAAGCTCTCCGAGCGCCATCTTCTTGCGATGACACAGAGCTTTTCATTATTGATTTTCGATACTTTTCGATAAAAGATCACGGACGCCAGGTTTGCCTCAGGGACCCTCACCCCTGCCCCTCTCCCGCCGGGAGAGGGGAGGACTTCTGACCGCGCGCTCTTCTCCCTTCTCCCGGCGGGAGAAGGTGGCCCGAAGGGCCGGATGAGGGTCTCTGTCGATTGCTCAGGCATGAGCGAGCCGTAGTCACCGCCACATAGGCTTCCGGATCGCCTCCTGCGTGAAGGAACGGAACACTGGCGTCACTTCGAAAGCGGGTTTTCGTTGTTCCGGTACAGAGTCCATCCACCCCCACGCAATGGCGGGCCAGCGGAACTTCGCTCGTCACCGTGCTCGAGGAGAAGCTGCCCGCCACCTCTCTGCTCACCTGGACGTCACAGTCACCGCGGTGCAGGCGCTTTTGCCGATCTGCCGATACGAATGCTGCACGCTGGCATCGAAGTACATCGCATCTCCCTCGCCCAGCTGGTGCTCGTGGCGCCCCACGGTGAGCGAGAGCTTCCCGCTGAGCAGGTAGAGGAACTCAAACCCCTCGTGCGCATGGGATGGCGCCTCTTCCGCGGAGAGCGCCTGGAAGTGCGCCAGGTAGACGTCGAACTTCCGTTCGTGCGCGTTGAAGTCGAGGCTCTCGAAGAACCAGGAGACCGGTCCTTCCTCCTGACCGGGGAATCTGATGCGGTCCTTCTTCCTCATCACTGCGATCACTGGCCGCGTCGTCTCATCGCGGAAGAAGTAGTCCAGCCCCACGCCGAAGACCAGAGCGATCCGCAGCAGTGTCGGCAGCGGCGGATAAATGTTCGACCGCTCGATCTTCGAGAGTAACGCCGCCGAGAGCCCGGTGTGCTTCCCCAGCTCGACGAGCGCCATCTTCTTGCGAAGACGCAGAGCCTTCACTTTTTCCCCGATCTCGTAGTTCCGAAGCCCCTCTTCAAGCGTCGTGGACAACATGGTTTTCCTCCTGTGAGAAGAAAGCGGCCCGGCGTGTCATGGGCTGAAAACGATCTTCTTTTGTGTCATGACATTCAAAGTAAATGTCACTATATTCAATTATGTCAGAAGACACAAAGGAGAAATGAAACCTATGCGTACCTTAATTACAGCTGCTCTCACCCTCACCCTCGCCGCGTCGGCAATCGCCGGCGACCACGGCCCCAGGCCCGCGGACATCGTCGACACTGCTGTCGCCGCCGGCTCGTTCAAGACGCTCGCCGCAGCACTTCAGGCGGCGGATCTCGTCGGCACGCTCAAGGGCCCCGGACCGTTTACGGTCTTCGCCCCGACCGACGCGGCATTCGCCAAGCTTCCCGCCGGCACGGTGGAGATGCTGCTCAAGCCTGAGAACAAAGCGAAGCTGCAGCGCATCCTCACCTATCACGTCGTCGCCGGGTCGTACCCCTCGGCGAAGGTCGTGAAGATGACCAGCGCGAAGACGCTCAACGGCCAGAGCGTGTCGATCGACGCCGGCAGGAGCGGCGTGAAAGTCGCCGGAGCCAACGTGATTCAAACCGACATCAAGACGTCCAACGGAATCATTCACGTAATCGACAGCGTCATGCTGCCAAAGGAGAACTGAGCCATGCGTACATTTGATATCGTCGCCGCCGTCCTGCTCGTCGTAGGAGGTCTGAACTGGGGCCTCGTGGGATTCTTCAACTTCGACCTCGTCGCCGCCATCTTCGGAGCCGGCAGCCCGCTGGCCCGAGTCGTTTTCGGTCTGGTCGGTTTCGCCGCGCTCTATCAGATCGTGACGATCCGCGCCATCCAGCGCCGCTGGGGCGTCGCCACCGCCTGATGGGTATTCTCGTCACGGGCCACGGGATACACTGGCGGCCAGCTTGTTCCTGTACGCCTGAGCGTGCGGAACGCACCGGGCCTCGAGGATAAACCGTGAGCTGCAAGCGTCGACGTCGCGGTCGGGGACATCCTCGACCGCGACGGCGTTCGCCGCGCGCTCGATTGCAGATCCACACGTCAGCGCGAGTTCTGTGCCGGGCCGATCGCAATCCGCTTGCACTCCGTCACGACTCAGCCGGCCACTCGCGTTCTTCCTGCCGCTCCCATTTAAGAATGTCGCCGGGCTGGCAGCCGAGGGCCTGGCAGATCGCATCGAGGGTGGAGAAGCGGATGGCGCGTGCTTTGCCCGTTTTCAGGATCGAGAGGTTTGCCAGCGTCATTCCTACCCGGTCGGCGAGTTCGGTCAACGTCATCCGCCGATCGTGCAGGAGGTCGTCGAGCTTGACGGTGATGGCCAATGTCACACCGTCCCTTCGAGGTCGTCGCGCATGTGCGCGCCCTCGGCGAAGACGCGGGCCAGGAGGAACGTGAGCAGGACGGTGAGCCACCCGTTGATCGAAAAGCCGGCGTTCATGTGCAGCGGATGCGCCGGCGTCGACACGGCCGTAGCAATGGCGCCGACGATGAGGCTGAGAATCTGCAGCGCCAGCAACGCCCAGGCGATGGCCTGCAGACGAGAGGCATTCGCGGCGATGAACGGGTCGCCCGCGCGGACTGTCTCCACGATCGCCAGCAGCCGCTTGAGGATGATGTAGTTCAGCGGGATGGCCACCAGGCCAACCACGGCGATGGCCTGCAGGGCCAGTATCAGACGGTCCGCATCAGGCGAAGGAGGAATGTGGAACGCGCTCCGGATCCATTGACTGGTGGGCATGGCCACCAGCAGAACGGCGATGGCCACGCCGCCCAGCCAGTTCATCACGATGAGAATGCGAAGCACAGCGTGAGCGATGGGGAGGGCGGCGGACGGTGAGGTGGTGTCAGACATGAGGTCATTCCTCCTGATTTATCGAATAACGATAAGTCTGTTATTGAATATCGTCAAGTCCATTATTGATTTTCGATGAAAATTACCGATGTGAGGTTTGCATCAGGGACCCTCACCCCTGCCCCTCTCCCGCCGGGAGAGGGGCAGATTGGGCGAGGTGCGCTCTCCCTTCTCCCGGCGGGAGAAGGTGGCCCGAAGGGCCGGATGAGGGTCTCCGTCGATCGATCACGAAATGCGAAGTTTTCGTCAGGGACCCTCACCCCTGCCCCTCTCCCGCCGGGAGAGGGGAAAGCAGGCGGCGCCTGTTGCCTGCCGCGCAACCGTTTTCACGCACGTTATGATTACGGCCCGTGCACCACGCCGGCGATGAGATCGCGAGTCAGCGACTCTCTGCTGTAGCCCTCGCGCAGGCAGACCAGTGACTTAGGAATGAACACGCAGGCATTCTAGATGTACGCCGTCATCGGCGGAACCTGCGCGACGCTCAAATCTCCATCATGCGACCAGGCGCGGGCTTCGTGGAGCGCGACCGCAAGTCGTTCACCGCCGATCAGAGCGCGAACATGAACCTAGGCCGTCGATGAGGCGGACGAGCAGCAAGAGGGCGATCACATCAGAGCCGCCATCGTGCGGCGGACGTGCTGGCGCAGCGCCTCGTTCAGGGGACGCATCATCAGTCCACTACGAGCGATGGCTCCACGACGACCTCGCAATTGAGGGACCTCGCGACCAGGCAGGTGTCATGGGCCCGCCTGAGGATCTCGCGGCCAGCGGCGAGGGAACTCTCGTCGAAGAACCGGATCGTCGGTGAGACGATCACGCGCGTAAAGCGATACGAGCCCTGCTGCCACTCCAGGACCCCGTCTGCATGGCTTTCGTATGCCGCGAAATTGAGGCCGCGCTTCGCGGCGATGCCGGCAAACGTCAACATCAGGCAGACCTCCACTGCGGCAACGAACAGGTCTTCCGGCGTCCAGACGCCCGCATCTCCTCCGAACTCCGGCGGACTGGAGACGCGTAGCGTGGGCTTTCCCTCGGCGTGCAGCTCCCCGGAGCGCCCTTCGACGCGGCCTACGCTCGTGTGGTAGCGAAATGACTTCATTTTGATGGTCGGAGTGACGGTCATGAGCACCTCTCACTACATTCTGCGGCGGACACGGTGCGAGGGCAGCGGCATACGACACCGACCTGTGTGGCGAACGTCACAGTGCTCTCATCACGCGCCACTTCACGGCCTCCACAATGAGGACGCGCTGGCGCTCGGCCGCGGCACACTCATCGTCATCTCCAGGAAGAAAGTGGCAGGTGTCATTTCCGATCACGACCTGCGCGCAATCCCCGAAGTGGATCGCGCTACACGACGCGTGACCGAGGTGTTCCGGACGGTCCCTCCCCTCTCACCCGATGACACGGTGAAAGAGGCGGCAAACATGATGCGAAGCCGGGAGATCCTCGATCCCGCGGTCGAGTGACAAAGCGACGGACGGAGGGTGCCATGAAAGTCCAGGATGTGATGACTGCAGATCCGGTCATGTGAAGGAGGGAACGCGACGGGAGCTGTGCTCGTTTCGTCCCTGCCGCGGAGGCTTCAGGCCACGGCGAGTTGAGCGCCGAGTTCGACCACGGGCACCGCTTTCGGATGTGGGCGATCGAACGCTTCGATGGCCTGGCGACGGATATTTCCCACGCGGCCGCCTGCGGGCGTGCCGAAGGAGACATGGCCGGAGGAGGAGATCCACATCTCGTCACCGGCGTCGATCACCGTCAGGCTGCGAAGCGCGGACGGATGAAACCCGCTGAGAACACTGGCCAGGCCTGTTCGCAGTTGCGGAAGGCGGTGCACGATGATGGGGACGCGGTTTTCGGCCGCGGCGTGCAGAATGCCGGTCGTTGCAGCCGTGGCGAACGTCCCGCTCGCGGCAAGGACATCGAAGGTCAGTCGCCACTGCGCAGCCTGAAGGGCGATGACGGTCTCCATGAGCGGCAGAAAGGGCGGCGCATTCACCGGGGTCACACGCGTATCGATCTCCAGCGCGCACTTGTGGTCGCGGACGATTCCGGCCATCCGGACACTTCGACTCCATCCGCCAAACGCACACTCGATTGCGTCATGCGTCGCGGCCTCGTGGCTGTGCAACGGCACGGCGATGACGACGGCCCCTGCCTCCGCGATCGTGCCGACCAGCGGGTCCTCCACGCTTCCGGTCAAAGCGACGATCGGCATGAGCCGCCGGCGCCGGGCATGTTCGATGGCCCGAAGGCCTCTGTCGTTCGCTCCCCGTTCGTCCGTGACGAATCGCACGGCAGTAACTCCGGCGTCGGCCAGTTCGTCGACGAGCGACAACAGCTCGTCCGTACAGAGCGGCTCGTCCGCAATTGGTTCCAAAGACCTGGGGGTGGCCGTGAGCTCGATCGTGACGAGTCTGGGGACGTTCGGGATCATGAAACCAATCCTCCGCCCTCATGAGACACGCTTGCGGTGAGGTCCTCAGTGTCCAGTCCCACCGGCTCACGTGTCGAAGGTCACACGGCCACGTGATCAAGCTGACGCGCGTCTGCGCCGTTCTCGGCGACGACCGCGTCGACGTTCGGGCCAGGTCCCGACGAGCAGAGACAAGCCGATCCTCGATATGGACGGCCTTGCCGACGGGCGCGCAACCCTATGCGGCGCAGCGGTCGCCGCCGCGCACACGGGATTGTGTCCGGCATCACCCATTCGTGTGCGGGCGCCCACCCCGTGGGGTGGGGCGGAACGGAGAAAAAGGTGCGATTTTGATGATGCAACGCAGGAGGCCGCCGCCATGCCCAGTCCCTACAACATTCAGCTCCAGGATCATTGCACACGCTGCGTACTGCACCGCGAGGGGCAGTTCTGCCACTTTTCGGAGGAGCCGATGGCAACGCTCGATCAACTGAAGTTCACGAGCGTGTACCCGAAAGGATCCCTGCTCTTCGTCGAAGGCGAGCAACCGCGCGGCGTCTTCATCCTCTGCAGCGGGCGGGCAAAACTCACCACATCGTCCTCGGACGGCAAGACGCTCATCGTAAAGATCGCCGAGCCCGGCGAGCTTCTCGGCGCCAGTGCCAGTCTGCTGGGAGACGCCTACGAAGTCTCTGCTGAGACGGTCGAGCCCTCGCAGATCAACTTCATCAAGCGCGACGATTTCCTCCGCTTTTTGGCCACGAGCCCCGAGGCCTGCATGCACACCGCCCAGCAACTCAGTTCCAAGTACCAGAGCGCGCAACGCGGGATCCGCTCTCTCGGCCTTGCTCAGACGACCTCGGAGAAACTGGCCAGACTGCTGCTCGACTGGTGCAGGACCGGCGAAGAGACTCCGCAGGGCACGCGCCTGCGGGTGCTCCTCACCCATGAGGAGATCGCCCAGATGATCGGCACCACGCGCGAGACAGTCACGCGTCTGCTCAGCGACTTCCGGCGCCGGAAGATTCTCGAGGTAAAGGGCTCATCGTTCTTGGTACCACACATCGCCGAGTTGCAGGCCATGGTGACGTTCTAAGACACAGGGGAGTGTAGCGAGGATCACAGGCAATGCCCTGCATGCTTCTCTACTGTGGTGGCATGTACAGCCAATCGATGGATGCACTGCTGCAGTCCCTGAAGGTCATTCGGCAGTACGAAGCAGGAGCCTCGATTTTCCGAGAAGGCGAGATACCGGTCGGCGTCTTCTTCGTGAAGGACGGCACTGTTGGTCTGAGCTACGCGATGCACGAACGGAGCAGTCCGCAGCGCGTTGCCGGTCCTGGAGAAATTCTCGGCCTCAGTGCCATCGCCACCGGGAACAGGCACGAATGCTCAGCGACTGCCACGGCTGCCTGCGAGATCGGCTTCGTCGATCGTGCGGACCTGCTGCGCGCGCTGGAAGAGAGGCCGGCGACCTGGCTCGAAGTCCTTCACTTTCTCAGCGGGGAGGTGACCGCCGCATACGACGAGTTACGCCGCCAGAGTGGCCGCAGGCTCAAATCGGTTTAAACAATCTCTTGTACGCTCGGAGCGCCAGGCAATGACGAGCCAGAGCCGTGCACAATTTTCTCGAATGCAATGCCGCAATGATCGCGACCGTCTGCCGACTAGTGGCGTGTATTGGGTGAATGGGTACCAGATGACGCAGGAATCGGCGACGTGAGCTAGGCGCGCCGACGCAGGCATAGCGGCTCCTATGCTGAGGAGGCGCAACAACGCTCACGGCGTCGAGACCAAGTCAGGTGGTACCAATTTGTCCAATACACGCCACTAGACTCCTGTCACGCTGGGGCGGGGCGCGCGTTGAAGTTGTTCAGGTACTCGCGGTGAACAGCAGGCCCGCTGCAGACGCAGCCGGTCGTTCTGCATGGCTCGATCGTCCGAAAGCGCTGCGATCGTCGTTTGGAAGATGCGCCTGGCGGTTTCGTTCGCCGGCGGCGTGATCCGGTAGTGCACCCACTTCGCATCCTTTCTGGGAGCGACAAGCCCCCTCCGTCGCAGGTAGGCCAGGTGCCGGGAGATCTTCGGTTGTGGTTCCTTCAGCACCTCAACGAAGAAACAGACGCAGACTTCGCCGTGCACCATCAGATTGAGAAGGCGGAGCCGGGTTCGGTCGCCGAGAGCTTGAAACAGTTCTTCGAGGATGGAGGCTGAGTCTTGCATGGCATACATTCTAGCGATTCATATGCGTATTGACAAATATGAATGGCGAACCTATCTTGATCCATATTCGCAAGAACGAATGTGAAGAAAACCATCCGTGAAGGAGACCCAGTGTCTGAATCTACGATCAAGGATGTTGTTCGTGAAAAGTACGGAGAGGCAGCACGCCGGGTGAGTGCGGGGACGGCTAAGACTTGCTGCGACTCAGGGTCGTGCTGCGATCCCATTACCTCGAATCTGTACGACGCGAGCGAGCGCAAGCATCTCCCGGAGTCCGCGGTGCGTGCTTCGCTGGGCTGCGGGAATCCAACGGCCCTGGCCACGCTGAACGCGGGCGACGTGGTGCTCGATCTGGGATCGGGCGGCGGCATCGACGTGCTCCTGTCCGCGCGGCGTGTTGGCCCAACCGGGAAGGCCTACGGGATCGACATGACCGACGACATGCTGAAACTGGCACGGCGCAATGCAGCGGAGGCGGGAGCGACGAATGTGGAGTTTCTGAAAGGCGAACTGGAAGCCATACCGCTCCCTGCCAATTCGGTGGATGTCATCATCTCGAACTGTGTAATCAACCTTGCTGCCGACAAAGACCTGGTACTCCGCGAAGCGTTTCGCGTTCTGAAACCCGGTGGCCGGTTCGCCGTCTCGGACGTCGTCGTGCGCGGCCATGTCCCGGATGCCATCCGCCGGAGCGTTGAGCTCTGGATTGGCTGCGTAGCCGGCGCGCTGGAGGAGTCGGAGTACCGGACGAAACTCGAGGCGGCCGGTTTCATCGACATTGAGATGGTCCCTACGCGCGTCTACAAGATTGAGGATGCGCGGGAGTTCATCACTGGCTTTATTGCAAGCTCCGGGCTCGACGTCGACGCTATCGCTGCAGCCGTTGAGGGCAGGTTCATGAGTGCTTTCGTACGCGCTCGTAAGGGACTGTGAGCTCGAGTTCTGGAGCGCAGCCGCGGTTCCCCGGGCAAAACATGGCCACGAACCGACTCTCGTTCCTCGACCGATATCTGACGGTCTGGATCTTCCTGGCCATGGCCGTGGGCGTGCTACTCGGCTACGCCGTGCCGCAGTTCAACGTGGCCATCAACGCCTGGAACATCGGCACAATCAGCGTCCCGCTCGCGGTGGGCCTGATCTTCATGATGTACCCGCCACTGGCGAAGGTGCGTTACGAAGAACTGCCCATCGTGTTCGAGAACAAGAAGGTGCTGGCCCTTTCACTGCTGCAGAACTGGGTGCTCGGACCGCTCCTGATGTTCGCGCTCGCGGTCATCTTTCTGCGCGACCGCCCGGAGTACATGATCGGCCTCATTCTCATTGGTCTGGCACGCTGCATCGCCATGGTCATCGTCTGGAACGACCTAGCCCGAGGGAGCAGCGAGTACTGCGCAGGCCTGGTCGCATTCAACTCTATCTTTCAGGTGCTGTTCTTCAGTGTCTACGCCTGGTTCTTCATCACCGTGCTTCCGGCCCTGCTCGGACTGCAAGGTGCGGTGGTGCACATCACGATCGGGCAGATTGCGAAGAGCGTGGCGCTCTACCTCGGGGTACCATTCGCTGCAGGTTTCCTGACGCGATTCATTCTCGGTAAGGCGAAGGGTCTGGAGTGGTACCACCGGGCTTTCGTTCCGCGGATCAGCCCGATCACGCTTATCGCGTTGCTCTTCACGATCGTAATGATGTTCAGCCTCAAGGGCGGCGCCATTGTGAAGCTACCGCTCGACGTTCTGCGTATTGCGATCCCGCTCCTCATCTACTTCGTGGTGATGTTTCTCCTGAGCTTCTGGATGAGCAGGAAGGTTGGTGCGACCTACGCGCAGACGGCGACGCTCTCCTTCACGGCGGCTTCGAACAACTTCGAGCTTGCCATTGCCGTCGCCGTCGCCACCTTCGGCATCGCCCATGGCGCAGCGTTCGCGGCAGTGATCGGCCCGCTCGTCGAGGTCCCAGCGCTCATTGGTCTCGTCAGCGTGTCGCTCTGGCTCCAACACCGATTTTTCCCGACGGAACGCTCGACGCTCATCGAAATCCGCTGCTGCGCGCTCGCTGCAGCCACCAACGGCGCAGGCCATGAAGGACACTGAGGTGAAGAAACGCGTCCTCTTTCTCTGCACGCATAACTCCGCAAGAAGCCAGATGGCCGAGGGGCTGCTGCGGCACATGGCCAGTGACCGGTTCGACGTAGTGAGCGCCGGCACCGAGCAAACGCGCGTGCATCCGACGACAATGGAAATGATGCGCGAGGTGGGGATCGACATTACCGGCCAGACATCAAAGACCCTCGATGTATTCGCCGGGCAGCACTTCGACTATGTGATCACGGTCTGCGACCGTGCGAACGAAAGTTGTCCAGTCTTCCCGGGATCCACCGAGCGCATTCACTGGAGTTTTGACGATCCATCAGCGGCGACCGGGACGGAGGTCCAACGGATCAATACGTTTCGTCGAATCCGCGATCAGATCACGGCACGACTGAGGCTCTTCCTGACGTTTGCCGCGCGGTGAAGGGTCATGGGGTGGAAAATCCAATCCCTTGCACCAGCGAGCCGTCGCCTACTGATCGTTGTTGCGCCATTCTGTTCTGCTGGGGTGAAAGTGACCCCTGGTGCGCCGTCCGACCCCACCTCACTAGTGGCGTGTATTGGGTGAATTGGTACCGGATGACGCAGGAATCGGCGACGTGAGCCAGGCGCGCCGACGCAGGCATAGCGGCTCCTATGCTGAGGAGGCGCAACAACGCTCACAGCGTGGAGACCAAGTCAGGTGGTCCAATTTGTCCAATACACGCCACCAGGCAGGGACGGTCCCCATCCGCAGGCGTCGATCAACTACCCGGCGGGTCGGCGCGGCTACGTCTGCAGCCGGGCACCATGGGCCAGAGTCAAAGGCCATGAGCACACCGGCCCTTCTCGCATTCGAACTGTGTCACGCAAACCCGCCTGGTGCACAATCAGCGCAGGCGAATGCGAGGCTCACCGTGGAACTGAGGAAGATCCGAGCGGTCGCGGCGGCGGCACCGTTTGCGGCTGTCGTCATCCTGGAGCTGGCACTCCAGTGGCTCCCGGGCGGCATTGCCGGAAGGACGCGATTCGTTCTAGAAGGGATCGTCTTCGTGGCACTCGCCGTCTACGGTGCCGTGATGCTCGGGGTGACAGGAACGATGCGCGACCGGCTCAAGCGGCAGAATCGTGAGCTGCTGGCGTTGCATGAAGCGGGACTCGACGTGGTATC
The DNA here is from genome assembly GCA_039931435.1 of Acidobacteriota bacterium. Taxonomy (GTDB): domain Bacteria; phylum Acidobacteriota; class Thermoanaerobaculia; order Gp7-AA8; family Gp7-AA8; genus JBDTRY01. The sequence continues at coordinate 23,133 of JBDTRY010000017.1, read as the reverse complement.
CGAGCTGTCCCTCGAAATCGTCCTGAAGAAAGTGGTCGATCAGGCCCGGCATCTCGTCGGGGCGAAATACGGTGCGCTGTCCGTCGTCGGCGATGACGGCGCCGTTCGTTCCTTCGTCACTTCGGGGATCACGCCCGAGCAGCGCGAGGCCATCGGTCCGCCACCGGTCGGTCACGGCGTCCTGGGTGTCGTGCTGCGTGAGGGACAGCGACTTCGCCTCGAAGACATCGCCAGGCACCCTCGATCCGTCGGATTTCCGGCGCATCATCCGATGATGAAATCGCTGCTGGCTGTACCTGTCACGTGCAAGAGTCCCTTCCTCGGCAATCTCTATCTCGCCGAGAAGGAGGGAAGGCAGACCTTTACGTCCGACGAGGAGGAGACTCTGGAACGGTTCGCTGTCCAGGCGGCGCTTGCCATCGACAACGCGTACCTCCATCAGCAGGTCGGCGATCTCGCCGTAGCGCAGGAACGCCTGCACATCGCGCACGAGATGCACGACGGCATCGCCCAGGTCCTCGGCTACGTGAATACGAAAGTTCAGGCCGCGAACGAGTATCTGCGCCGAGGCAGGAGCGACGAAGCCGCCGGGCAATTGCGCGAGCTGGCCAGCGCGGCGCGGGAAGCGTACTCCGACGTGCGTGAAGCGATCGTCGATCTGCGCACGCTTCCCCATCCAGCCCGCGCCTTCGCGGACGTGCTTGGCGAGTACGTCGATCGCTGGGAAGAACAGACCGGCGTCAGCACGCACCTGAGCATCGACGATGATCTGGCCCTTCCCGCGGGAATCGAGCTCCAGCTCATCCGCATCGTTCAGGAATCGCTCGCCAACGTCCGCAAACATGCGGAGGCGGCAAGCGTGGAACTGGCCATTCACCATCGCACTGGCCAGCTCGTATTGACGGTGGCCGATGATGGGCTCGGGTTCAACCCTGCACTACGCATCCCGGGCCAGTTCCCGAAATTCGGCCTGCCGACGATGCGCGAGCGGGCCGAGAGCATCGGCGGCAGACTGGACATCGAAAGCGCTGCAGGCCGAGGAACCATCATCCGGCTCGAAGTGCCCGTACCGACAGAGTAAACTCCCGCAGTGCGAATCTTGATTGCCGACGACCATGCGCTGTTTCGCGATGGTCTGAGAAGCTTGCTGCAGGTGGCCGGACACGAGGTCGTCGGCGAGGCCCGGAATGGCGTCGAGGCCATTGAGCTCGCGAAAAGCCTCGCTCCCGATCTCGTCCTCATGGACGTCTCCATGCCGGAGCTGGACGGCATCAGCGCCACACGAACTCTGACAGCGGAGGTCAAGGGAACCAGGATCGTCATCCTCACAGCCTCGGAGGACGACGCCAGGCTCTTCGAGGCAATCAAGGCTGGGGCTCAGGGTTACCTTCTAAAAAACCTGGAAGCGGAGGATTTCTTTTCGTTGCTCGAACGCGTTCAGCAGGGTGAGCCGGCTCTGACACCGGCCCTCGCTCGCAAGCTCCTGCAGGAATTTGCCAGGCCCGCCGAAAAGGCGGCACCTCTCCCGGTAGAAGATCCGCACAGCCTTACGGGTCGGGAGCGGGAGGTGCTCGAGCTCATGGTCGAAGGCACTACGTCAAACCGGCGGCTGGCCAAACGGCTCAACGTGAGCGAGAACACGATCAAATTTCACGTGCGCAATATTCTGGACAAGCTCCGCCTGCACAACCGGGCCGAGGTCGTCGGCTATGCGCTCCGGCACAAGATCGTAGAGCCTTGAGGTGGACCTCCTTTGAACGCGCTTCCGGGCCGATCCAGGACTGGCACTTCAGCCGGTCGCCTGCTCGCCTGCACCCCGCGCAGCGGGACGAGGGGAGCGAGCAAGGGTGAGGGAGGCGATAGGAATCAGAAGCCATCAGCTCTGAATGCGCTTCCTCGATGTGAGCCAGTGAGTCGTTTCACGCGCGTTATAATCACCGTCCGGTGCTCCGCGGACGATGACTGATCGACGGATTCTGGCGCGGGGCGTGCGCAAAGCGTTCGGCGGCCGCGCGGTTCTGGCTGGCGTCGATCTCGACATTCATCCCGGTGAGGTGCTCGGCCTGATCGGTCCCAACGGCGCGGGCAAGACCACGCTCATGTCCTGCCTCCTCGGATTTCTGCACCTGGATGGCGGGGAGATTGCCTTCGACGGCCGCTCCTGCGACGACCTCGGCATCCGCGCCCGTACCGGATTCGTCCCCGAGCGGCTGAGCCTCGGGCGGCGCGTCACCGGATGGCAGTTCGTGCGCTACATGGCCCGTCTGGCCGGCGTTCCGCGGGCCACAGTCGACCAGCGCGCCACGGACCTGCTCGAGCGACTGGAGCTCGCCGAGGCTGCCGATCGTCCCATGTCGCAATATTCGCGCGGAATGCTGCAGCGTGCGGCCATCTGCCAGGCGCTCATTCACGAGCCGGACTTCCTCTTCCTCGATGAACCAACCTCGGGACTCGATCCGAACGGCGTCCTGCTCGTGCGCGATCTCATTGCCGAGCAGAAACAACGCGGGGCCATGGTCCTTTTGAACTCCCATCAACTTTCCGAAGTGGTGAAAGTGTGCGACCGCGTGCTCTTCCTGCGCGGCGGCGTCGTGGCCCGCGCCGAAACGCTGCGCCACGCCGACCGCATGCTCATGGCCGTCCGCCTGCTGCCCGGCTCCTACCAGCCCGAGGGCGTGAAGGAAATTGCCGGCAGCGCGGCGGAGAATGACGTCGTGGTGATCGCCGGGCGCGACGAAGCGGAGATTGCTTCCCTCGTGCGCCGCCTCGTCACCAGCGGCGCCGACGTCGTCGAAATCCGCCCGCACATGACCGACCTGGAGAGCATCTTCCGGGGGCAGGCCTGAGCCTCACCGTCTTCGCCGAGACAGTGCGCAGGCACGTGACCAGTGCCGGCTACATTGCCGCGCTGATCCTCATCGGATTCATCGCTCTCTTCGCCTCGGGCTTCGCTCGTCCCGGATCGATGTGGCCCTCGCTTGTAGGACTGATGGCGCTGATCACGGGATCGGCGATCATCGGGCCGGAGTTCTCCACGGGCGCGCTGCAGCTCATCGTCTCGAAACCGATCCGTCGCTCCGCGTATCTGCTCTCCCGCGTGGCGGGAGTCTTTGCCAGTGTGGCGCTGGCCGCGGTCGTCGGGCTTGCGGCGGAAGTGGCCGGCCGTCTGGCGCGCGGCGGACGTCCGTTCCCCTGGTCGCGTCTGGCCACGATATTCGGCGGAACGCTGGCGACGGCATTGCTGACCATCGCCGTGCTGACGCTTCTCGGGAGCGTGACGCGTGCGTACTGGAACGCAGCGATCTATCTCGGCACCGAGGCTGCGCTCGGCACCACGCAAGCCATCCTTGGAACGTTTCGTATGCGGGCCACGGGGATCGGCGCGTTTCTCGAAAACCACCCGGGCATCGAGCGCACCCTGGCCACCGTCGACGAGGTCCTCTTCGCCTCCGCGCCGGAGCAGTTGACATGGCCCTGGCTGGCGCGAGTCGGCATCACCGTTACCGTGACTCTGGCGCTGGCGTGTGTAGCGTTCGAGCGACGGGAAGTGCCCTACGGCACCGATTAGTGAAGTGTTTAGGCTAAATCGGAATCCAGGCAAACGTACGAACGTCCTTTTTCGGCCGCCATAACCCTGTCGATGGAAATACCTGTACACCGATCGGTGTACACGATGTCGCTGGTGTGAAGAAACGCGAGCTCGAGCGCCAACCGAAAGAGTGCGGCTGGCGCTTTCTTAGCAGCGGTGCCCGCCATGACGTCTGGACTGACGGTCAATTGACGGAAGCAGTGCCCGGGCATCGTGAGATCAATGAGAGGCTGGCGCGTGCCATCCTGCGACGTGCCTGCGGAGATGAATCATGAGATTCGAAGGCAGGCTTATCCGCGACGGAAAGTGGTGGCTGGCTGAGATTCCCCTTCTGGAGGCGATGACGCAGGGGCGTACGCGGAAAGAGGCCCTGGCGATGATCGCTGACTGGCTGGAGACGATGGTGGACCGGGACGAGTTTCGAGCGACGGTATTCGCTCGAGGCGTGACCGAGTTCGAGATTGCCGGAAACGAGGCAGCGGCGATGACCGCGCTGCTACTTCGAAGGCGCCGCGAGGCCAGCGGCAAGTCTCTTCGCGAGCTCGCTGCCCACTTGGGTTCTTCATCACGAAACGCGTACGCGCGTTATGAACGCGGCGAGGTGGTGCCCACCATCGAAAAGCTGGACTCTCTGCTGAAGGCAACCTCACCGGACGGGGATTTCGTGATCCGCAAAGCCGGCATCTGAACTCCAGTCTGCTGGAGTTTGGGAAGGTCGTCTTCCGCGTGCGACGGTGAGCGAGGTCGAGGCTCCTCGGACGCCTTCCGCGCCGCAAGCACGCCCGCCAGCGCCGGCTGAGATGTCATCCCGAACGAACGCAGCGAGGAGGGACCTTCGGGTGTTTCCAGGAGACGCTCTGAATCTCACCGGAGATCCCTCACTCCGTTCGGGATGATATAGCCTTGGACACGCTGGCTGATCAAGCCGATCTCCGGCGCTGGTCGGGCCGCGTGGCATGCGGCCGATGCCGGCATCAGGGGTTTTTGCGCTTGAACTGAGATAGGCTTTCCCGATGAGCGCGATCATCACCTTGACCATGAACCCCGCTGTCGAAGTGAACAGCGCCACCGACCAGGTCGTGTCGAATCGGAAGCTCCGATGCGACGCGGTCACACGCGAGCCAGGCGGAGGAGGGATCAACGTCGCGCGCGCGATCCGCAACCTGGGAGAAAGTGTGCGAGCGATCTTTCTAGCCGGCGGGATGACCGGCGACCGGCTTACCGCTCTGGTCAGCGAAGAAGGAGTTGAATCGCATCCGATCAGGATCGCCGGAGAGACAGGCGAAGTGGTCAACGTCACCGAACGCCACTCCGGCTTGCACTTTCGATTCGTCATGGAAGGTCCTGCGGTCCGGGAAGCGGAGTGGAAGACGGCACTCGCGACCATCCGGGATCTCGATCCGGTGCCACGTTACCTGGTGGCCAGCGGCGCCCTTCCAAAGGGGGCGCCGGAGAATTTCTACGGACGCCTTTCGGCAATCGCGGTCGAGCGTGGATTCCGGCTTATCGTTGATACGACCGGCCCGCCATTGAGGCATGCGATCGGCGCCGGCATGTTTTTGATCAAGCCGAACCTGTCCGAGCTTCGCGAGCTGACAGGAAATGCCGGCGGGGCGCTCAGCGACTTCTTCCTCGAAGGAGCTGCGTCCGCGCTCGTGTCGACGGGACGCTCCGGCGCGGTCGTGATCTCGATGGGAAGTGGCGGCGCGATCGTCGCTACCGAGCGCGGTTCGCGCCGGATCGCGGCACCGATCGTAGACGTCGCCAGCAGGGCCGGCGCAGGTGACAGTATGGTGGGCGGGATCGTCGTCGCCCTGGAGCGCGGACTGCCGATCGAAGAGGCCGCGCTGTTCGGGATCGCGGCCGGATCGGCAGCAGTGATGATGCCGGGCACACAGCTCTGCGGGCGCGAAGACACAGAACGGCTGTTCGACGAACTGAAGCGACGCGTAGCCTGACGCCGCGATGATCAGGTCGATTTTCCAGTTCTCGAAAGACTCGGTCGTCGTGGCCATCAACCCAACGCCTGAGCCGGCTCGCCCAGGTCATTCAAAACCATGGAGTATCGGTCCAGCGGAATGATCTCCGGTGGAACGGGAGCTCCGCAGCGGTTTCGGCGTTGACGATGCGCATGATCGCCACACGCATTCGCACACGCATTCGTCGAACGTCCGCACATTCAGCCTGATCACGGCCTCGTTGGGATCACGTTCTCCTTCTCTCTTACCGACTCCTTCGGTCACATCGAAGCCTCACGCGCGAAGACGCTGAACGACAAGGCGCGCCGTCCGTGTCTCGGCAAACGGCAGTTCCGGATGTGCATGGATGTCGATGTACACACCTTCCAGCTCCGGCAACAGCTCGCGGATTCGCGCCTTGAGACTGTCCATGATGTCGTGCGCTGATTTTACGCGTGATCTTGCCCTCTTCCGGAGCGCTTGGAAGCGATGCAGGACGTGAGCGAGCGGTTCGACGGCAGACCGACGCTGATCGCGAACACGGCTGGGCCGGTCATCGGGGCTACCAACGCGCAACGTCTGCGCCGAGTGCATCGATGAGTAGTATTCCCGCCGAATGACAAGTTGGAGACCCGCATGGCGTACGCACAGCTCCAGATTGACCTGACGGGCGTTGATCGCCGTGTCGCATTTTGAAGATCTACCGAAGTTCAGTGGCAACGGCGATGGCCTCGTCGAACGTGTCCCTCACGCCGGCGAACAGTTCGATCTTCTTCGCTTTGTCGAGCGCGGCGCGCGGCTGCGAGCGCACCTCGGAAAGGATGAGGGCCGTTCCCTGCCGGTGGCACTTCTTCAGCAGTTGCTCGAGTGCGTGGATGCCCGTGGCGTCGATCGCGGGGACGAGCGGCATCCTCAGGATCAGGACCTTCGGCGCACTGCCAATCTCCGCCATCACTTCGTTCAACTTGCTCGCGGCGCCGAAAAAGAAGGGGCCATTCACTGAATAGACGTGAACACCGGCCGGAATCTCCCGTCCCGAAAGAATCTCCCGCCGCCGGCTGATGTGACTGATGTTCTGGGGGTCTTCCGGCGACTCGCTATCGCGAAGCTCCGTCGTGATTCCTTCGATGCTCGTGACCTCCGCCATGCGCTGCATGAACAGAAGGGCCGCCGCCACCACCCCAACCTGCACGGCCACGGTCAGATCCACGAAGATCGTCAACGCAAAAGTGACGATCAGGATGAAGATGTCACTTTTCGGTGCGCGCAGCAGGCCGGCGAACGACCGCCACTCGCTCATGTGATACGAGATCAGAACCAGAATCGCGGCGAGCGCCGCCAGGGGTACTCTGGCCGCCCAGGGCCCGGCGAACAACAGGATCAGCAGAAGCGTGAACGCGTGCGTCATGCCTGCCAGCGGTGTTCGTCCGCCGCTACGGATGTTCGTCGCCGTTCGAGCGATTGCGCCCGTCGCCGGGATCCCGCCGAAGATCGGGGAAACGATGTTGGCAACGCCCTGCGCGATCAGCTCCATGTTCGATTTGTGGCGCGTGCCGATCATGCCGTCCGCCACCACTGCCGAAAGCAGCGATTCGATCGCGGCCAGCAGGGCCACGGTCACCGCCGGCGAGATCAGCTCCCGAATGTCGTGCCATGGAATGGCCGGCAGATGCGGTCGGGGAATGGCATTGGGCATGGCGCCGAAACGCGAACCGATCGTCTCCACGGGCAGATCGAGAATCTGCACCGCCAGCGTGGCGACGATCATGGCCACGAACGGTCCGGGAACGACCCGCGAAATCTTTGGCCAGACGATCAGAACGAGCAGCGTACCGAGACCGACGGCGGTGGCAGACCAGTTGACGGTAGCGATGGCATCGCGGTACGACACCCATTTGAGGAGGAAGTCCGGTGGAATCGTTCCCATGCGGAGACCGAGAAAGTCCTTCACCTGGCTGGAGAAGATGATCACGGCGATTCCCGCCGTGAAGCCGGTCACCACCGGATAGGGGATGAATTTGATCAGAGCGCCCATCCGGGTCAGGCCGAGGACTATCAGAATCGCTCCGGCCATGAGCGTACAGATCACCAGTCCCTCGTACCCGTACCTGGTGACGATGCCGTAGACGATCACCACGAATGCGCCGGTTGGGCCGCCGATCTGCACGCGTGAGCCGCCCAGCGCAGAGATCAGAAAACCTGCGATGATCGCCGTGTAGAGTCCGCGCTCCGGCGGTACTCCCGAGGCGATTGCGAATGCAAGCGCCAAGGGCAGCGCGACGACGGCTACGACCACGCCGGCGATGAGATCGCGGGTCAGCGACTCTCGGCTGTAGCCCTCGCGCAGGCAGACCAGTGACTTGGGAATGAACACGCAGGCATTCTAGATGTACGCCGCCATGGGCGGAACCTGCGCGACGCTCAAATCTCCATCATGCGAACAGGCGCGGGCTCCGTGGAGCGCGACCGCACGTGAAGATAGTCAGAGCTGTTTCGCCGGTGCGTCTAAGAGCCACGACGTAGGACCGATGTCATGGCCAGGACCGCAGCAGACACTGTCGGACATGCCCAAAGATCGTCTGAACGCGCTGAGCGAGCTGCTGGAGGAACCGCGTAAACCTAGCGGTGATTAACAGTATTCAGAGGGGGCAACTCCTTTCCCGCGGCTCATCGAGCTCCGAGGCGCGAGAAGTAGAAAGTTAGACGTGGACATTCCGACTGCCACCGTCGATCATCGGTAGTGATGACCCGTTTCTTCGGCAGACCCTGGACGAAGCTCGTCTGGGTTGTGCTGGCACTCGTGGCCGGCTTCGTGATCCTCGGACGATGCAGCCGGCTGCCCTCCATCGCCGGCCGCACAACCTCGAGCGTCATCCTGGACACCGCCGGAACGCAACTGGGCCGTTCGCTGACCCCGCTGCTGGCCGGCCATCCCGGCGTGTCCGGAATTCACACGCTGCGCGATGCGCGCGATGCCTTCGCGGTCCGCTACCTGCTGGCCTCTCATGCCCAGCGCACGCTCGACGTCCAGTACTACATCTGGCGCAACGACCTCGCCGGAACGCTTCTGATGAAGGCCCTCATCGACGCTGCTGACCGCGGCGTGCGGGTGCGCTTCCTGCTCGACGACAACAACACCGCCGGCCTGGACCCTGCTCTGGCCGCTCTCGACTCGCACCCGCGGATTGAAGTCCGCCTGTTCAACCCCTTCGTCATACGCAAACCACGTCTGGCCGGTTACCTCACGGACTTCCGCCGCCTCAACCGGCGAATGCACAACAAGTCGTTCACCGCCGACAACCAGGTCACGGTGATCGGCGGCCGCAATGTCGGCGACGAGTACTTCGGCGCCACGGACGGTGTACTCTTCGCCGACCTCGATGTCATCGGTATCGGGCCGGTGGTGAGCGAGGTCTCGCGCGATTTTGATCGCTACTGGGCCAGCGGATCGTCGTATCCGGCAGACCGCGTCCTGCCGGCGGCGGACGGCGCGGCAAGCCGCGAGCTTTCCGCAACGGCCGGGCGCGTCGCGCAGGAGCCGGCGGCAGTGGCGTATCTGAAAGCGGTGCGCGATTCCTCATTTGTCAGCCAATTCACCGCGCACACATTGCCATTCGAATGGGCGGTGACACGCCTGATCAGCGATCCGCCCGCGAAGGCTCTCGGCGGCGCGGCACGAGGAGATCTGCTGGCGCATAGATTCAGAGAAATCTTCGGAAGCCCAATGGCGGAGGTCGTTGTCGTGTCGCCCTATTTTGTTCCCGGCAGTCGCGGCGTCGAACTCTTCAGCGGCTGGGCCAAGCGCGGCGTCCGGGTGAGAGTGCTCACCAATGCGTTCGAGTCGACCGACGTCACAGTCGTTCATGCCGGATATGCCAAACGCCGCGTGGCCCTACTGGAAGCGGGCGTCACCCTGTACGAATTGCGACGCACAACCGGAGCGAGGCCTGAGCGGTCCTCGGGCTCCTTCGGCAGCTCAGGCTCCAGCCTTCACGCCAAAACGTTCGCAGTCGATCGCGCGCGGATCTTCATCGGGTCGTTCAATTTCGATCCGCGATCGGCCGAACTGAACACCGAGATGGGCTTCGTGATCGACAGTCCCGCTCTGGCCGGTCGTGTTGCGCAAGCGTTCGATAACGCCGTGCCGCGAAACGCCTATGAAGTGACCATGTCCGGTGGCAACCTGCAGTGGCTTGAACGCGACGGCTCCAACCTGATCCGGCATCGGACCGAGCCAGGTACAGACTTCTGGACACGCATTGGATTGAAGTTCCTATCGACCCTGCCGATCGAGCCGCTACTCTGAACAAGGAGCAGAAGCCCGACCACTGCGCGCCGACCAACGATCTGTGGCCTGCGCAGTGAGAGCAGATGACAAACGCACCATGCCCCCAACATCGGGCCGGTCAACACAGGCAACCTGGCCCACACGGCTGTTCACAGTCAAGCGCCAAGAGTGCGGCTGGCGCTTTCTTAGCGGTGCCCGCCATGACGTCTGGACTGACGGTCAATTGACGGAAGCAGTGCCCGGGCATCGTGAGATCAATGAGAGGCTGGCGCGTGCCATCCTGCGACGTGCCTGCGGAGATGAATCATGAGATTCGAAGGCAGGCTTATCCGCGACGGAAAGTGGTGGCTGGCTGAGATTCCCCTTCTGGAGGCGATGACGCAGGGGCGTACGCGGAAAGAGGCCCTGGCGATGATCGCTGACTGGCTGGAGACGATGGTGGACCGGGACGAGTTTCGAGCGACGGTATTCGCTCGAGGCGTGACCGAGTTCGAGATTGCCGGAAACGAGGCAGCGGCGATGACCGCGCTGCTACTTCGAAGGCGCCGCGAGGCCAGCGGCAAGTCTCTTCGCGAGCTCGCTGCCCACTTGGGTTCTTCATCACGAAACGCGTACGCGCGTTATGAACGCGGCGAGGTGGTGCCCACCATCGAAAAGCTGGACTCTCTGCTGAAGGCAACCTCGCCGGACGGCGATTTCGTGATTCGCAAAGCCGGCATCTGAACTCTAGTCGAGACGCCGTTCGAACTTGCCTCATTTTCACGGAGTTTGCTGTTTCCTGCTCCGAAAAAAGCAGGCACATCCCGGTGGCGTCACACCACGGATGCATGATGGCCTGCCATAGCCTGCAGGACCCGCAAATCGGGCAACCAGAACCGTCGGCTCGGATCTTCGTATCTTCTGCGGTGGACAATCGAAAAGCCGATCATTGCCCCTCGGCGAGTTCAGCCTTCTCGTTGCGAGAAGCGGCAGCATCATTCCTGGGTGATCACATGCTGAAGTCCTACCTTCTGTCCCTCGCTCTCCTGGCCTCCGGCTGCGCTCTGTCACCGGCGCATTCTCAGCCTCATACCTCGCCGCCCACCTGCTCGCTGCCGGAGGCGGACAGAGAGTGGATCGATCGCGCGCTCGAGGCCTGGCGATTCGCGGCGCGGGAAATCACAGGCAATGTCCAGCTTCCGCACTCGCAGGCCATCTTCTTCAGCGCAGATTGCGTGCTGAGCAGTGAGAACGCGCTGAGCAGTACGAGGGCCGGTGATGTGCGATGGAGTGCAAGTCCGCATGCAGGAGAGGTCACCCTTCCCGACGGCAAGAAGATTCCGTCGGGAGTCACATCCTTCGCCTCCGGCGAGAAAGGCTCGTATTACTTCGTCATGTCCACGCCCAGCGTGTGGGAGGCCGGGGGCGTGGGGCAGGGCGAGAGCTTGCGGAAAACGATGGTCGCCGTTCTTCTGCACGAGTCGTCGCACATCGCCCAGATCCGGGCATACGGAACTCGCCTCGAAGCGCTGATCGACCGGTACTCACTTCCCGACTCATTCAACGATGACTCGCTGCAGGAACGATTCGGTAAGAACCCGGAGTTCACCGCGTCGATCAAACGTGAAACGCAGCTGTTCCTCGATGCGGCCGCGACGAAGGATGACGCGGAGGCCAGGCGGCTGGCGCGTGAGGGACTGGGCCTCGTGCGAGAACGCCAGGCGCGCTGGCTCGTCGGGGACGACGCGTATCTCGTGGAGGCGGAGGATCTCTGGTTGACGTTCGAAGGTGCCGGCCAGTGGGTGGCGTACCAGTGGCTCGTCGATCCACGAGGGGGACGGGCCAGTCGCGAGGAAGAGATGGTCCGTTTCTCGGGCAACCGCTGGTGGTCGCAGGCCGAGGGGTTCGCCGTGGTCATGGCCCTGGACCGTATCGCCGGGCCGGGCTGGAAAGGCCACGCATACGGCGACGGCGCGCAGACGGTGCTGGAGATGCTCGAGGCTGCGGTTCGGGATTGATGAGGGGGTTCGCTCTGAAAGCGGAGAGGAATCGCGGGTCATCTCGAGCGTGAGCGAGAGATCCGAGAGGGGGGGGTGGCAAGCGCCTCAAGGATCGTGCCCCCCGGACCACTGGGCTCCCTCGCTCTCGCTCGGGATGACGGTGAGCCGGGCGCAGAAACCTTGCTGTGTTTTTCCGACGTTCTTCTCTCGTGATCCCGCATCTACTTCTTCTTCGCCGCAGGCCGGGACCTCGCCGCGGCGTTGGCGGCCACCGCCGCGCGGATCAAAGCCTTGAATGCGGTGGCGTCGAGCTTCTCGCCTTCGCGGATGTCGATGGCCCGGCGCGTGTTTCCCTCCAGACTGGAGTTGAACAGTTTTTTCGGATCCTCGAGTGATGCGCCGCGGAAGAAGGTGAGCTTCACCACCTGCTTGTAGGTCTCGCCCGTGCAGACGCCTCCGTCATGAGACCACACCGGAATTCCGCCGGATCTGGGCTTCTCCCATTTCCACTCCTCCTCGATCGCCGGGTCCGCGTCGCGGATGAGTTTGCGCATCCGGGCCAGCGTCTCGCCACGCCAGTCGTTCAGCTCTTCGACTTTCTTCGTGATGTTCTTCGAAGCTGCTCCGCTGTCCGATCCACTTTTTGCTGTCATGATCACTCCAATCCCGTCGCGACTTGATCTGTCATCGCTTCGGGGCACTTCCCGGCCATCCGCCCGACTCGACGCTGAACTGCTTCGCATACTCGGCGTTCAGTCGCTGCCACTCGCCGTTCTTCATGACGTCGGGGCCAACCATGCGTCCCATGGGCTGACCGTCCAGGAAATGACCGAGCGCATCGAAGCAGATGTGCCAGCCAGCGGCGCCCATGGAGATGAACTTGCGGTCGATGTTGTGCCACAGCGTGAGCCGCGTGCCGCTCTCGCCCAGCGGCTCGAGCTCCCAGCGGAGCTCCTGCCCTCCCCAGTTGAATTCGAGAAGTTTTGGCGCGTCAGCCCGCGTTACTTGTGTCTCCGAAACGTGCGGCGCCGGCGTGCCCACGGTGGTGAGCGTTGCCGGTCCGGCGTTGCCGAGGTTGCGGTCGGAGTCGAACGGGGCCCATTCGCGGAGCTGGTTCGGCTCTGTGAGTGCCTTCCAGACCTTGTCGGGAGTGTGGCGGAGGTCGCGGACGAGAATGAGCGTCCACTTCTCTCCATCCTTTCGAACCTCGGCGCCGGATGCAGGTCCGGCCTCGTACGTCTCATGGTTGCTCATCGTTTCTTTCTTCCTTTCCGGGGTGCGGCCTTCTCCATCCGATCCAGATGTTGCTCCAGGGCATCGACGTGATGGGACCAGAAGCAGCGGAACTGCTCGAGCCAGTCGTCGACTTCCTGAAGCGGTTCGGGATTGAGTCGATAGACGCGCCGCTGGGCATCGACGCGCGCCTCGACGAAGCCACCCTCGCGCAGAACCTTGAGGTGCTTTGAGACGGAGGGTTGCGGCAGATCAAGCTGGTCCATGAGCTCGCCCACGGAGAGCTCGGCGGAGGAGAGCATGGAGAGAATGGCGCGGCGGTGCGGTTCGGCGATGACTGCAAAGGCGGAGTCCACAAGCGTATATTCCTATATGGGCATATACGTGTCAAGGGGGCGAGGCTCGAGGGCGCGTCAGACACCAGAGACGAAGGCAAGAGGCGATGACGTTACGAGCCAGCCTGCCATCTGTCATCCCGAACGGAGCGAAGCGAGGAGGGATCTTTGGCTGATTGAAACGGTATCGCGAGTTTCACCGGAGCCCTCGCCTTCGGCTTCGGAATGACATGTTTGGTGAGGCGTGCCATGCGCTGCACATTGAGCCCCGGGTCATCCCGAGCGAAAAGCGAGGGACCCCAGTGGACGGGGGGCACGATCCCTGGGGTGCTTGCCACCCACCCCTCGGGAATCCCTCGCTAACCGCTTGGCATGACGCGTTTTTTCGTTGAAACGGTTTGGCGCGAAAGCCCCGCATTCGTCATTCTGGATTCTTCATTCGAAAGTCGCACGTCATTCTCGCCAGGAAAATCACGAGCCTCAATTTTCCGCCGCACGCCCCGCTTCGTGGGGAACCACTCGATCGCCATCCGGACGGGCCTTTGCTCGATTGGGCTGCGATGCGGTGGGTGTCATCGCGTCCACACGCTGGTGCAGCACACCCATGTCGGTGGCCAGCTCGGCCAACTGCTCGCGCATGCGGGTCGTCTCCGCGACGAGCATCTCCTGCGCGGCGTTCTGCTGCTTGATCAGGGCGGCATTCGAAGCGGCCTCGTGACGCGATTCGAGGCGCAGTGTGCGCATGGCTCCAAGAATGGCGCGATCGATGGCCAGTTGCTGAACCCAGTAGACGCGCATGCAACGGAGCACAAGGCGCCGCAGGGGCTGCACCAGACGCAACATGGGCGAAACCAGGTTCGCTCGCGGTGAAGCCAGGAGCGACTGCGCTGCCGTAGCCTGCGCTTCGAAGTTCAGGACGTCCTTCTCCGGTGGAGGCTCTGGCCATGAAATCTGCAACGATGAGGGCTGCGGCGACGATGGCTCAGGCGCAGGCTTCTCCTCGACATCGATCTCCGCAACCTTCGCTCGTCTACTCTCCTCCAACAGCCGGCGAAGCAGCGGTCCACGCGCGGAGGGGCTGTGAAAGATCTCGATGTCGGCGCGCGCCCTGACTCCGACGGCTGCCGCCCCGCGGCGGTCAGCAAAAACACGCGCCATCTGCGCGGAGGCGATTGCGATATCGGGCTCCGCCCAGCGCGCGCGTGACGGATACGGCCGTGCGCCCTCCCCCACCTCGGTGAGCGTGGCTCGGACCGGAAAGCTGTTCGACTCGTTGGCGAACTCGATCGTCGACGACCAGGCGGTACTGATCACCGGCTTGCCCAGAGCCATTGCCTCGGCAATCGTCAGACCGAAACCCTCCGAGCGATGCAGAGAAACGTAGCAGTCCGCGCTGGCCACCATCGAAAAGTATTCGTCGCTGGTGACATAGGCATCACGGATGACAATGTTAGTGCGGCCGGCGGCAGCGGTGAGCAATTCATGCTCTTCCGCAGGATGGCGGTCCGCGTTCGTGGTCTTGATGTAGAGCGCAACATCGGTCCGATTGCCAAAGGCGTGCAGGAATGCCTCGACCACGGCCATCGGATTTTTTCTGCGGAACACGCTTTCGTAGTCGAAGCAGAAGAGAAACAGGAAACCCTCCGGCATTCGTAGTTCGCCCCGCGTGCGCCGCTCTACCGGCGGGACGACCACTGGCAATGGGAACGCGCGCACGGGCTTGCTGACGCTTCGCGACAGCGCTCTTGCCGTGAAGTCGCTGATGCCCCACACCTCATCGAGGTACTGCTCGCTGCCAGCCATGGCAGCAGGAAGTTTTTCAACTTCCCAGGCCCACAAGCCGATGGTCCGCGCGCCGGGTACCAGTTGAACTCCCATGCTCTCGAAGAAGGTCGGTACCTGGTCGGCATTGACGCAGATGAGGTTCGTATCGAATGAGGGATTCGCCACACCGACGTCATCGAAGCGATGGTTTTGGCGGTTGATCGTTTCGGTGAAGGGCACCACCGCATATGGAATCCCTTCCGCGGCCAGCGCTGCGACCACGGATCGGACGATCTGTCCGGTACCGCTCTCGGCGAAGGCGTACCCGTAGACGTTGACCCCCGGAGTCAGTCCCTCATCGCTTCGCCCCACAAGCGCCGGCGGAGGCGGAGGGGGGACCAGTTGCGGATGGATTTCGTACTCGCGAACGCCCTGCTCCCTCACCCAATCCAGAAATGGCCCGGCGTCAGCGGTCTGGATACGCGGAAAGGCACTACGCAGATCCTCGCGCTCGCTCCAAATTTCAGCGAGCCATTCGGAAACTCCCGGAGCGAGAGGCGAAGGCCGATTCAGGCGCTGCACGACATCCTCTGCTCCAACCTCCGAAAACGGGTTCGCAAACGACGAGACGTTTCCGCCTGCTTCGTCCTGAAGATAGGTACGGCGCAACACCCGGTGCGTCCGCGCGTCGAGAGGAAGTCCCGCAGCCGTCGTGGCGAAGCCGTACGGCGCCGAAGAGCACTCCGCAAATCCCGCCTCGTCGAGCGCCTCGGCGTAGCGCTGGCAGAGATCAGCGAGGAGGGGCCGGTCTGTGAGACGAACGCGCGGCGATGCGTGCTGATGCTTTGAAAGCAGATACGGTGCGCGAGGAGAAAAACCACTGAAATGAAGGAAGCGGAGCGGTCGTCCGTTGACAAGGATTCGATCGCCGTCGCGCTCCAGAAAGCGGTGGGGCAGATTCCAGTAGGCAACGTTATATCCAGGGTCTTTGAGGATCCCGGGCTCGAAGAGTGCCGGCGTGAAATCGATCCAGCGCTGGTCGACGAACAGTCCCTGCGCCGGATCATTGAGACAATCGCGCCGCACCCGCTCTCGCCACCAGGGAAGAAAGCTCTTCGCCGTGCCGGTGGCCAGGGCCAGAAACCCGAGGTTGTACATGCCGGCCAGGAGCAGATCGCGTTCGTCCGGCCGCTTGCCGTCCCGCGGCAGCGGCTCGGTAATGTGAGGCGTGAGGAGCATCCCCGCTTCCCGCGTCATCGGCTCAAGAGGCCCGAGGGAGTCAAAGACTTCGATGTCCGGATCGAGATAGATGGCCACCGATGCGCCGCGGGCGAAGAGATATTCGAAGGCCCATGGCTTCACAGCAGTGGCCATCTCGGTAACGTCGTAGGTCGCCGCCATCGTGTAGAAATCGGACGGCGGATCGAATGGAAGATTGCCGGCGTGAATGATCTCGAAGGTTGGTTCCGGCGCGATGCTGTGCTCCGGGTCGTCGAGAATGACCACGTGCAGACGAGTCTGCGGATTGTGACGCGCCAGACTGGCAGCGAGCACGCGCGCATAGGCGAGGTAGTTGCGGGCCACGATGGTGAACACACGCGTGGCATCCGTGAGCACAGCCTGGTCGGATGCTACTGCGGCGGGCGATGCGTGGGGTTGCGCAGGCCGGAGCCTTTCCACTTCCTCCTCGCGAGCCTGAAGCACAAACTTGACCGACCCCAGCTCCTCGTCGCGTGCGGCCAGCACCGCTTTCACGGAAGCAATCTCCTCATGCCCTGCAGCCACGATCTCCTCAAGCGCCGCGATGTGTTCCTGCGTTCCTCGGGCCAGCCGGTCGATTTCCAGTTGAATTGTGTCGCGCGAGGCACCCAACGACTGCACATCGTGAAGGAGTTGGCGCCGCTCGCCGTGCGCGGCGTCGAGGATCTCGTTCGCGTATCGGGAGAGGAGATGGCCATGCTTCTCGTAGATGCGACGCAGCGTGACCGGATAGTCGCTCCGGCGCAGGAATTCCTGGAGCATTGAATCGGGACGGACGCGGTACTCGAAGGTGGCCCGCGGAATATGAACGAATTGCCACTCGCGTTCCGCCGCGCTGAGCCAGAAGTCCCAATCCTCCCAGGCGGACAATGCAGCGTCGTACCCGCCGGCGTCGCTCCAGACCGTTCGGCGCACAACGGCGCAGGCGTCGATGTAATTGCTCCATAGCATCCGCGGCAGATCGAACTCCGGGACGGCGACATCGCCGGTTCGCGCGCCAAACTCGCGCCGGTCGCCGTAGATCACCCCCACTGCGGGTTGGGCATCGAGCAGTGCCACGGCCTCCGCGGGGAAGCCCGAGAGCAGACGGTTGTCGGCATCGAGCGGCAGCAGGTACGCGCCGGCTGCCGCAGCGAACCCACGGTTGCGCGCCGCGGAGAGACCGGAATGCGGCTGTTCGATGACGCGCACACCCGCTTCGCGAAGCGCGGCGAGCACCTCGCGTGTGCGAGGCTGTGTCGAGCCGTCGTCAACGACGATCAGCTCCGCCGCGGGCGCGTGCCGCTTTACGCTGGCAACGGCGTCGATCAGATACTGTCCATCGTTGTGGCAGGGAACGATCACGGAGAGTCGCGGCCGCTCATCAGTCTGCGGCGCTTGTTCACGCGAGGCCGTTTCCCAGAGGCGATCGTTACCGAGGTCCGCGGCATCGTCGAGCTCGGCCAGGAGATCCATCGCCTTCGGGTTCGTGTAGCGCCAGAGGCGCGGCAGAGGATCGTCGTCAGGCGTTGAGACGAACGCGCCTTCCGCGCGAAGTCTGGCGAAGGCGTCCACGCTGGCCTCGACGCCAAAGTTCCGGCGCAGCGTGGTGACGAAGGATTCGGGCTCGCGCAGCAGACGGTTGGTGCTGACGAGGAGAGTCCGGTCGCGGTGCCGCCGGTGAAAGTCGAGGATGCGCCGGTTGTACTGCGTCCAGATGCGTGCCGGGTAGTCGGGATGCATGAGCCAGACGTCCGCGCCCGTGCGCAGCATCGAATCGGCGACGTCCCAGGGATGGCGGTAGAGAAGAAGGAAACGTGCTTCCTCTCCGAGCACATCGTCCCAGAAATCGAGGAGCATCGACGTGCGCGGATCCTTCCAACCCCAGGGCACAGCGGCGCGTTCGCGGGCAGCGACGAGTTCCGCCGCCTCCTGGCGATACGCCGGCAACTGCCCGGCATCGAAGCTCTCGCTCTCAGTCCATCCCCAGTCGCGATGGCCGTCTTCCGGGGGAGTACAAGCGTGGAGAAGCCGACGGTTGAGGTCGAGAAAGTCGAGGTCTTCGAAATATCCGGCGGGATTTCCCCGGTCGGCTGGCAACAGTCGCTCGCCCATTCGAATGTTCCAGGACTCGAGAAGCGATGCGACGAACGAGGTGCCCGACCGGTGCATGCCGGTCACGATCAGTCCAGGGGGACGGTTCATTGGTACGGTCGGGTTCCGAGGCTGAGCCCCTGCAAACTTCGGGTCATGAACGGACGCCTTTGGCCCTGAGGCGATAGGTGGATGATGCCGGGACGTAAATTCGATCGAGTGGTACCAGTTGGAACGGCGGCGATCCGCGCACGCACCTCGTCATCCGTCATCGCCGTTACGATACTCCAGCGAGTGAGGGCTGGCCAACACGCGCATCGGACCGCGTGCCTGGCCCGGCAACTGATGAGTGGAAACCGTTCCGTTACAATGCGGCGCCGGAGGATGCAGAAAATTCACAGCGACGTCAACGTCTCCATGACCCACTCCCCCGCCGGGCCCTCTTCGTTCACACCTCCACCCGATGCCCACGTTCGCCCCCGCAGCCGACTGAGAACCAGTCTGCTCATCGGGTTTTGCTGCCTGATGGTCTACAACGTCAATCGGCGGGCGATCAGTGCAGGCGACACATATCCGGCGCGTTATCTTCCCTTCGCCATCCTCCAGCACCACAGCATCCTGATGAATTCGATCGAGGAGGTCGCCGCCCAGGGACGGGGCGATACCGCTTTCTGGATTCTGCCCCGGTTCGACGGAAGCCTCATCTCGCTGTACCCCGTCACACTGCCACTACTCATTACACCTCTTTACATTCCGGCGGTGGCATGGCTGCAGATGCGCGGCGGAGGAACCATTGAACAGGTTGACCGTGTCGCCAGAGTGATGGAGAAACTCAGCGCCTCGTTCCTGGCGGCGCTCTCCGTATCGCTCCTCTACCTGCTGCTGCGGCGGCGTACGACGGCGCGGACTGCTCTGCTGCTCACCATCGCTTATGCTTTCGGTACCACCACCTGGGTCATCAGCAGCCAGGCTCTGTGGCAGCACGGGATGGCGGAGGTCCTGGTCATCGTCGGTCTGCTGCTCATCACCGGACCGTGTACTACGGCGCGCACACTCGCGGCCGGCTTGGTTTGCGGACTCATCGCCTGCAACCGTCCTCCGGACATCATCCTCGCCGGGGCCATCGGCACGTACGCACTCTTCTGGGCTGGTGGGCTGCGGCGCGCGTTCCTGCTCGTCATGGCAACGGCCCTGCCGATGTTCGTGGTGCTGCTCTACAATCTGCGATTCGCCGGAAACATCGCGGGCGGGTACGGCGTGATTGGCCACGCCACGTTCTTCAGCCACTCGTTGTTACCCGGAATCGGCGGATTGCTGTTCAGCCCGGCCCACGGACTCTTCGTCTTCTCGCCTTTTCTTATCGTCATGCTGCTGGCGTTCCGGCAACTGCCGCAAGGCCGCGAAGAGCGCAGGCTGACCCTGTTCATGATCGCCGCTGTGCTCATCCAGCTTTTCCTCTACGCCAAGACCGACTGGCGGGGCGGGCTCTCCTGGGGGCCGCGCTACATGACGGACCTTCTCCCCTTCCTTCTGTGGATTCTCGTTCCGGTCGTTGCTGCACTGCGCGGTGCCGGACGGGTGTGCTTCCTCCTTGCGGTGGGAGTGGCAATCGGAATCGAAGCGATCGGCGCGTTCTTCTACTCCGGTTGGATTGACATGCCGATTTACGCCGTCAGCAGCGGTCCCCACCAGATGGACGCAGCCTGGCGCTGGCGAAACGCACCGTTCGTCACCAGCATCAGTGAGGGCCTTGCGGCGCCGGAGCTGGGGATCAGAATGCAGGGCACATTCGACGCGGTTGCAGTCGAAGGCCGGCTGACCGATGTCATCACGGCCGGCGACGATAGCGTGGCCACGGGCTGGGCCCTCGCTGCCAGTAAAACGCCCTGGCAGGTCGCGGTCAGTATCGACGGGCGCGACGGCTCTGCCACGAACACCTTCACCGATCGTCCGGACGTCCGTGCAGCGTTGCACGAAGCTGCTCCCTCCGGGTGGCGCATTCCTCTGCAGACCTCACGCCTCCCCCTCGGCGATCACCATCTGGCCTTCCTGGTCTGGGGCTCTCCAAATGGAGAGGGGCACTATCTGGGCGAAAGGATCCTGACGGTGAGGAGCGCACTGGCTGCGAGGAATGGCGCCGCGAAATCCTCAGATGAACGAACGCCTCGCTCCATGGAGGCGATGGCCGACGTGGCTGCGACACGGATCCGAGAGCATCAGCAGGCCGCTGGATACTGGCTCACGTCCTACACGAGCGGGACGCGCTTCGATTGGCCGCATCCGGAGATGAATACGTTTCTCACCGCTCTCATGATCGATGTACTCGATCCTCTGCCGCCCCAGGCCGGAGTGGAAACGAGTCTGCAGCGTGCGCGCCGCCATCTCACCAGCCAGATCGAACCCGGCGGACTGGTGCGCTACCACGGCCTGCCGGACGGTCCGGGCATCGGAAAGCTCGGATGCGTCATCACTCCGGACACCGACAACACCGCGCTCGTCTGGCGAATCGCACCCGGTGGCGACCGCAGGCAGCTTACGGCAGCACTGTCGACCATCACTCGCTATCGCAGAGCGGATGGCCTGTATCGCACCTGGCTGGCACGGCCTGAAGACTACGAATGCCTCGATCCGGGTAACGATCCGAACCCGGCGGACGTCGCCATTCAGATGCACCTGCTGATGCTCCTCTCGGAGGTGCGGCCCGCGGCCGGACGTGCGCTCTGCGAGGCTCTCCGGCCTGTTGTCGACGACGATCGTATCTGGGTCTATTACAGGAAAGCACCGCTCGTGCCCATCCTTCGGTTGAACGATCTGCACCGCGACGGCTGTGATCTGGAATTGCCAGGGCGAAGAACGCGCACGGAGGTTCCCGGCCAGAACATCTGGCTCGATGTCGCGGGCTGGCTCGATGACTCCGTGAAGACTGAGGGCTCGCCACCTGACGCTGAGCGCATCCGCGCGGTACTGCAGAAAATCGGCAGTGACGAGTTCGCTCTGGTCAGAACGAATCCGCCGCTCCTCTATCACAACGATCTCACGGCGACGGTCTCCCGATACTACTGGTCGGAGGACGTCGGCTACGCGCTCTGGTTAAGGCTCTACGACAACTATGAACTCCACGGTCACTGATCTCTCCACGGTAAAAACGTCTGCACTTCGTTATCTCTCCTGCCTGCGCCTGCCGGACATCGTCGTCCTGCAGGGGCCGCCGCTTCTGGGCGCCGCCTTCGCCCTTCGCCAGTTCAACGCGGAGGTCGTCCCTCCTCTGTGCATTCTGCTCGTGGCGAACGTGTTCCTGATGGCGCATGTTTTCACCCTCAATGACTGGTCGGGCCTCAGCGCCGATCTCGCCGACCGCAATAAGGCAGCCGCAACCTTCACGGCCAGAGGTGTTGAACGAAGAGGGATCGGCAGACTGACGGTCGTCCTTCTGGCAGTCAGCCTCGTTCTCTTCAGCGTTCTCGGCGCAATCGCGTCTGGTCTGGCGCTGGCCATTGCCGCGCTGAGCACGCTCTACTCCGTGCGGCCATTCAACTGGAAAGGCCGGCCGTTCCTCAGTTCGGTGGCCCATCTCGCCGGCGGAATCCTGCACTTTCTTCTCGGCTATTCTCTGGGAAATGCTCTCGACGGCCGCGGGCTGGCCATCGCAACATTCTTCGCTCTGATTTTCACGGCCGGACACCTCACACAGGAGATTCGCGATTATCGCGGCGACGCCGAAAGCGGCATCACGACCAACGCGGTCATGTTCGGGCAGCGCCGCACATTCCTGGCCAGTCTCGTTCTCTTTGGGCTTGCGCATCTCCTGCTGTTGTTGCTGGCCTTCCGTGGAATCGTTGCCCGTCCGATGGCGGCGTTGGCGATTCTCTTCCCTCTCCAGATTCACTGGTCACTGAAGACGATGCGCGAGGGGTTCTCGTACGGCAGTCTCAGCGGGCTGCGCGCCCGGTACCGCGCTCTGTATGCAGTAGTAGGTCTGGCCATGGCGGCAGCGCTGCTTGTAGCCAAGGTTCACGCGTAGCCCGGCCGTTCTTTTCAACAACGGCGTGTCATCCTGAAACGTCGAGCGAAGGATCTCTTTTACCTTCCCGGTTGCTCGAAAGGAGCGCCGAACATTGGAATGTTCGGCCACTTCAGGGAGCGGCGTTGCGGCCCTTTGTACCCAGCCCTGGCTTCGGGGCGCGGCGCAGAATCCCCGCGGCGCGCGGTGAGCAGCAGGCTCGCAATTTCTTCCGGTCCTTCCGCATGGCGGGATCGGACTGCATGGCATGAAGTGCGGCGTCGAATGCGGAGCGGATGGCGGGATCGGATGGCGGCGTGAGCCGGTAGTGAATCCACTTGCCTTCGCGCCGGTCCGCCACCAGTCCCACGCGGCGCAGGCTGGCCAGTCTGGCCACTCGTCTTCGCTGGCAGCGCGCCGGGCTGCTGACACGGGACGAGATGCAGACCAGCTGCTGCTACGCCCGCCAGAACAAGACCTGGGTACAGGACCCGGACGGCAACGAGTGGGAAGCCTTTGTGGTACTGGAGGACAACCTGCCCGAGAGCCCCGCCTCTGCATCGTGCTGTGATTCCGCGGCCGCTGCAACGCACGAAATATCATCCTGAGAGGTTGTGCGGAAATCGGGTTGATTCGTTTAAGGGATGGATTGCG
>JBDTRY010000016.1:0-37881 GCA_039931435.1 Acidobacteriota bacterium | reverse complement strand
TCACTCACGACTCCGCGCCGGTTTATCCGGACGCTCAGATCCTTCGCTCGACGCTTCAGGATGACACCGTGGTAATCGTGTCATTCCCGCATCACCGGAGCTTGCAACGTTTTCCCGCTCAGGATGACAGACTCCTTCGGTCGACGCCTCTAAGAAGAAATCACTCATTCATCCGGAACAATTCTCGTTCCTGCTTCCCCTGCCAACCCCTGACGAAGGTTGTCGACGTCGGTGATCAGAACTTCCTGCCTGGTGGCCTCGACGAATTCGATTGCGGCTTCGATTTTGGGACCCATTGAACCGGGCGGAAATTCACCCGCGGCGAGGTAAGACCGCGCCTCCGCGACCGGGACCCGCCCCAACGGTCTCTGCTCCGGTTTCCCGAATGCAACGGAAACCTGGGGAACGCCGGTGAGAATGATGTAGAGCGATGCTCCGATGCCTCGGGCCAGAAGCGCGGATGAGAAATCCTTGTCGATCACCGCTTCCACACCTCGCCACTGTCCGTCCCGCCCCCGAATGACGGGAATGCCGCCACCACCGGCGGCGATCAGGACGTTCGCCTGTGTAAGCATCAGGCTGATCATGGTCTGGTTGAGAATGCGCGTGGGACGAGGAGAAGGAACGACCTTCCGCCACCCCCGACCGGAATCCTCCCGCATCTGCCAGCCGAAATCACGTGAGAGTGCTTCGGCGCGATACTTCGTGAAGAAAGGACCGACCGGTTTGGTGGGTCGCTTGAAGGCAACATCGTTGACGTCCACCTCGACCTCCGTCAGGACCGTGGCCACCTCCGACGGCAGGCCCAGCGTGGTCAATCGATTGCGCATGGCCTGCTGCAGAAGGAACCCCATGGACCCCTCGGTCTGAGCCACCGCCACATCGAGCGACTGCGGCGGGATCTTCGTCGAGGCCTCTTCGGCCTGTACGAGGATGTTTCCCACCTGAGGACCATTGCCGTGGACGACGATGGCCCGGAATCCGTTCTGGCAGATCTCGCAGAGCCAGCGAGCGGCCTGGCGGGCGCGGGCAATCTGTTCTTCCTGCGTGCCCCGGTCGTCGGGCCGAAGCAGTGCGTTGCCGCCAAAGGCAATGACCGCGATCTGATCCGACGGAAATTCCGCGTTCACCGCAGTCAACCCTTTCTGAGGCGCCTGACTGTCGAGGTTCGTTCCGCTGATTCGTCCGACGATGACGGAGGCATCAGAGTTCTTCACGCTCGAGAGGCATGGTCATGCAGCGGGGACCTCCCCGTGCACGCGAGAGTTCGTGCCCCTGGATCTGGATGGCGTATTTCTTGTCCGTCCAGGTCTCCAGCTCGCTGCGCCCGAGAAGCAGATCGTCTTCGTACACGACCTCATAGCCATGAGCCGTCAGTTCGTCGGCAGTGTTGGTGTTGCGGTCGTAGAGGAGAATGATTCCAGGCGCGAGTACGAAAGCGTTTGCGCCATCAGTCCACTGCTCGCGTTGCTGGTTGATGGGCTGATCACCACCGCACGAAATGGGCTCGAGGTCCATGCCCTTTTTTTTCAGCGCCTGCATCAGAGATTTCTGCGACGAGTAGACGGTTTGCCGCTTCGTCAGATCTACCTGGTACACCTTCGCTTCCTCGCCACCTCCCCTGAATACTACGGGAGGGTAGACGAGTGCTTCGTTCTCGCTGATGATGGTAAAAACGGTATCGAGATGCATGAACGATCGAAGTCGTGGGATTTCGACCATGATGATCGTTTTCACTCCTGCACCAGAGGCCTTCAGAGAGTCAGCGAGATACTCGATTCCGGCTCGATTTGTGCGCGCTGAGATTCCCACGACAAGCAGATCCCGCCGCGCCACGAGAACGTCTCCGCCCTCGATGGTCGGTTTTCGTGCCCCCTTCACCCGCGGGGGCGGTGTCTCCCATGGATCCATCCACAGCACATCTTTCCGGCGAAAGTCCCGGTGATGCTTGAAGACGTAGTGAGAAAGAAGCGACTCGCGCTGACGGGCCGCGGTCGCCATGGCGCAGATCGCCACACCATCACCGATGACCGTCTGCGGATCACGCATGAAAAACAGATTCGGGACGGGCGCGAGAACGAAACCGGGAAGTTCGCCAGACCGGGCACTCTGTGGAGTAACGATGCCGCCGATGATGATTTCGGCAAGATGGGCAGCGTTCTCGTCCGCCAGTTCCTCGCAGAGTCTGGGCGAAAGACGGCTCCGTTTGCAGAAGTCGGCGACGACCAGCCGCTTCTGCTCCGGTTCCTCGAATATCTCCTCGAGCAGATCCTGGATGTCGTACACATCCTCGACGACGTAACGCATGATCTGCTGGAAGCGACGGTGTTCCTCCCTGGCCAGCTGACCGTAGAGGATGTCGTCGAAAAGAAGGTCCTCCATCATCCGGGGACTCATTACGTCAATCTCCCGGCCGGGGAGGTGAACGAGGACGCTTTTCAGTTTCCCGACCTCGCTGGTGACGTTCAAACGCATAAGGCCGTGATTCTATCGTAGGGGTCAAACTCGACCGGAAACCTCGCAGAATCAATCAGCGGCGTGGCCGGCTGTGAGGCGTTGGCGCCACCCCAGCCAGTCAACTTCTGCGCGGCCCGAAACGCAACGCTGCATCGTAGACTTCGACCAGCCGCCGGGCTGATTCCGAAAATCCGAAACGCAGCGTCTCGGCCGCACAGGCCGCCCTGAGCGGCCCGGCCGGCTCGTTCAGCACAGCTTGGGCACGCCTTGCCAGAGAAACTGGTTGATCCGTCTCGCTGGTCATTTGTGCGGCCAGAGATCCCAGCACAGCCTCGATGCCTTCGATCGGATAGGACACGACCGGCGTTCCGCAGGCCATGGCTTCCGAAACGGCGCGGTGGCCCTCATCAGAACCGGTCCGCGTAAACAGCATCACATCCATTGCCCGAAAGTGCTCGGCGAGGTCCTCCTCGTGATAACCCGCCCAGATCACGTCGTCCGCGATCTGCAGTTCGATCGCAAGCTGCTCAAGAAACCCCCGGTGAGGTCCTCTGCCGATGATCAGCAGCTTCACGTCAGGCCGCATTCGTTTCAGCTCCCGGAACACCAGCATGCCCTCTTCGAAGCCTCGCTTCGGCGCCACCTTTCCGATGAAGCCGACCACGGAAACCGAAGGGTCGATCCCGAGGGACTGCCGCACGTTACCGCCGTCAGCATGGAATTGCAGATGGTCGACCGGCGGAGGTGTGAAAAAGGCCGGCCGGCCATCGATCGACGGATCGCGAAGGAAGGCCTCATTGACGACGGCCACGGCCTGGGTTCTTTCGAGCATGAACGGCGTGGCGATCCCCTCACGGAGGGGCCGAAGTGCGTGAAAGGTGCGTACAACACGCAGCGAGGAGTTCCGCGCCGCGAACGAGGCCAGCCAGTGATCGTAGGTGAGGTGGGCGTGAATGATGGCGAACGGATCGTTGCCCTGAAGTCTCTGAATGGATTTCAAAGTGGAAAAGAACGTCCATGGGTTCTGTTTCTTGAGGATGATCTCGTGCACGAACGGCGTTCCGCCGATCCTCGCTTCCAGTCTGTAGCCGCCGACATATCCGAAGTGAGCGTCGATCCCAGCGGAGCGCAGCGCTTCCACTTCCGTGTAGGCGGGGGCCGCTGCGCCGGTCCACCGGTTGGACGATGCAAGATGAAGTACTTTCAGCGGATTCTCCGAAAAAGTCTCGTGATAAACTGAGTTGACATGGCCGTCGACGCGGAACTGCTCGAGATACTAGCTTGCCCGCTCTGCAAAGAGGAGGTCAAGTTGATCTCTCTTCCCGAAGAACAGCGGACGAACATTCGAGACAAGTACCGGGACAAGTTCCGTGACGAGGAACCGGTTGTGGAAGAGGGACTCCAGTGCGTCCGCTGCCAACGCGTCTACCCGATCGTGAGCGACATCCCGGTGATGCTGGTCGAGGAAGCGATCGAGCAACTCTGACAGTCACCAACTCCTCGACGATCGCCGTCTGCACCCGCTACATCCGCCAGCTTCGAGGTTTGCCCCGTGCATTGCAGCTGACGATTTTCTTCTATTTCGGCCACCTCCTCTGCATCGGATGGATCGCCAGCTCGGAGGTTTTCCTCGGTCTGGCTGTGATCTCCGGATTCATCGCCGGATGGAAGAAAGAGCTTCAGTTCACATTCCATCCGCTCTATTTTCCCCTGCTCGCCTATGCCGCTGCTTCCACGGTGGCCACGATCATTCACCCAAGCTCATGGCACCGGCTGGAATTGAGTGAATGGTTCACGTTTCTGGTCGTTCCGCTGGCCATTTCCCTGCACCGCACAACCGCAGTCACCATCCGCGTCACCATTGCCGCCCTGCTCATTCTGGCTGTGGCACAGGGGCTATACGGTCTCTACCAGTATTTCTTTCTCGACTACTCCTCGCTGGAGCTGGCCCGGCGTATCACCGGAACTCTCTCGCATGTCATGACCTTTTCCGGGATCATGCTCGCCCTCTCGCTGCTGTTCATCGTCCTGGCCGCGGGAACGAGACAACCTGCAGCGATGCTCGCAGCATGTGCCAGCACGGTGGCACTCGTCTTCACCTTCACCCGGGGGGCGTGGATCGGCTGGATCGTCGGCGCCGGGGCCATCCTTCTCATGCGACGCTGGCGGCTCGTGTTCTATCTGGCTCCCTTGGTCATCCTGGCCATCACCTTCAGCCCCATCGCTCTTTTCTCGCGGCTGGTTTCTTCGTTCGACACCACGCAGTCCTCCAACCTCGACCGAATTCGCATGGCCGAGGCCGGAGTGGAGATGATCCGCGACTACCCACTCTTCGGTGTGGGTCCGGCAAACGTCAAAGAAATTTATCCGCTTTATCGCCGCGCGGACGCGCCCCGGTTCCGCATCCCGCACCTCCACGACAATCCCATTCAGATCTGGGCTGAGCGGGGGGTGATGGCCCTCGTGGCTTACGTTCTGCTCCTCGGGGTCGTGCTTCGGGAGTGCATGCTGGTCCGGCGGACCAACCGTATGGCAAGGCTGTTCGCCGACGCCTGCGTGGGGGTGACTCTGGGACTGGCGGTGGCCGGGCTCTTCGAGTTCAATTTCGGGGACACCGAGGTCCTGCTGACCCTGCTGAATGTCATCGCCCTCTGCCTGGCCGTGATTGAGCGCTCGGCCCCGGTGGAGGAGCTGGGCAGCGAGGTGAATGTATCGACGCGGGCTGCTGTTGGGATCTGAGTCGCAGGCGCTCATCCGGCACTCGGCGCGGAAACCCGGAACTCTCCGCGTCGGTCCCACCTCGGAGACTGGACTCCCATCCTCGGGCCGCGAAAGGCACAAGACCCTGCAGAAACCGTAACCTTTAAACAATGCGGACGTCGAAAGAGACAGATTTGGCTGGCATGAAGGGCCTGAGTGATCAGGAGCTGATGAAGCTCGTGCAGTCGGGGGACTTCTCGCCGGCGGCGGAGGTCTTCGATCGTTACAGCGCGCGAATCTACAACTTCGCCTATCGGTTCCTGAGAAACGCCGAGGCGGCCGAGGATGCTACCCAGGAAGTCTTTGTAAAGATGCTCAAATATGCGACCCAGTTCCACGGCGATGCCAAACTTTCGACCTGGCTCTTTTCGATTGCAGCGAACCACTGCCGCGACTACCTGAGGAAGGCCGAGAACCGCAACCGTGAATCGGACGAGACTCTGATCCATCTGCCCACCTCCAGCGAACTGGCACCGGATCGGGACCTGGAGCGCAAAGAAGACGAACTGCGGGTTCAGAAAGCACTGACCGTTCTCACGCCCGAACAACGTGAGGCCATTCTGCTCTCGCGGTATCAGGGACTCTCGTACGCGGAGATCGCGCAGATTGCCGGCTGCTCCGAGGGTGCAGTGAAGACGCGCGTGTTTCGCGCCATGGAAACGCTGAAGAAAGCGCTCACCGAGCCGGCGAGCGGAGGAAACGAATGCCTGAATGTGATGCCGTAAGAGAGGCCATGCCTGCGTTGCTACTCGAGAGTCTCGAGAGCGACCTTCGCGAACGATCTCATCTTCACATCGAGGGATGTGAAGAGTGTGCCCTGCAGTGGGAGAACTGGCGCCTGACATGGACGGCAATGGATTCCCTTCATGACGTCCCCGTCCCAACGCGATTGAGAGTGCGCTTCCTTGATCACGTCGCCTCGCTGACACCGGCGGGGACGGTGGTTCCGATGGCCAGACCCCGGCCCGTCGTCCGGCGCTGGCTGGCCCAGGCGGCGGCGATGGTCATCCTCGTCGGAGGTTCGTTCTACGCGGGTCATCGCACGATTCCCGCCCCAGTTTCAGGGCCAAAGAATTACGTCACGCCCGCAACGGTGAACAACGTGAGCACCACGCCTTTTTCCATCGCCGAGAGCCAGGTGGTTTCAGCCTCGCAGATCAGCCCGGACATCGAGGGACGTCCCCAGATTCGCAACGTGCGCTTTCTCGAACCGGACGGTACATCGGAGAAGGTGGCCATCGCCTTCGACATGACCTCGCACGTGACGGTCACCGGCCGACCCGACGAGAAGGGTCTGGTGAGGGTTCTGTCATACGTATTGCAGAATCAGGATCACTCGTCGCTCTCGAAATCGAACGCCATGGCGTTCGTCAAGGAAACCTACAGCGGTGAAACGAGCCCGAATCCGGATCTCGTCCGGGCCCTGGCCAACGTGCTGAAAAATGACACGCACGAGGGGGCGCGCATCAAAGCCGTAGAGGCTCTGCGTTCTATTCCTCCGGGCTCCGCTTCCGCAGCGCGCTCCGCTCTGGTGGAGGCTTTGAAGAACGATCCCAATCCCGCGGTGCGCATCAAGGCCATCGACGCACTGGCCAATCTTGCCAAATCCGGTGAGTCCTTCGACTCTGCGACCGTTGACCTCCTTCGCCAGAAGGCCGGACAGAATGACGAGAACCTCTACGTCCGCGTGAAAGCTGCGGAAGCGCTCGGGCAGATCAATCTCTGATGCAACCGTCCAGTCCACTACGCATTCTCATCGCCTGCACGCTGATCCTCTCCGCAGCCGGAGAGCTTCGCGCCGCAGGAATGAAGAAAGCGGCCACGGAACGGATCGTTCAAAGCTTTCCCATGGAGGCCAACGGCGGTCTTGTCGTGGCCAATCCCATCGGTTCGGTGGAAGTAGTGGGCACGTCCGGAAACTCTCTGGAGGTTGACGCATTGTGGACGGTCCGGGCCATCGACGACAAAGCACTGGCAGACGGAAAGCGTCTGTCCAGACCGCAGCTTGGAGGAACTCCCGGACTACGCAGCCTTCGCTCCCTGTACGAGCCTGGTCGCGACCGGCGGTGGTCTGCGGCCGTGACGTACCGGCTGCGAGTTCCCCGCACCGTCGACGTGGAGATCACCAGCCACAGCGGGGATTCCCTGCAGGTCACGAACGTCTCTGGAAATGTCGTGGTGAAGAACGTCAACGGAAACATTACGCTCAGTTCGGTGATCGGCACCATGCGGGTGGAAAGCATCAACGGAGACATCACCGTCAACTACCCGGTCACGCCCACAGTGAACGCCCGGTTCGGAACTGTGAACGGAGACATCCGCGTGGTGACTCCGCGCAATTCTCAACTGGTCTGGCACGCGGAAACACTGAACGGCGACTTCCTGACAACGCTGCCTGTACGGGGCGGGTTCCAGCGCCAGGACAACGGAACCGTTTTCCAGGGTTCGCTTAACGGAGCTCCTTCTCCTTTCATTGTCACCTCCACGATGACAGGACGGGCGTGGCTGTTGAGCGACACCACCCAGGTCGCCGCTGCGCGCTCGGTTCTACCGCGCGAGGAGCAACCCGGGGGCCCCATCGGTCCGACACCTGAAACGCAGCAGGCTCTGCGCAGAGTGTCCTCGACCCTCCTCGTTCAGCCGCCGACTGCAAGCTCCTTCGTGGCTCAGCAGAATCTGTTCAACGGAGATTTTAAATTCGCTACCACGGTCGGCAACATCTTCGTGGCCGAGGTCACGGGTGATGCCGATATCATGACGCGCGCGGGCGAGATCGTCCTGGGACGCGTTCTCGGAACCTGCTCGGTTGCATCGATGGGCGGCCCGTTGAATCTGGGCGACATCGTCGGTCCGCTCACGGCGCGAACCGCCGCCGGCGATATTCACGTTCGCGCCGCACGGCGAGGCGGGCTCGTGTCCACAGAGGGAGGCAACGTCCAGGTCATCGTCGCCGGTGGGCCCATCCGGCTCTATTCCGGCGGCGGAGACATCGTTCTGCGTCAGGCATCCGGCCCGGTGCTGCAGGCCGAAACAAAATCGGGGGACATCTTCATCACCATCGATCCGAAACTGCGGTCGAACCCGGTCGCGGCCGTGAGCATCGGCGGAAACATCGTCCTCACGATTCCGCCCGGCTTCCGAGCCGATCTCGAACTGATCGTAGATACCCTCGGTCCGGAAATGAACCGTATCCACACTGATTTCGGCGGCATGTCCGTCACACGCGAGCAGATCGGACCGAAGACCCGCATCCGTGCAGTCGGGAAGCTGAACGGAGGCGGAGACCGCATCCAGCTCACCGTAGACGAGGGCGATATTCAGATCCGCACCCTGAATGTGCCATCGATTGTTCTGCCCGCCGTGAACTGACCCGCCGCCAACGGCCAACACCGAGTGTGTTTTAATAGCGCCGCCGTGACGAGCTGTCGCGGTGGAGGAATCATGAAACGCTTCTTGCAACTGATCGTTCCGCTGGCAATTCTTGCCGCCTGTTCCGCTCCCCAAGCGGCCGAAGACACCGCCACGGAAACCGCCGCCGATGTCACAACCAATGCCATCGTCGAGCCGGTTGCCACACCCACACCGACGCCGGAGGAAAAACCGATGAGCTACTACGAGAACAAAGTCGCCGTATTGCATACGGGAGAAGGGGACATCACCATCCGCTTTTACCCGGAGAAGGCACCGAATCACGTCCGCAACTTCATCGACCTGTCCGAGCAGGGGTACTTCAACGGCACGAAGTTTCATCGTACCGTTCCCGGCTTCATGATTCAGGGCGGCGATCCCAATACCAAGTCCGATAATCGAAACACCTGGGGAATGGGCAACTCCGGCAAGTACGTGAAGGCCGAATTCAACGACATTCATCACGGCCGCGGAATCGTTTCCATGGCGCGATCCAGCGATCCGGACAGCGCCTCTTCACAGTTTTTCATCGTCGTCGCCGATGCCGGTTTCCTTGACGGAAAGTACACCGCATTCGGAGAAGTCACGAAAGGTATGGACGTGGCAGACAAGATCGTAAACGGCAAGGCCCAGGGTGAACTGGCAGTCAACCCCGTCGAGATCAAGAGCGTTACCGTCGAGGAAGCAAAGGACAAGAGCGGTTCGTCAAAATAACCGAGTGCCAGGGCCCCCGTTTTCTCCGGACAGCCCACTCCTCGCTGCGGGATCGCCTCCTGCCCAGACGCGAAATCCGCATCGAACCGTTCGTTGGTCATCGATCTTGCACCTCCTGAGAGGATGACCGCCCCGGTTCCGGATGAAATCAACAGGTTCCTGCTGGACTGGATCGGGCAGGGGTGGCAAGCTGATCCTCTTTACGGCGATGCCTCGACCCGGAGCTACTTCCGAGTTGCCAACAGCGATTCCCGGCGCTTCATGGTGGCCTGGTATCCTCCGGACGTCCGGTCGGATCTCGACCGGTTCATGCGAAGCTATCGCGCCATCTCAGGCCGGGCGCGCGTCCCGGAGGTCTTTCACTACGGAAGTTCCGCGGTGGCGCAGGCGGACGTGGGTGACGAGACGCTCTTCGAAGTCCTCAACCGCGAGCCGGAAAAGGGAGCGGCCATCTACCGCTCGGCCGTCGATCTCCTGGTCGACTTCCAGCAGTCCGATCCTTCCGCCCACGGCATCAATCCCCCCTTCGACCGGAACAAATTCAT
The DNA here is from genome assembly GCA_039931435.1 of Acidobacteriota bacterium. Classification (GTDB taxonomy): domain Bacteria; phylum Acidobacteriota; class Thermoanaerobaculia; order Gp7-AA8; family Gp7-AA8; genus JBDTRY01. The sequence goes on along the minus strand of JBDTRY010000016.1, from coordinate 27,997 downwards.
GGAAGAGCTGATGATGACCGAAGAGTTCTTCGTCCGTCAGCTGATGAAGCGGGTGGAGGGTGGCTCGGAGAGGCTGGCGATGTACGAGCAGCTATGCGATATTATTACACATCATCCATATGTTCTATGTCACCGTGATTATCATGGACAGAATATTCATATCGCTAACGATCAGTTATTCATGATCGATTACCAGGACCTGCGCCTCGGTCCAGACACCTACGATATGGCTTCTCTCCTCCGGGACCGCGGCGTGGCGCGGCTTCTCGGGGAAGCGAAGGAGCTGGAGCTGCTGCGCTACTACTTTTCCCAGGCCTGTCCCCACGAACGTACCGAGGACCTTGAACGACGTTACCGGCAGACGCTTCTGCAGCGTTCTCTGAAGATCCTCGGAACCTTCGCCAACCAGGCCCTTCTGCGCGGTCGCCGGCATTACCTTGAATTCATTCCGCCCACTCTCGAATCTGTCCGCTTCTGCCTCAGCGGCCTACCCCTTTTTTCGGCTTTACCCGAGATCTTTCCGATGGACTTCCAACTGAGATAGCATCGCGCCGCCGAAACGCGGCAGGAGAGACTCACTTTGACGCATACCATTACGTTGCTTCCCGGAGATGGAATCGGTCCTGAAGTTTCAGCGGCCGTGGTCAGAATCATCGAAGCGGCAGGCGTGGTCGTCGAATGGGAGAGATACTCCGTCGGAGCGGAAGCCCTGGCCCTGTTCAACGATCCCCTTCCCCAGGAAGTCATCGATTCCATTCTCCGGAACAAGGTAGCCCTGAAGGGTCCGGTAACCACGCCGGTGGGCAGCGGATTCGCCTCAATCAACGTGCGGCTTCGGAAGATTCTCGACCTCTACGCCAATCTCCGTCCGGTCATCTCATTGCCCAGCATCGAGACCTGCCACAAAGGTGTCGACGTCGTAGTGGTCAGGGAGAACACCGAGGATCTCTACAGTGGGCTGGAACACGAAGTCGTTCCCGGAGTCGTGGAGTCACTGAAGATCATCACCGAGAAAGCGTCTACCCGCATCGCCCGTTTCGCTTTCGATTATGCCCGGGCACACGGCCGGAAGAGAGTTACCGCCGTCCATAAAGCGAACATCATGAAGATGTCCGACGGTCTCTTTCTCCGTTGCTTCGAGAAGGTTGCCACGCAGTACCCGGAGATCCTTGCCGACGACAGAATCGTGGATAACCTCTGTATGCAGCTGGTTATGAAGCCCACCCAATTCGACATGCTCCTACTCGAAAATCTCTACGGCGACATCGTCTCCGACCTCTGCGCCGGCCTTGTCGGCGGTCTGGGGGTTGTGGCTGGCGTGAATTACGGTGAGAACGGGGCTGTGTTCGAAGCAGTGCACGGCAGTGCCCCGGACATCGCCGGGCAGAACCGCGCCAATCCCATGGCCCTTCTGGAATCAGCGGTGATCATGCTCGACCACATCGGTGAGAGCGAGGCCTCCAGGCGGGTACAAACGGCCTTGCTTCGGGTCCTCGATGCGAAAAAAGTGCGCACGCGCGATCTGGGAGGCACGGCGTCGACAACCGAATTTACCGAGGCCATCTGTGCGGAGATTTCGTCCTCGTCATGAAGTGATATCGGCGGGGTACAGCTTGCCGCTCTAATGAGCCTGACGACGGCCTGTTATCCCGAAGCGAGCGGGCGTCGCGAGCGCTGGTGTCCGGGAAATGACACGACTTCCACTCGCGTGTCATCCGAAGCGAAAGCGAGGGATCTCCCGCTCGTGAGACTGTGTCAAAAGTATCCCGAAATCACAACCGGCGCTGCTGCTCGTAGGGCCGTGCGGCGTGCGGCCGATACCCTTTGCCATCCCATCCTGTTGAATCGTTGACTGTATGCACCTTTCCAGAAGAATACCGGCCGCACGCCGTGCGGCCCTACGAGTTCGTGCTTCTCTGAGGTTCCCCTGGTTTTGACACAGCCTCTCGTTTCGGATGACATGATCGGGTTTCGTTACCCTGTTCATTAGAGAGCGAAGCGAAAAGTTGACTGTTTTGAGCGACCCGACACCCTCATGAACCAGCACTCGAACGAATCCGCAGGAATCGCCGCGGGCGTAGAACTCTTCAACCGCGGTGACTTCTGGCATGCGCATGAAGCATGGGAAGAGATCTGGCTCGCGGCGACGGGAGAGCGCCGCCGATTCCTCCAGGGGATGATTCAACTGGCCGCTGCCTTCCATCACCTTCAGCGGGGAACCCTCCGAGGCGCAGGGCGATTGATCGCAGAAGCCGAGCAGAAGACGCGCGAATTTCCGGAAGGATACCTGGGACTCGTCAGAAAACCGGTGGTGGCGCGCGCCCTCGACGATGCCATGGCAATCGGCAACGGGGAGGATCCATGGGAGGACCGGCGCCCGATCCCATCAGACCTACCGGGGCTGGCCATCGTCCCTCCTTAGCGTCAGGACCATCACAATCGCTGGCAACAAATAGATCGAATTAGTTATCTTTACTTAGACAATTGCCATTTGTCGCCCGGTGTTGCTCGCCATTCTAAAAACGCTACAATGCCCAATCCTGCAAGGTTGAAAATCTGTCGGCGTGCGTGAGGGACCTATGAACGAAATCGAGCACCGGGACCGCGAGCTTCTCAATGTCCTGCAATCCGAAATTCCGATTTCCTCGACCCCTTATGCACTCATCGGACAGGTCATCGATATGTCCGAGAAGGAAGTCATCAAGCGAATCACCCGCCTCAAGTCCGAGGGAGTGGTGCGACGCATCACTGGTGTATTCGACAGCCGGCGGCTGGGATATTCGACCTGCCTGGTAGCGGCTCGCGTGGAAGAGGGCGACGTGGACCGTGCAGCGGCCACGATCAACCTTCATCCCGGCGTTTCTCAGAATTACCTCCGCAATCACGACTTCAACCTCTGGTTCACGATCACCGTGGCACCGGACTCGAAACTGGGTTTGGAAAAAACCGTTGCCATCCTTGGTGAGGAAGCGGAGTGCCGGGCAGTCAGGCTTCTACCGAAGTTGCGCGTGCTGAAATCCGCCAACGGCGACTCTGAAAGCGCGGGAGGCGGTGAGGGCGACGACGACTCCACCCGTATCGATTCGCCCCTTACCCCTGAGGAAATTGAGGCGTTGCGGCTCCTGCAACGGGACCTACCCCTGCAGCCACGCCCTTTCGACGAGCTGGCGAGCGCGGCCAACATGTCCGGCGAGCAACTCCTCGATTTCGCGCGAACCTTCGCCAGCAGGCAACAGCTCCGGCAATTCACCGGCAGCCTCGATCTCAAGAAGCCGAGCTTTTCGGCGACGACCCTGGGCGTGTGGAAGGTGCCGGAGGCGGAGCTCGACGATTTCGGTGCGAAACTGATTCCGATCAAAGCCGTTTCTCAGAGCTATCTGCGCCCCGTGTACAGCGACTGGCCCTACAACGTCTTCACCACGGTACACGGCCGGTCGGTGGATGAGTGCGAGTCTGTTCTGGCCGAGATTGAACGGTCTACGGGAGTGACCGAGCGCAACGCCCTCTATCCGACACGTGAGTTGAAAAAGGCTCGCGTGACACTCTTCTCACCCGAGCAGCGTTCGTGGGAAGAGGCGCACCTGACCGCAGAGTCCGAGAGCGCCGTCTCCTGATCCTCTGACCGGGTTGTTTTCCTCGATCCAACCAGAATCACTCTCCTCGCGAATCGGATCGCTGGCCATCGTTCCGTTCGTGGCCTACGTGTTCGCTAACGCCTACTTTTCGGCCATCCCTCTGCTCCCCGGAGTGCCGCGTTGGCTCTTCGAACTGGTGCGGCTCGTGCTGCTCGGCGGCGTGGTCCTTCCCGTTACCGGGGCAATCCGGCTCCTGGTCCGCAGAGACTCCAGGGTCAACGCCCGGGCCTGGCTCGCGCTGGGCGCCCTGGTGGCAGGAGTGCTCCTCAGCGCAATGACACTCATGCAGATGTCGCTGCCGTGGCTGCTAGGCTAGAGGGAACGTTAAGGCGCCACCATCGCACGCTCATCCATCCGCCGCTGCACTTCGGCGACGAAGCTCTCCATCTCCTGCTTGTTTCCGAGCTTCTGTGAAATGGCCATCGAACAGAACTTCGGCCCGCACATCGAGCAGAATTCAGCGGTCTTGAAATGCTCCTGTGGCAACGTTTCGTCGTGGTACTCCTGGGCGCGCTCGGGGTCGAGTGAAAGACGGAACTGTTCCCTCCAGTCGAAGACATAGCGAGCGTGGGAGAGTTGATCGTCGCGGTCGCGGGCCCCGGGACGGTGACGGGCGATATCGGCCGCATGCGCTGCGATTTTGTAAGCGATGATTCCGTTGCGGACATCCTCTGCTTCCGGAAGTCCGAGGTGCTCTTTTGGGGTGACATAACAGAGCATTGCCGCGCCTGACCAACCGGCCAGAGCGGCGCCGATGGCGGAGGTAATGTGGTCATAGCCCGGCGCGATATCGGTCACCAGCGGTCCGAGAACGTAAAACGGTGCCTCACTGCAGATCTCCATCTGCTTTTTCACGTTCATGTCGATCTGATCCATCGGAACATGTCCGGGACCCTCCACCATCACCTGGACATCGTGCTCCCATGCCCGGCGCGTCAGTTCACCGAGAGTCTCGAGCTCTGCAAATTGTGCCGCGTCGGATGCATCATGCAGACAACCGGGACGAAGGGAATCGCCGAGAGAGAACGAGACGTCGTACTTCTTGAAGATCTCGCAGATCTGATCGAAGTGTGTGTAGAGCGGATTCTCCTCGTGGTGATACATCATCCACTGCGCGAGGATCGCTCCACCGCGCGAGACGATGCCGGTGACGCGGCCCGCGACGAGCGGAAGGTACCGCAAACGGATGCCGGCGTGGATGGTCATGTAGTCCACACCCTGTATGGCCTGCTCCTCGATGATCTCCATGATCATGGGGACGGTGATCTTTTCGACCTTACCGGCTCGCTCGAGAATCTCGTAGATCGGAACCGTACCGATGGGAATCGTCGAGCTCCTGATGATTGCTTCGCGGACTTCGTGAATACGCCGGCCCGTGGAGAGATCCATGACGGTGTCAGCGCCATACTTCAGACAGAGGCGCAACTTGTCGACTTCCTCATCCAGTGACGACGTCACCGCCGAAGTTCCGATGTTCGCGTTGATCTTGCAGCGGGCCGCGATGCCGATCGCCATCGGCTCGAGTTCGGGGTGGTTGACGTTGGCGGGAATGATCATCCGTCCCCGGGCCACTTCGTCTCGTATCAGTTCCGGGGCGAGTTTTTCCCGGCCGGCAACATAGGTCATCTCCTCGGTGATCACACCTTTGCGCGCAAAAAACATCTGCGAAACGTTCGACTGACCACGGCGATGCGCAACCCATTCAGATCGGATCATGAGCCTCTCCTCTTTCGACAGCAGCATGAAGCCCAGGGAGCGGCATTGACCGTCACTTTCCGTTAACGAACTGACAGCCGGAAGTCGTCGATCGCCTTTCCTACGCCGGTGCAAACCGGATCAGGTTCCAAGGGTATGATCTCAGGCCTTCCGGCCACCCCCAGGCTTCCATTGCTAGTCTGTTCCGTCCGCGCTGCTCCGTCAAGCAGCGCAGAAGCCATCAGACCGATCGCTTCGCGCCGAATCGGCCTTCGCAGGACTGCTCGCCGCGCGGCCCTACCAGGGGAGGGCAGAGGTCAACTGTGTGGCGGCCCTGTGTTCAAGCTTTGCCTCGTGATCCATTCATCCGCACGGAAAAGGCATGGCGCTTCCCGTTTAATGCGGCCGCGACACCGGCCGCACCCGTGCGGCCGGTACATAGTGGCCGATGGCATTTCCCAGGTACTCGGTGAACCAGAGCGATCCATCGGCGTCCACCCAGAGGCCCGAGGGATGGGCATCGGAGTTATCGAGCTCGAAGTCGGTCATGGAACCGTCTGTGGCTACATGTCCGATCCGGTGACGGTAATACTCTGAAAACCAGAGCGTGCCGTCCGGCGAGGCAGCGATCTCGAATGGATAGCCGTAAGGCGTGGGAATCTCGAAATCCCGGGCCTTGCCATTCGGGAGCAACTTTCCCACGCGATTCTCTTCCTGCTCGGTGAACCAGATAGTTCCAGAAGTATCGATGGCAATGCCGCTCGGAGACCCCCCGGGCCGGGGAGTATCGACGAGTGTCATCTTCCCGTTCATATCGAGGTTCCCGATTTTGTCGGCGTTGACCAGCGTGAACCACAGCGAACTCTTCCCGGCGGCCAGTGCAAACGGCGCCGAGTTGTCGATGCCTGTGTCGAATTCGGTAATGACGCCGGAGGTCGTGATCCGCCCGAGGCGCGCGCTGCGGAATTCTGTGAACCATACCGCTCCGTCAGGGCCTGTAACGATTCGAACCGGAGCACTTCCGCTCTTCAGCGGAAACTCTTTGATAACCCCGGCCGTGGTGATGCGCCCGATTCGTGAAGAGTTCATCTCCGTGAACCAGAGGGCGCCGTCAGGACCCTCCGTAATTCCGCTGGGCCAGGATCCAGTTTCCGGCAACTTGAATTCAGTGATTTCGCCGGAGGCACGATCGAGGCGGCCGATGGCATCGCCTTCCGCCTCCGTAAACCACACGGCACCGTCAGGACCAGCGACGATGCCAGTGGGTCCGGCCGTGGGAAAAGGAATCAGATAGTGGCGAATGTTCGGCGGCTCGGCGCCGGCTGCCAGGCTGGTGAACGCAACTACGATGATGTTCAGAATGGCCCGGAAACGTATGGAACTGCGCGATGTCAGAATATGGGATTCTCCGCTGAAGGATTGAATTTCCAATAGAAAACGTAGCCCGGAAATTTTACTGGAACTGTGTAGCTGGCTTCGATAGAAATTTCATTGTTGCTGCGCCGGATGATGAGATTCTTTTCGTCGAGAGGAACGTCCAGGTCCATGGCCCTGACCATGATGGTTTTGCGGATCCTCTCGTCGGTCATCATTCCCGCCGAGCGAGCCTGGTCGGTAATCGTCCTGCGCATGTCCGCCGCATCCATTTTCACGGGAACGAGTTTGAAGGCAACGTACACGGCCGCTGCCAGAATGATCAAACCGAGGATGCAGCCGAGCTGACCCTCCCCCTGCTCGCTTCGCTTGCTTCGCATTGAATCTCCTAATGGACCGATTCGAAAATTGTGAGAACTTCGGCCCGATAAGTCAATGCGCGCCGTGAATGAGCCTGAAAAGCCTGCTCCAGTGAACGGCCAGCGGAACGGAGGGATGTCGCCCGCGTCCCGGCGCGGCGATGGCCTGTTGGAAATCGGAGGATCCATCACTTGAGGACCAGAAAATCAGCCGCGCCTGCCCTACCACTCGCTCTCCAGCGACCGGTCCCCAGTCCCGGCTGTCGATGGAGTCGTTGCGGCAGTCGCCCATGACGAAGTATTCGCCCTGGCGAAGGACTCTGGGCATCACAAATCCGTTGTCGTAATGGCGCGGAAGGTAGCTCTCGGGAAGGATGTGTCCATTAATGAACAGGCTCGGCCCGTCGATTCTGATCTCCTCTCCGGGCAGGGCGACGATGCGTTTTACGTAAAAGTTTCTGTCGTCCCCGGCACCCCGGAAGACGATCACATCACCGCGGCGGGGAACCTGGCTGCCCGCTACGGAACCGTACGGCGTGACCACGATGTGGTCGCCCGTCTGCAGTGCTGGCCACATCGAGTTCGACGGAATCGAAAAGGTCTGCAGGATCGTCGCGCGAATGAGGAGGGCGGCCACGATCGCCATGGCCACCGGTTGCACGAACCGGAACGTCCCTCTGAGGTTCTTGTTCACTGCGGCTTCCACGATATAGAGGACGATCGAGCCCTCATCAGGTTCTGCTCGGAGAGGTTCAGAAATGCCTCTCGGGAGCCTCCCACTGCGTAACGCTCCTGGAGAGCCCTGACTACGAATTCGACTGCCAGACCGCAGGCATCGTTCATTTCCATGCCCAGAGCGAGGCCGGCGGCGACACTGGACGAGAGGGCACAGCCGGTGCCATGTCCGTCAGCCCCGGCAATTCTGGGGTGCGTGAACTGCGTGTAGGTTCCCTCATGGTGCAGAGTATCGATGACCTCGGCGCCTTCGAGGTGGCCTCCCTTGATCAACATACTCCGGACCCCCAGACGCTGCAGCGAGATCACGATCCGCTCGATGTCCTCGAGGCCGCGAGGAAAAGCGTTGATCAGTTCGCCAGCCTCCAGCCAGTTCGGCGTGACGATGGTAGCCAGCGGCAGAAGCTCGGACCGCAACGCATCCACGGCGTCCTCTTCCAGGAGCCGGGCCCCAGTCGAGGCAATCATGACCGGATCGAGCACAATGCAGGCAGGTTCGAACTCCCGCAGCTTACGAGCAACCAGTCGCACGATCGAGGCGGTGGAGAGCATTCCGATCTTCACCGTGTCCGGCCGGAGATCAGAAAAAACGGCGTCGATCTGTGCCTCAAGCGAACTCTCGGGCAGGGCGAATACATCCGTTACCTGCCGACTGTTCTGAGCCGTTACCGCGGTGATGGCGCTGGCGCCGTGAACGCCATATGCGACGAAGGCCTTCAGATCGGCCTGAACACCGGCACCGCCACCGGAGTCGCTTCCGGCAATCGTCAGTACGCAGGCTCTCGTCACGGGCCGGCGATCTTGGCGGGGTTATCGCTGACAGGGGCGGCCCCGGTCAGTTCCTCCAGGACCTCATAGACCGGCATACGTTGCTGGAGACCCTTGAGGGCGAAGTCTCCCAGTGAAACAACCCGGAAGCTCTGTCCGATGCGGTCCAGCGTGGGCTGGGCCACGACGAGTTGACCGGGAAGGGCCACTCCGCTTTCCATCCGGCTGGCAATGTTCACCGACGTTCCCAGCACCGTGTAGTCCACTCGCTTCTCCGTTCCGACGTTGCCAACGACCGCCGGGCCGCTGTTCACTCCGATACGGATCTTGACGGCGTCCAGTCCTTGAGCGGCGCGGTTTTCGTTCCACTGAGCGACGAGCTGTTTCATTTTCAGGCCGGCACGAACGGCCCGTGCGGCGTGATCGTCCTGCGCCAGCGGCGCGCCGAAGAAGGCCATCACGGCGTCCCCGATGAACTTGTCCAGGGTTCCTCCGTTAGCGAAAATGGCGTCGACGGCGCACGAAAAAAAGTGGGAAAGGAACTCAGCCACTTCCTCCGGCTGCTTGGTCTCGGAGATCGTGGTGAATCCGGAAATGTCGGCGAAGAGAATGGAAACGTCAGCCGTGCGAACGGCCTCCTCGGTTGGAGCGGCCGCGCCCCTGACGATTTCGTCGACGACGCCGGGAGAGTGATAGCGCTCCAGCTTCTCCCGTATTTTTCGCTCGTGTTCGATACGGTCCGAAAGCTGGGCACGTTCGATTGCCACCGCGGCAAAGTTTGCCAGCGCGGTGAGCAGATCCAGATCTTCCTCTTCAAACTGTCCGATTTGAATCGGAGAATCCACCTGAATGGCGCCGATGACCCGGCCTCGATCCCAGAGAGGAACGCACATCGCGGAGCGGATGCTGTGCATGGCTATGGACTGGCCACCAAGCAGGCGCGCATCCTCCAGAGCATTCGAGGTGAGCAGAGCCACCTGCTGTTCGGAGACCATTTTCAGAATCGTTCGTGAGATGGGAATGTCTTCCCGCTCGGAACCGGCCCGGACCCGTGTCAGCTTGGGGATGGGCTCACCGTCGTCGCTGAAAAGAATGAGAAGGCCCCGATCCACGGGAAGATATTTGAAGATGATGTCCATGACCGTGTTCAGCACGGCGGTCAGTTCCTCGGACTCGAGAAGCAGCTTCGCCACCTGGACCAGAACGGAGAAGATTTTCTCGCGGGTCACGCCGGAAGCCGGAGCGACGCTCGTTCCCGGTACGGTGGCCCCGTGAGGAACCGAGTCCAGGCCGAATTCGAGATTGAAATCGGAGATCCTGCGAACGACCGTGCCACCGTCCTCGAACATCGACTCCCCGCCGATCGTGACGGGAGGCGCATCCCGTAGCTCCAGGGTCACGGATCCGATCAGCAGTTTGTCACCAGCGTAGATCCGGGCTTCCCGGGTGGGCTGGCCGTTCAGCTTCAGGCCGTTCGTGGACTGAAGATCCAGAATCCACCACTCCTGCCCTCGAATCTGGAAGACGGCGTGGCGGCGTGACACGGAGGCGTGGTCCAGGACGATGTCGTTCCCTTCCGTTCGCCCGACGGAGCTACCGTCATGAAGGTCGAAAAACCGGGACGCTCCGCCGTCGGTTCGCTGAAGCTGAAGCTGCGACATGGTCATCAGGATTATAGCGGGGGCCGTAGCCGCCGTCCCCTGCCAGGACCGGAACGAGGGTCGAAGCCGCAGCCTGATCAGGTAGAAACATCGAGGAAACAGGGGATTCGGTATAATGAGCGCCTGTCCAACATAAGGCGAAATTGATGACGGACCAGGCTGCGGCCGCCATGGGCGCTACAAAGAAGCGGATGCTGGTGCGGATCTCCCAGAAGACCGATGTCGGTCTGGTGAGATCCGAGAACCAGGATTTCGCAATCCTCACCTCTCCCGAGGAGGAGATGGACCACCCGCATCGCGGGAGGTTGATGGTCGTTGCTGACGGCATGGGTGGCCATCGCGGCGGCGCGACGGCGTCGAGGATGGCCGGGGAAACGATCAAGTCTCACTTCCTGAACAGTAACTATCAGGACACGCCCGCCGCCCTTCGCTCAGCACTGGAAATGGCCAACGCTGCCATCTACGCGGAGGCGCAGAGCAATCCCGAGCTTCGCGGAATGGGAACGACGTGCTCGGCTCTGGTCATCGAGGATGACCATGCCTATTTCGCCCACGTCGGAGACTCGAGAATCTATCTGACCCGCGACGGGGAAATTCACCAGCTTACGCAGGACCATTCGCTGGTGGCTTCCATGGTTCGGGAAGGCCTGATCACCGCCCAGGAAGCGGAAGTGCACCCTCGACGGAATGTCCTGCAGCGTTCCATGGGCGTCGTGGAACACGTCGAAGTCGATGTCTCCGAACCCTTTCCCATTCAGGTTGGCGACACATTCATCCTCTGCAGCGACGGACTTCACGGCTTGGTTCGCGCTCCGGAGATGCTCGAAGTGGCAGCGATGCCGATCGACAACGCCGTCAGTGAATTCATACAGCGGGCCATCGAACGAGGCGCACACGACAACGTTACCGTGGTTGTGGCGCGCGTGGACGAGATCGCAGTTGAAGAGGACCCCGTTCAGGACAGCGGAGAGCCCGAGGCCGCAGTGATGTACACCGCTGCAGACTTCGAGGACCTGAAGCCCGCCAAAAAGGAGATCCCTCACGGCGAGGGAGGCTTCGTCAAATGGCTGGTGATTATGGTCGTGGTCATCGGTCTTGTGTACGCCGCCATCGTTTACAAACAGAAGAAGGACAAAGCCGCAAGGCAGCGTCAGGTCTCGCCGATCACGGCAACCGCTACCGACACGGCGCCGACGGATACGACACCGACGGATACCACATCAGCGACGCCGCGGTGAACGGCCATGTCTCCGCGGCCTGTCTACTGGTGGCTTCCTGAATTCCTGCAGATGATTCCGGCTTCGGCCGCTGAACGATCGGCGGCTGGTCAACTCCGAAGCATCGAACTGCCCCTGAAAAGCGCTGTCCGGGTCAGAGGTATCGAAGGAAGGATCGTCACGAGAGTGGCGTTTCAAGCGTAATGGCTGACAAGCTCTGCGAAAACGGACATGTGATCGACGAGACATGGGATCTCTGTCCGTTCTGCCCTGCTCCGCCGCGGCGCGCGTTCGCTCCTTCGACCGCCCACTCCGGGCAATTTCAGCCGCTTCAGTCGCAAGGGCACCCCGTTCAATCGCAACCGCATCCTGTTCCGTCTCAGCCACATGCGATCGCCTCCCAGCCGCATGCCGTGTGGTCCCAGCCACACTCCCGGCTGGAAGCGGTGCCGCCTCTGCCCGAGGAGCGGCCTGTTCCTCTCGGAGCGGATCTCCTCGTGCCCGAGCGGCCTCGGTCCATCCCGCAATCGTTCGTCGGCCCCAGCCATACCTCGGTCATGGCCCGTCCTGTTGCCGTTGCGGCCGCGCGACGATACGTCGTGGGATGGCTGGTGGCACTGAACAAACTTGTCCGCGGCGAATCGTTCCCGGTGCGGGTCGGTCGCAATGTTCTCGGCCGCGACCGGATGTCGGACATTTACGTGCCGGACGAACTCGTGTCCAGCCACCACGCGGACCTTGTATTCAGGCCAGAGGAGAAGCGTTTCATTCTCATGGACTCGAACTCCACGAACGGCACCTTCGTGAATGGCCGCGAGATCGCCCAGCGCCACGACCTCGCGCCAAACGACATCATCTCCGTCGGTTCGCATCGATTTCTCTTTGTCCCACTCTGCCGCGAAGGAGTGTTCTGGGAAGATGAAGGTCCGCTGAAATGATGGTGGGAAAGGTCATCGGCCGATACAAAGTCGAGCGCGAGCTCTCCGAAGGAGGGATGGCGCACGTTTTTGTCGGGACCACCATCGAGGAGAGCGGCGGATTTCCGCAGGGATTTCCCGTGGTCCTGAAAGTCATGTCCGAGGAACTGGCCAAGGAGAGTACGGCGCGAAAGCGCTTCATCAAAGAAGCTCAGATCCTCTCCCGTCTCCGTCACAACCGCATCACCCGCTTCTACGAGTTTCTTCCCAGCGAAACCGGGCCCATCCTGGTCATGGAATTCGTCGAAGGAGAGCCTGTCGACCGGCTCATCGCCCGCCTGAAAGTGGTCCCTGTCGATCAGGCCATTGAGATCACCTGTGATCTTCTCGAGGCGCTGGTCTATGCCCACAGCAAGGGGATCGTTCATCGTGACATCAAACCGGCAAACCTCATCTGCGGACTGGACAACGAAGTCAAAGTCACGGACTTCGGAATCGCCAAGATCAAGGAAGCGGGAGCGGGTGGCGCCGGTCACACCGTACTGACCAAGTCCGGACTGCTCCTGGGGACACCACACTACATGTCCCCCGAACAGATTCGCGAGCCCAAGGACGCCGGAGCGAAGAGCGACATCTACTCCACGGGAGTGCTGCTGTACGAAATGCTCACCGGTTCCCTGCCCTTCAGTAGCGGATCGCTGCGCAAGCTGATCGAAGCGATCTACCGCGGCGAGAAAAAGCCCCCGAGTTCCATTCGCCCTGAGATCGACTCCACCCTCGACGGCCTGGTGATGAAGGCTCTGGAGTTCGACGAAAACAAGCGTTACGGAAGCGCACAGGAATTCCTGGATGCTCTTCAGCAGTACCTTTCCACGCAGCGCCCGACAGTGGTTGTTCCGGACATTTACTCCAAGCCGGTTCCACTGGCCGACATGCACTGGAAACTCATTGCCAACGGCTCCGGCGCGCTGGCATCTCACGACGTCGAGGGTACTGACCTCACGGTGGGTAGAGATCGCAGCTGCGAGATCATCATCAGCCACCCGGCCGTCTCTCGAAAACACGCCAAAATCACCGTAAATGGAGCACTCTTTCTGCTCGAGGACCTCAAATCGGCGAACGGTACGTTCGTCAACGATCAACGCATCGACAAGGCGGCGTTGAAGGCCGGCGATATCGTCCGTTTCGGGGCGGATCCGGTCTGCAGCTTCGTTCTGCAGGACCATTAAAGTCGATTAAGATAGGAACAAGCCACCTTTCGAGGAAAACCCCATGACCGCCATCCCCTGTCTCCGGTGTAAAGCGCCGCTCGATGAACATGTCGATGTCTGTCCTGCCTGCGGGGAACGTGTCACTGGCTTTCAGCGTACCTACTCCAATCGCCTCATCGATGGCAAGTACCAGATCGTCGAGCGACTTGGGATGGGAGGGATGGGCGAGATATTCAAGGTCCGCCACATTCACCTGAATGAAGAGCGCGTGATCAAGATCATGCGCGCGAACATCGCCACCGACGATCAGGCTCTGCAACGCTTCCTGGCCGAAGCCCGCACATCGACCATGATCAAGCATCGCAACCTGGCGATGCTCTACGACTTCTCTACCCTCGATGACGGAACCTACTACATGGTCTGGGAATTCATCGACGGGACGAACATTCAGAAGTGGCAGGCAGTGAACGGCCCCATGCCCGCGCGAGCCGCGACGGAAGTGGCCATTCAGGCACTCGATGGCCTCGATCACCTTCATCAGATGGGACTGATCCACCGCGACGTCTCACCTGAGAACATCATGCTTTCCCAGGATCACCAGGGACGACTGTTGGTCAAGGTCATCGACTTCGGAATCGCCAAGCAGCTTTCCGAGGGGGGAAGCGGTCACGGCCTGACCCAGACCGGCATGTTTCTCGGGAAGCTCAAATATGCCTCTCCGGAGCAAGCCGGGTTCCTTCGCGAAGGCGAATACCTCGATGCCCGAAGCGACATCTACTCCTTCGGCGTGGTCTTCTACGAAATGCTGGCCGGCCGCGCCCCCTTCGTGGCCACGAACCCGCAGGGGTACATTCTCAAACATGCCACGGAGAAGCCGGTACCGCCCTCGCAGGTCAATCCGGAAGCGAATCTCCCCGCCGCGCTGGAAGCGCTGGTCATGCGCTCTCTGGCCAAGGATCGCGAGGATCGCTTTCCCAATGCCGGAGACTTCGCCGTCGAGCTTGAAACTCTGCTCCCCGAATTGCCCGTCGATCCCACGAGAAAACTCACGACCGGCCCGATGGCCTTGCGGGGAGGCCCTACACAGCGCACGACCGGTCCGCAACGAACGACGGGACCGACGCGCACGACGCCACGAACTACAAGGACTGCCCCGACGGTCGCATCCGAGGACGCCGACGTCGATGAATCGACAATCGTCGACGAGCGGGTAACGGGACCCCGGCCTAGGGTTTCGCCCACACCGACGACGAAAGCTCCACGCCGGCCAACGGCGCCGACGCTGTCGGACACGGTCGCCGACTACGATAAGGACTCCACGGAAGAAACTCTCATGGCCACGGCCCCCGGCACCAATCTGTCGCCGGCGGAATCGACGGTCATGGATCAGCACCATCCGGGCCTCGGGGACAGAAAGAAGAAGCCAGTCGCCCTCTATGCAACGATCGTTGCTGCGCTGATCATCGCCATTGTTGTAGCCGTGATTGTCATGAAGAAGAACGCTGTCATTCCCGGACAGACCGATACGGTGGCCACCAGAACCGATACCGGCGCTCTGCCGGGATCGGAAGGACGGATCCTTCTCAGCGCCAGCCCCTATGGCCAACTGGAGAAAATCGTGAACGCCGACACGAAAGAAACGGTGGCGCTGACGCAGCCCGATATGAGCACGCCACTGCGCATCAACGTTCCCGCTGGAACCTATGATCTGGTCGTGGTCGGTCCGCAGGGAGGCGAGAGACAGATGGTTTCCGTGCAGGTTCCTCCGGGACAGTCGGTGCCAGCGAGAGTCGACTTTCACCGTATCGACCTCGACGCGATCTCTGAGAAGATTCTGCAGCAATGATTCGCGTTCGCTTCCAGACGCTGGCGTTGACAGCGACCGTCTTTCTCGTCCTGTCATCATCGACAGTGCTGGCTCAGACCTGGTACGACAGTTACGACCAGGGACTGGCCGCAGTGAAGAAATCAAACTGGCCTGTCGTCATCCAGAAAATGAACGACGCCATTTCCAAGAAAGCGAGCGAAGGAAGAAAAGAAAAGACCTACGGAACCATCTTTATCGGGTACTTCCCTTACTACTATCGTGGGGTGGCGTACTTCGAGACGGGTGAGTTCGAAAAGGCCATCGCGGACTTCGAGCATACGATCGGTTCCGATCCCAATCTCGAGAGTAAGGATTCCTACATTCGAAAGGCCAAGGAATTCAGGATCGACGTGGTGATTGAGCACAAGCCGCCGCCGACGCCGATTCCGCCGCCAGCCACTCCTACTCCTACTCCCACTCCCACATTCAGTCCGCGGCCTCCGGCGACTCCAGTGCAGATCCTGACGCCAACTCCCGGTTCGGGCCCCACGCCCCGCCGGACCGAACCTCCAGTACTGGACACGTCCACGACAGAGAAACGACAGAGGGCTCTGGGCGCTCTGAGCGAGGCCGACGGGCTGATGAACTCCGCCAGACGTGAGCAGGCAGACTCACTGGCCGCCGCCAGATATGACGCCGCTCTTCGGGCATTCTCCGATGCCACGAACCGGTCCAATTCCGCCCGAACTCTGAGCGACTGGCAACGCGTTCTGGACTCTGCCGAAGGAGCGAAGACCGCCTTTGACGTGGCCATCCGCGAGGCGCAGCACGTCAAGGCCACCGAGAGTGTGACCTCGCAACTCCGCCGGCGCGTCCGCAGTGCACTGGACGATTACTTCGCCGGGAAATATGCGGATGCCGCCAGGCAATTCTCCGACCTGGCGAACAGCCAGCAGGACAATGCTCTGCTCTGGGCCTTCCTCGGTGCCTCCCGATACGCCCAGTATTACATTGAGGGTGAACGCGATCCGCAGGGGCGTGCCCAGGCCGAAGATGCTTTCCGACGGGCCAAGAAGGGCGATCTGGCCACTCTGCCGCCGGAGTACTTCTCTCCCCGCATCCGGACCTTCTACACAGGCGTCCACTAGCGGAGCACTGCATGGCCGTCAACGACCACCCCGCCCGGCCTCTGCAGGTCATCATTGCCGGCGGCGGAATCGCCGGGCTTACTGCGGCGATCGCACTGCGCCGGGCCGGGCACGATGTCCACGTTCACGAACGAGCCCCGCAACTCAGCGCAGTGGGAGCGGGGATCACGCTCTGGCCGAATGCCATCAAGGCCCTGCGCACGCTGGATCTCGCCGAGGCCGTAATCGCCGCGGGGACGCGCGTTGGAAGCGCTTCGATTCTCACATCGAACGGGCGCCTTCTGGGACGATCCGATCTTTCCTCGCTCGAAGAAAAAGTCGGAGAACCCACGATTGCCATTCATCGAGCAGACCTCCTGGCAGTCCTGCGCAAAGACCTTGAACAATCCGCGATCTCACTGGCCTCGGAGTTCCTGTCCTACGACGAGACCGGCCTCGGAGTGCTCGTCCGCTTCGCGGATGGATCGTCCCGGTCCTCTGACATTCTGGTCGGGGCGGACGGAATCCACTCGGCGGTTCGCGGGCAGCTGCTCCCTGGAGTTTCACTTCGGGATTCAGGCTACGCTGCCTGGCGCGGTGTCGTGGGCGAGGGCGGAATACAGAGATCGACTTCCGAAAGCTGGGGCTGCGGCTCACGATTCGGAATCGTGCCGCTCGGAAACAATCGCACATACTGGTTCGCCACCATCAATACTGCCCCCACCACCATCGACGACCCGATGAAACGCAAGGCGGCCATGGAGGCTGCGTTCGCGGGATGGCATGAGCCGATCCCCGCGATCGTAAGAGCCACGGATCCTCGCTCGATTCTCTACAACCACATCTTCGACGCCGAACCCCTTCCCCGATGGCACAGCCGACGGGTAATCCTCATCGGCGACGCCGTCCATCCCACGACTCCGAACATGGGTCAGGGCGGCGGTATGGCCATCGAAAGCGCGGTGGTTCTTGGGCGATGCCTTTCAGAGAAACTGCCGGTTTCCGATGCATTCGAGGAGTTCGTGAGGCGACGGAAGCAGAGGACGGCATGGATCACCGGCCAGTCATGGCGCATCGGTCGTCTCGGCCAGATTGGTAATCCCGTTCTTTGCGGACTGCGTAATGGGATCATCCGGGCCACTCCGCGGTCGATGATGGACAAACAGCTCATGACCGCAGCAACATTTTCGATCTGACCCAAAAAAAAAGCTCCGGAGGATTCTCCGGAGCTTTCGAGTTGAGCGCCACGGGGGCGCATGTAGTTCGTTACTTCTTTTTGCTGGCCTTCTTTGAACTCTTTTTTGCGGCCTTCTTTGCAGGGCTCTTCTTCGCCGCGGGCTTTGCTGCTGACTTCTTTGCTGCCTTTTTCTTGGTTGCCATTTGAATTTCTCCTTTTCAAAAGTGCATCGGTGGGGAGCCGTACTTTTGATAAAACCGGAAAATTCTGTTTCGGCAACTTCGTTGCAAACAACAATGTAGACGAACATGCGCCGAATGTCACGCATCTCGAGCGTTTTTTTGCGCACGCTTTTTCTGGCGGGTGCAGTCATCATCTTCATTCTCGGTTTTGCGGTGGCCAGTTACGCGTTCTATCTGAACATTCAGATCACGCGCACGATGGCTGATCATCAATGGCGAACTCCTACGGAAATCGTCAGCGCACCAACTGGACGCATCGTTGCCCGTGTCTACGGAACAGACTGGCGCGCCACTCCCCCAGTGATCCTCGGGAACATTCCGTCGTGGGTTCCCGATGCCTTTCTGGCTGCCGAAGACGTTCGATTTCGAAATCATTTCGGTGTGGACCCGATCGGAATGGCACGGGCTCTTTTCACCGACCTCCGCCATCACCAGTTCCGGCAGGGCGGCAGCACCATCGATCAGCAATTGATAAAGATGAAATTCCTGAGCAACGAACGAACGATCCGGCGCAAATTCATCGAAGTGCTGATGGCGATCGTCCTCGATCTGCGTTTCTCGAAGGATGAAATCCTCGAGGCCTATCTCAATGACGTCTACCTCGGGCACGTCAACGGCAAAGCGGTCCTGGGGGTCGACGAAGCGGCGCGGGTCTATCTCGGAAAAACACCCGCCCAGCTCACCCCGGACGAGGCAGCACTGATTGCAGGAATCATTCGCGCCCCGAACCGGGACACTCCGGACCGCAATCCCGACGTAGCTCTGGTGCGGCGAAACGCCGTGCTCAGGGTCATGAATGAACGTGGCTGGATCAGCGATGACGAACTGGCGCGCTCCCGCCAGCGGCCCGTTAATTTTTTCTCGAAGCCGCTGCCTCGGGCGCCGTTCCCCTACTACCTGAGCGCTCTGCGAACGGAAGTCATCCAGCGCACCGGCGCCGGGACACTCTTTCGATCGGGATTGAAGATCGTCGCTGAGATCGACCCATCGATGCAGACGCAAGCGGAGCGTGCTGCTGCAAATGGAACGGCCGATCTCAAAACAAGGTACTCATGGATCCGCAACCAGTCGCGTCACGATCCGTTGGAGGCGGCCATCCTCTCCGTGTCACCCTCAACCGGCGGTATCCGTGCACTGGTCGGCGGGGCGGACTTCCAGGTCAGCCCTCTCGATCGCACCCTCTATATGCATCGTCAGCCGGGTTCGGCGTTCAAGACATTCGCCTATTTGTCGGCTATCGAGTCCCGGCGGTTCACGAATTCGACGCTCCTTCTCGATGCACCAGTGAAGATCGCTCTCGAGGGCGATCGCTTCTGGCAACCTGAGAATTACGACGAACGTTATCGGGGCAGAGTAACCATGCGTGAGGCGTTCGAAGAGTCGCTGAATGTACCCACGGTGCGCATGGCTCAGGAAGTCGGAACCCGGAAGATCATCCGCACGATCGGCGAGTTCGGCTTCGAGGAAACATTCGAAGAAGTGCCGGCCCTTCCTCTGGGAGTGGTCGAAGTGACGATCCGCGAGCTGACCGGCGCCTACACCTCCTTTCCCAATCTCGGACTGCGCGTAGAGCCGTACCTGCTCGCAGAGATTCGCGATCATAAAGACCGGACAATTTACCGACACAAAGTGAAACGGGAGGCGGTCATCGATCCCGCCGCGGCCTACGTGGTGCACTCACTTCTGCGCGGTGTGGTCAGGCGGGGCACGGCCAGCCGGCTTCGTCGCTACGGCCTCGGGAACGTAGCCGGAAAAACAGGGACCACAAGCGACTACCGCGACGCATGGTTTGTCGGCTACACCGTTGACCTCGTCACTACGGTCTGGGTCGGCTTCGACCGCGGTGCTCCACTTCGACTCTCGTCCTCGGTCGCGGCCATCCCCATCTGGGGGACCTACATGAAGTCGGTGAGGACGGACGGCCGGGACATTCCTGCGCCCGCGGGCGTCATCCTCAGAGACATCGATCCGGAAACGGGATTTCTGTGGCGGCAGGGATGCCCCGGTCCACTGCGCGAGGTCTACCTCAGCGGCACGGAGCCGACGCGGCGCTGTCCCACGGGATTCTTCGGAAACATCGCTCGCCGCGTCTTCTTCGAGCGGGATACTTTCGATGAGCCACCGGCAATCACCTTCGAGAAATTCCGGCAGTTCTCGACCGAGATCGAGCAGGGCCGCCAGGCCGTAGAAGGGAGGCTGCAGCGATTCCGGGATTTCATCCGGGGAAAGAAGCCCTCCGGGAAGTGAAGGGAGCCGGGAATCCAGGTCGGGCAGACAGCGCCATGCCGCTTCGCGGTCCGCTCGTTGACATCCGGCAGATTCCGGGCTTACAGTCAGCTTCGCTGGATCGATTTGGGGCCGATTGCAACCAGCCTAAAAAAAGCTAAAGTCGCCGCGACAAACTGACTGTAGGATGTTGAAGGGCCCACGTCGCGTCGTGGGCCTTCGTGTTTTTGCGACGGCCCCAATAGCAACCGGAGGCCACGCATGATCAAAGATTTCGTCCAGGCCATTGCCGACTCGCACGTCTATCTGTTCGACGGTGCCATGGGCACGATGCTCTACTCCCGGGGCGTCTTCATCAACAAGTGCTACGACGAGTTGAGTATCCAGAATCCGGCTATGGTCCTGGAGATTCACCGTGAATACGTCCGCGCAGGCGCGGAAATTCTGGAGACAAATACCTACGGCGCAAACCGCGTGAAGCTTCAGGCCTTCGGCCTGGAGGAACAGTTGCGGGCCATCAATGTGCAGGCCGTGCGCCTGGCCCGCACGGCGGCCGGCGATTCACGCTATGTAGCTGGCGCCATCGGTCCATTGGGAATCCGCATCGAACCTTACGGGCCTACCTCTCTCGATGAAGCACGGGCCGTTTTTCGGGAGCAGGCCGCGGCACTGCTGGCTGGCGAAGTGGACCTGTTCGTTCTGGAGACATTCTCCAATCTCGCGGAAATCGAGCAAGCCATCGCCGCGGTCAAGGAAATCTGTTCGCTTCCCATCGTTGCCCAGGTGACGATCGGTACTGATCGGCACACGATCTTCGGCGACTCTCCGACCGATATCGGCAGACGTCTGGAACAGGCCGGCGCGGACGTCGTGGGACTGAACTGCTCGGTCGGTCCGGACATCCTGCTCGACGCCGTGGAGGAGCTGGCCGCGGCCACGGGGAAGAAAATTTCCTGCCAGCCCAACGCCGGTCTTCCTCGTGACGTGCACGGCCGGCAGATCTACATGGCCTCGCCCGACTACATGAGCAAGTACGCCAAGCGGCTCATTCATAAAGGAGTGAAGTTTCTCGGCGGCTGCTGCGGGACCACTCCCGAGCACATCAAGCTCATGGCCGATGCCGTGCGACCGCTCTCGCCACGGCGGCAGTTCGTCGTCCTCGAACGAAACGATGCCGAGGAACAGGGTCGCCGCGGTATCGAGCCCGCGCCCATCGCAGAGCGTTCGAACTGGGGACGGAAGCTTGCCGCAGGCGAGTTCGTCACAACCATCGAGATCACTCCGCCCAAAGGAGCCGACCCCACGAAGATGCTCGAGAGCGTCCGGGCCATCAGGGAGGCCGGGATCGATGCCGTGAACGTTCCGGATGGTCCCCGGGCGCAGAACCGGATGGGAGCGATCGCCGTTGCCGCTCTCGTGCAGTTGAAGGTCGGACTGGAGCCTGTCCTTCATTACTGTTGCCGCGACCGGAACCTGCTGGGAATCCACTCGGATCTGCTGGGTTGCGCTGCCCTCGGACTGCGAAACCTGCTCCTGATCACCGGCGATCCTCCGAAGATGGGACCGTATCCTGATGCCACCGCCGTTTTCGACATCGACTCCATCGGCCTGACCAACATGGTCAATCTGCTCAACCACGGTCTGGATCTGGGCGGCAACCCCTTCGGACAACCGACCTCGTTCACCATCGGCGTGGGTGTGAACCCGGGGCATCTCGATCTCGAATACGAGCTCAGTCGCTTCGCGTGGAAGATCAAAGCCGGCGCCGAGTACGCCATCACGCAGCCGGTCTTCGATGCCGATCAGCTCGAACATTTCCTGGAGCGGGTTCAGGATTTTGGAATCCCCATCGTGGCCGGAATCTGGCCGCTGCTCTCTTACCGGAATGCGCAGTTCATGAACAACGAAGTGCCTGGAGTCTCCGTCCCCGACGACGTGATGGAGCGCATGCGTATGGCCAGCGACACCAGCAAGGAGCATGGACTTCGGGAAGGCGTGGCCATCGCCCGCGAGACACTGCATCGGGTTCGGTCGAAGGTCGCCGGGGTGCAGGTCTCGGCCCCATTGGGGCGAGTCGATCTGGCCCTGGAAGTATTCGACGGCATGCTGGAGGCGAAACCCTCCGCGGCGCAGTTCCAGTGAAGTGAAATAGCTTCCTATAAAAGCTGGCTGTTATCTAGTTACTTAAACACTGCCTTTTATCTAGTTGATATAATTACTTTGAAGATTGTAGAATCCAGCTCGTATCTGGACGCATTGCCCGCGGCCGTAAGCCGGAGACAGAGACGCAGCACGGGGCGTGAGCGCGCTGAACGCGTGAGCGTGGCCGGGAGTCTCAGGAACTCCGGGCCAGCGCGCTCAATCAGGCGTGATATCGAGGCGCATCCGTGAAAAGTCGAGTGTGACCTTGAAGTGCTCCAGGAAATTCTCACCGACAATTCCCACCGTGTCATCCTTCTCGCTCGAATAGAGCGGAATCGTTCGGAAAAGACCTCCCCATTCGCAGATTCCAAGCTCAACACGTTCGATTTTCTCGCCTCGCTTCCTTGCTCCGCCCAGACCCTGCAAGAGTGCCCCGTGCAGTCGCGGCGAATATCGAACCCTGGTTGTTCCCACCAGCCTGTCGTTGAGAAAGCTCACTTCCGAGCCCGTATCGAGCAGAAACAGATACCAGCCGCGCCGGTTGATGGCCGTCTTGATCACGGGACGGAATCCGACCAGGAAGAGATTCTGATCGTCGGCCGGCGCGAAGGGGAGAAGAACGACGGGAGTAAGCGTCACGCGTTTCCGTCTGAAGTCCAGCTCTGTCCGGAATTCACGGAGAAGGCTGGCTCCGAGAAGAAGGTCCATCTTCATGGTCTGGCGATTGACCACGAAGAAATTCATCTTCTCATCCGGCATGATTGCCACCGGGACATCGTGGATGATCAGTCCCCCGATATCGAGGGTGTCGATCGTGGCAAAGCTGACGGCGATCGGCTCGCCGAGAAGCCCGAAGAAAGTACCGGTGAAGGTACCCAGCAGACGGGCGTTTGTTTTCTCTGCAAGTTCCCTGGAGATGATGGAGAGCACCGCACCGGAATCGATGACCGCCCGGATGGGAGTTCCGTTCACGTGGACGTCGATGCGAGGAATTCTGGGATTGCCGTACCCCATGGGCACGGTCACGCTGTGCGGCTCGGTCATGGCGTTTACATGCACGGAGCTCAACGAGCGCAGAAATTCGCGGTGCCAGGGAACGACGCGGATACCGTGATTGAAGGCAATCTCCGCCCAGCGGGAAGCGGCAGCAAAATCCTTGGACATATATTCGGTTTGTGACAACGTCCAGGCGATCTGCGGCGACTCGCGCACAGCATCCATCTCCCAGGCCCGGGTCAGGTGCTGGCGCGCGGCGTCGATGCGGCCGGAGATCATCTCGGCCCGTCCCAGCAGCAACAGCTCGCTCGCTGTGGGACGCGCCTTTTCATCGACCATATGCGCCAGCTCGATGGCGCGTCCGTAGTCACCGATAGCCACCGAGTCCGCGATATCCGATCCCCGTCGCACGTCGGTGGGCACCATCCGCAACGGTTGAACGTAAACGTCCGAATAGAGGGCGCACCCCGCAGCCGCACCGGCAAGGATTGCCACGAGGAGAGCTCGGGAGAACCGCATTTGCCGACAATAGAGCTGGAGACATGTCTGCTCAAGGGGTGTAACGATTTCGTTTCCGCCAACGAACATCGAAATCCCGGGTTTCGCTCCTGCATTATTGCCTCCGGCGAGCATCCTGCGACCATCCCCATGGCATAGAACGTGCGACTTTCCCCTTGGGATGAGAGTGTCCTCATGAAGATCTGCCCATCACTCCGCGCCGCGTCCGTCGGATCGATTCTCGTCGTTCTACTGGGAGCGTGTCATTCCCGTGAAGATACGGTTACGCGCCAGACAAAGGACTACCAGGTCGTCGGTGAGGGTTCCGCGAACGCACCGGCTCCCACGCTGGGCACCTCCGCTGCTCCTCCGATGACCGAGACCGGACTCGACACCACGACCAACTTCTCAATCCTCGGAGCGAACACCACCACGGACACCACACAGACGACCAGCGTGACACCGATGGAGCCACCTCCGCCGCCGTATACGCCCGTTCCCTCGGTGCGAACACCGTCCGCTACGCCCACCCAGGCCCGGACCTATTCCACTCCGTATCCTTCGCCCACGGCGAGCTTCACGCCGCTGCCGACCGCAACGCCAGCGCCTTCTCCAACTGCCACCGCCACTCCCGAGCCCACTCCGCGCCCGACGCAATCCGAGACACCAGCGGAGACCCCTCCCCCCGAGCCGGCACCGACTCCAAATCCTTAGCACTGCCAGGCGAGGCGTGCAGATCTCCCGGACAGGTGCCGATGTCATCTGATTTGCCTCGACTACTACCAGGCGTGTGTCTTCCCGAAACAAAGCGACAGAACTCCGGCCCGAAAAACGACGGCCACCTTTACACGCGCCGAAAAGTCTCCTCGTTTCGCTCGTTCGGGATGACATTTTCGCCGCGCGTGCAGCACGGTGTGTTGAAAGGCGCGCGAGCGAAGGATCTTCTTCCTTTCCGGGCTCTATAGAATATCCCCTCCTACAGTGCAGCCCAAGAGGCGATGATGATCAGACCGATACGACACGCCGTAGACCAACGATCCCAGCCGACAGGCGGGACGAGCAACCGTCCGCACCGTACCGTTCCGATCACGCGAACGAGGCCGCGTCGGTCGCGGAGGCTTCGCAGTCCCGAGGCTGAGCAGGGCGCTCGCTCCCGACTGCGTCAGTTCAGGCAGGCCAGCGTTCTGGCAGTCTCCATCACGGCCCTGATGCTGATGGTCTTCCCATCAGCTGATACTTCGAATGCCCAGGAATCGCCAGCCTCCGTGACCAGCACCCGTGAAACGGGAAGTTCCACTCCGAGCGCGGCGGCGGTCGTTCCAGCGGCCGCACAGGAGGCTCGACAGACGGTGGCCGGTCTCTGGTCATCCTTCGTGGCCTACCTCCCGAAAATCGTAGTCATTGCCGCCGTTCTCTTTCTGGCCTGGCTGCTCGTGCGGCTGATCCATCCTCTGCTGCGGCGACTCCTCCGTCATTACGCGAAGGCAGACGCGGTGACTGCACTCACCGGGATCGCCATCTGGATTCTGGCCGTGGGAATCGCGGTGAGCGTTTTCGCGGGCGACGCACGCGCTCTGCTGGGATCCATCGGTCTCGTCGGCCTGGCGCTGTCTTGGGCTCTGCAGACCCCGATCGAGAGCTTTACCGGCTGGCTCCTGAACTCCTTTCAGGGCTACTACCGCGTGGGAGATCGGGTGGCGGTCGGAGACGTTTTCGGCGATGTATATCGGATCGATTTCCTGACCACCACGGTCTGGGAAATCGGTGGACCCGACCGACCCGGTTTCGTCCACGCCGAACAACCAACAGGGCGCCTGATCACCTTTCCAAACAATCAGGTCCTCTCGGGATCGATCGTGAATCTTACTCGTGATTTTCCCTTCGTCTGGGACGAACTGGACATCGCCGTGGCCAACGAATCGGACCTGAACTACGCCATCGACGTCGTCTCGAGGAAAGCCGACGAGGTAATCGGTGAATACATGAAATCCCCGGCGGAAAGCTACGAACGTCTGCTGAAGGATGCCAAACTGGAAGTCGCCGTGGCCAGTAAGCCGCAGATCTTTCTGTCCATGACGGATTCCTTCACGAATCTGACAGTCCGCTATCTCGTCGGCGCCTCGGAGCGAAGGAAGTGGAAAAGTGAATTGATCCTCGCGGAAACAAATGAATTGAACAAGCCCGAGCATCGAGGAAGGATCGTCCCCGCCTATCCACGGCAGCAGATTCAGGTTCTGGACACGACCGGGAAGCCGAAGGAAGACAGGGCTGATTAGCTCGTTGCGTGGCCGTCCATTTCGCTCTTCGCCGTCCGGCGGTCTTTTTGAGCGAAGGTAGAAGAGATTCGTCGCTCGACGCTTCTAATAAACACGCCGCCGCGGGCAACGATCATGTCATCCCGAACGAGCGAAGCGAGGAGGGATCTCCCGCAGGTGTAGGACCTCCCTCATTACGCGAGCGGGCGATCCTTCGCTCGACGCTTCTAATGAAACGCCCGCGCGGGCAACGATCATTTTCGAGCTCGGGGCCTGCTCATCAGGTCTGTACTCTGACTCGCACTGCGTACATCCACGCCACGTACGGACGGCTACGAAGACGGCCCTCACAGCGACCGCCAGCAGAACGAAAGCCAGAGCCAGGGGCTGCAGGAAAAGCACGAACCAGATCAGTGCCTCCTTGAAGCCGGTCGATATCTCCTCGAACCCTCGTAATTTCCTTGAAGACCTCCATCACCTCGGAGGCCTTCTGCGTTCGCACCAGACAGCCGCCCCGCCTTTCGCCTCTGTACGCCGCGGGTTAGAATGCGGCGGCAATGTCCCGCCTCTCTTTTCAATCCATCATCGTCACCCTGCAGAACTTCTGGGCGGAGAAGGGCTGCGCTCTCGAGCAGCCGATGGATATGGAAGTGGGGGCCGGCACGATGCACCCGGCCACCTTTCTACGCGTCCTGGGGCCGGAGCCCTGGCGCGTCGCCTATGTCCAGCCTTCTCGCCGTCCGGCCGACGGCCGCTACGGAGACAATCCATTTCGCCTCTATAAGCACTACCAGATGCAGGTTGTCCTCAAGCCCTCTCCGCTGGAAGTCCAGGAGATGTATCTCGATTCGCTACGGGCCATCGGACTGGACCTCACTCGACATGACATCCGCTTCGAAGAGGACAACTGGGAGTCGCCCACGCTAGGCGCCTGGGGCGTCGGCTGGCAGGTTCTGCTCGACGGAATGGAGATCACGCAATTCACGTACTTCCAGCAAGCCGGTGGAATCGACCTCTCTCCCATCTCCGCCGAGATCACTTACGGATTGGAACGGCTGACCATGTTCCTCTCCCGGCAGTCATCGATCTTCGATATCGAATGGGGGGGCGGATTCGGATATGGGCCGATCCGTCATCAGGAAGAGAAAGAGTTCTCGACCTACTATTTCGAACTGGCCGACGTCGACCTGCACTGGAGCCTCCTGGAGAGTTACGAGAAGGAAGCGAAACGATGTCTCGATGCGGAACTGGTCCTTCCGGCATATGACTGGACCCTGCGCTGCTCTCACACCTTCAACACGCTTGATGCGCGCGGGGCGGTGTCGGTGACCGAGAGGGTGGGCGTGATCAAACGAGTTCGCGATCTGGCCGTCCGCTGCGCAGAGGGTTTTCTGGAGTCGCGGCGTAAGCTGGATTTCCCCCTCCTTTCCCAGAGTGAGCGACGGCTGTTCCATGAAAGCCTGGCAACGGACGAAACGGTATGAGCTCCGAGCCTCTGCACGAATACTTTCTGGAGATTCTCGCCGAAGAGATCCCGGCCTGGATGCTCCCGCCGCCGGCGCTGGAGCGCGAGTTACGCGCAATCATGGAAGCAATCGGTGCCGGAGGAGAAGGCACGATCAGGCTGGGAGCAACGCCGCGGCGTATCTGGTTTCAACTTGCGGGGCTTCCCCGGAAGCAGAAAGACCGCGAGGAGGAAGTAAAGGGTCCGCCGCGAAAAATCGCCTTCGCAGAAGACGGCTCGCCGTCGCCGGCGCTGGCCGGGTTCCTGAAGAAGAACGGGGCCACGATCTCGGACGTCATTTCGGGAGAGGACGATTACATCCGGATCCGGCGGACCGTTTCCGGACTGCAGACGACCGACATTCTCACCGATCGCGTACCGAAGGTCCTGGAAGGGATCCGCTGGCCGAAGATGATGCGCTGGGGAGACGGCTCGCACTCCTGGATCCGGC
>JBDTRY010000015.1:0-38128 GCA_039931435.1 Acidobacteriota bacterium | reverse complement strand
TTGCGCTGCACGTTCTCGACGAGGGCGATCTCCAGCATCTCCTGGTCGTCGACCTCCATTTCGATGGCCGGGATTTCGTCCAGTCCGGCTGCTGTGGCGGCGCGGTAGCGCCGCTCGCCGGAAATGATCTGATACTGCTGCGGGGCGATCTGCCGGACGAGGATGGGCTCGAGAACACCCTTGTCCCGGATCGATGCCGCCAGCTCCTCGAGATTTCCCATGTTCGTCCGGGGCTGCTCCGGATTGGGTTCAATCATGGACAGGGGGATCATCATGCCCACTGCTGCTGAGGATCGTTTTGCCAGTTCGTCGACGAAGTGGGAGTCGTGGCGCATGCGCGCACGCTCCGGAAGTCCTTTTCTCATGTCCGTAACGTCCCCCTTCCCTGCGGCTCTTTACACACGCGACAGAATTTCTTCGGAGAGCGAGTAGTACTCCAGCGCACCGCTCGACCGCGGTGCAAATGTGAAAATCGATTCCTTGTACGCGGGGCTTTCCTCGAGGCGAATTGATTTTGTGATCACGGTCTGAAAGAGCCGCTCTCCGAACACTCCCCGAATCTGATCGTGGATGTCCCGCGCCAGCGTCGTGCGTTTGTCGTGCATGGTGATGACCACACCCAGCAGTTGGAGATTCGGATTGGGGCGGGCCTTGATCTTGTCGATGGTCTCCAGGAGATCGTCGGTACCTTCCAGCGCAAAGTACGAGGACTGGATGGGCACCAGAACGTGTGAAGAGGCCACCAGAGCGTTCACGGTGATCATCCCCAGCGTCGGCGGCGTGTCGATGAAAATGTAGTCGAATTTCGCCGCCGCGTCAGCCATCTTGTCTTTCAGGCGGAACGGGCCGTCCAGATCGCCGATGAGCTTCGACTCGAGCTTGGCCAGGGCGATTCTCGATGGCGCGAGGAAGAGATTCGGCTGGCTGGTGGGAACGATCACGTCTTCGAAAGCCGTATCTTCCGAAACCAGAACGTCATACATCGATTTCTGAAGGGCCCGGGGGTCTGCGTAGCTCATCGTGGAATTGGCCTGCGGGTCCAGGTCAACGAGCAGGGTCTTCAATCCCTTGGTCGCCACTGCTGCGGCGAGGTTGATGGTGGTCGTGGTCTTACCCACGCCCCCCTTCTGGTTGGCGACAGTGACGATCATTGGCTGGGGCTGATTCTACATGAGCGGAGAGGACCGTGTAACGAAGTCCCATCGCATCGGAATGTGTTTCCGGGCTCTGCGTTGCCAGTGGGTCGAGCGAACGGAATGCTGCCCGTAGTTGCCCGTCGCTGAGAAGGTCCAGCTGAGGCAGAGCTGGTTGACCGGTCTGGAATCCAGGAATCTCCGAAGCGTGCTCCGCCATCCACCTTGTTACGCCTTCGAGGATTCTCTTGTTGGCGATCCCGTGGGGTGTCGATCCGCCGACCGGCCAGAGAATCGAGCCCAGCAATCGGGGCGATGGAGCAAGAGCGACCTCGGAGAGTTTTGCACGGAATTCGAGCTCCGCACTGTCGCTGATGTGAAAGATCATCTTGTCGATGGCGTGGCGCCCTTCGTGGGCCCAGATCGAGGATTCGAACGTGTCCCGGAGTGTCCGGGCGATAAAAGCGCTCCGCAGTTCGTCGCCGGTCAGTCCGCTTGCCGCGAGAGAGTCCCTGATGGCCAGCGCGTATTGACGTTTGAGTCGCATTGTCAGTCCGCGCAAAGACTGAATGGGATTGGTATGGACCCGTGCTGCATCGCGCCTGGTCTCAGTAGCGATCTCTTCATCCCGTCGAGCTCGAAGAATCGGGTCACTGATCTGTAACCATAGCTGCACCGGGCCGTCCACGTACATGGGCCGGATCTGGTAGATGGCGTCTTTCCCGCTCCACCCTCCCGTGCCAGCGTCGTTGTGCGTGAGCCAAGACATATAACCGGCCGAGAGAACACCGTCAATTTGAACGAAGTGAAGGGAAGCCTTACGACCATACTGTTCGACCTCCCGCGTTTCATCCACCACCCGATGACCGAGCAGAAGCGTGGCAATGTTGTCGGTCTTCCCCAGTGACGCGACCGTACCGAAACGCCTGGCCAATTCTCTGGCCACGGCCTCCAGCGAGAATTCCGGTGCGGCCCCTTCCCAGGACAGCGCCTTCCAGAGAACAAAGGCTTCAGCGCCAACACGTTTTTCGAAATCCTCATCCTTTCTTCCTTGTGCCACCGCGCGGTAGTGAGCATCCGAAATTCTCTCGAGCGCACGGAGGGATGATGCATAGGCGACGATGTCGCGCCCGGCTGGATCCGTGAGGGCCAGATCTTTCCAGCAGGCATTGCGAAGCATGAGGTCCGCCTCGTCGAAGAATTTTGATCCGGCCAGTGCATCGGCGATCTCGATACGGGCTGTCTCACCGGGCTCTGCCCCGCTCCAGCGAGGAAGGAGTTTCGCCAGCGATTCACCGGCTGCTTTCACGAGCGGCGGGTTTTCGCCGTAGTACCACTGCCAGGCCTGGAGGGCGGATGGACCGTCGCCTGCAAACAGCGAGGCTAGAAGGAGAAGACGTGTCGGTTCCACCCGCGGCCCACCTTCCTCGATTGCACCACGAAGGTCGGCGACTGCCTGGCGCAGTACGGCGTCGTCTTCGAAGCATTTCCCGGAGAGCCATGCTGTTCGCGCTTCGGCTATAGTCGCCGCCCCGGCACGCGTCAGAGCCTCGGCTCGATCCTCCGCCGTTTTCGCTGCAGCGTACGCGTCGTGTGCCGCTGCTCGCGCCGCCAGGAAATCGACGCCGCGTTCTGATTCGAGCCGGGAAAGTTCACTCGCCGCGCGGGAAGCCTGGTCGCTCCCCTTGTTCACGGAAGCAAATTCGGTCCTTGCAGTCGATGCATCTTCAAACACATGCCAATCCGATCACAGCGGCGTTGATAATTGCCTTGGCCCGCCGGTCGGGATCGCGGTCGCTGGATGCTGCCTGCCGATAGAGATCGCGAGCCTTTGCCATCTCGGTGGTCGTAGACAACGTATCTGCCTGATCGAAGTAATCAACAGGCGATCGCCTCGGACCGGTTGCACACTGCGTGAGTAGGAGCGCCGCGATGATCGCTGATCGTCGTTTCATGATCGAGACTCTAGCAGCGGCAGTAGCGGCTGCCTTGTATTGTCCGAGCGTACTGGAACGGGATTAGCGCAACGAACGGCGGAATGCGGCGGGGGTAACGCCCGTGGCCCGAAGAAATGTACGGGAGAAGTGGCTATGGTCAGAGAACCCGGCCTCCATGGCGACCATCTCGATCGGGAGGTTCGTCGCCAGGCGCTTCATCGCGAAATGGATCCGCCGCTCGCGAACGGCTTCTCCGACAGTCAATCCGTAATGATGGCGGAAGCTTCGGGCCAGGTGTGTGGGATGGATATCCACCTGTCTCGCCAGCGTTGTCAGCGAGAGAGGATCGTGAAACTGATCGTCAATCCTGGAGTGCACTGAACGAAGCCAGGAGGGTACGCGGTTTTCACCGGGTTCCCGCTCACTGGCAACCTGCAGCTCGAGCATGAGGGAATCGATGACCAGCGATGAGAACCTGTCCGGTTGCCGAAATTCCCGGCGCAGCTTGTCGCAGATCTGAAAGTTGGAAGGGCGATCGAAAAAGGTGCTTCGTTCAAACGGGACCCCGCGGATATCCATGCATACCGTGCGGCGATTCCCGAAGTGGTCGGAATGTTTTTCGTCCGGACCGTGAACGATGATGTTGTGCGCGCCACAGTTTCTGGTCGCGGGCCCCGCCTGTTCCCGGTATCCTCCCTCGAGGACGACGGTTACATAGGGTTCGTGGTGAACGTGCAGGGGTATGCGGGCAAGATCGTCGTATTGCCTGAGGGAGAGTTCGTAGCGTCCGATCAACCGTGCTGCGATCGGTCGTCCGAAGGATTCTTCTCCCGCGCCCATACCAGGCATATACGTATTTTCGGCGGAGGTGTTTGCGCCGGGTCACCGACGTAACCGCTGTCTGACAATTACATTTTGTATTTGCCGAGGTCCTCGGGGCTGACGTCTTCGAGCCATTTCTTCATGCGCTCTTCCTGGCCCTCTTCGGCGGAGATCGTCTGTGCCTGGTCCAGGACGCTCTGGTCGACGAATATGGGAGCGGAGGTACGAAGAGCGAGGGCGATGGCGTCGCTGGGACGGGCATCAATCGTCACCGTACGTTCTCTCATCTCCACGTGAATCGTGGCGTAAAAGGTGCTCTCGCGCAGGTCATTGATGACGACCCTGGTGACGTGTGCCTCAAGTTGATCCATTACGTTGCGAAGCAGGTCGTGCGTCATTGGCCTTGGCGTAGCCACCTCTTCCAGCTGAAGGGCGATGGCGTTCGCCTCGAAAATGCCCACCCAGATCGGAAGGTAGACCTTATCCTGGCCATCCTTGAGCACGACGATTGGCGAATTGGAGACGGGATCGAGCATGAGCCCTTTGATGGACATCGGTACGAGACTGTTCATGCCACTGCCTCCCCTCTCAGCGTGTGATGCTGTGCGCTGTGAATCAGGACTTCAACGATCGTTCCAACCTCTGCTCTGGTCCTGCCGGTGAAGTTCACGGTCCAGTTGGAATCGGTCTTTCCGGAAAGAATGTCGGGAGAATGTCGGCTCGGGCCTTCGAGAAGCACGGGGAGAGTGCGTCCCACGTAGCTGCGCAGCGTTTCTCTCTCGATCTGCTCCTGGACTGCGAACAACCGCGAGAGCCGCTCACTGGCTACATCGACAGGAACGTGATTCTTGATTCGAATCGCGGGAGTCCCCGGGCGGGGGGAGTATTTGAACGCGAACAGCGATCCGAAGCGCACCCGTTCCATCAATGTGAGCGTTTCCCGGAAATCGTCCTCCGATTCTCCCGGGAATCCGACGATGATGTCCGTGGAGAACATGATTTCCGGAACTTCCCCACGGATGGAATCGATGATCTCCAGATACCTCTCGCGTGTATAAAGACGCTTCATCCGTCGCAGTACTGCCGAAGAACCCGACTGCACTGGCAGGTGCAGGTAGCGCGAGATGTTTCGGTGATCGCGGATGACCGCGATCATTCGAGGCGTCACTTCGGCTGGATGTGAGGTCACGAATCGTAACCGTTTCACACCGTCGGTTGTGGCCACCGCCCGCAGGAGCTCGGCAAAGTCGCGGCCACTTGAGGGGCAGCGATAGGCGTTGACGGTCTGTCCCAGTAACTCGATTTCCACCCGGCCGCTGTCGACCGCGAAGCGCACTTCGGCGAGCACCTGCTCGAATGGACGCGAAATCTCCCGCCCGCGCGTGGTGGGTACGATGCAGAACGTACAGTTCTTGTTGCACCCTTCGATGATGGTTACCTGGGCCTTTGTCGCCGAGGGCCGATCCACGGAGACGTAGTCGTATTCGCGGACCTCGGGGAATTCGACGGCAACGCGGCGTTCGCCGGAAAGAAGTTCGTCGAGCATGGAGATGCTGCCCGGTCCGACGACAAAGTCGACGTAGGGGGCCCGGTCGAGAAGCGCCTGACCTTCCTGTTGCGCCACGCAACCGGCTACGCCGATCCGTGTGCCCTGTTGCTTCAGTTTCCGCAGCCGGCCGAGCCGCGAATACATTTTTTGCTCTGATTTTTCCCGGATGCTGCATGTGTTCAGCAGGACCAGGGCAGCCTCTTCCTCACACTCCACTCTCCGATACCCTCGCAGCTTCAGAAGTCCGGACAACCGCTGGCTGTCCAGATCGTTCATCTGACAGCCCCAGGTTTCAATGAAAAACGTTTTATCCATTGCGCTATTGAAGACTCTGAAGATCGTCGCGAGCCGAGGACAGTTCGCTACGGGCTTTCTCCAGTTGGACACGCGTCCGATCGAACCGGGGCCGAATTACCTGATCGCGATAGCTGGCGTCGTCTTCGCTGTAGTACTGCTGCTCATTCCTGGCCAGCTCCCGTTCGAGATCAGCAACTTCCCGCTTCGCCCGGTCGAGGCGGGCTTCCGCCGTGGCCAGCTTCTTCGGTTCGGCGACAGTCTTCACCGCCACCGATTTGGGCTGGACGTTGCTTTTGGAGGCGTCGGCGTCCCCACTGCCTCCATGCGGAGGCGCCGGCTTAACCGTCTCCTCCGGTAGCTTCGAGGAACTGATCAGAGTCAACTTGCCCTTGCTTTCCTTTACGTCTTTGTTCGTCAGCGAGACACGGACTTTTGTCCCTCGTCCCTTCCGCGCCGCCTTCACGAGATCGGAGTGTGCTGCGGGCGCAGTCCCGGGCTGGATCTCCGAGCCCGCGCTGGTGTCCTCCGGAGCAGGCGAGGGGCTTGGGCTTGCGCTCGCCTCGGCAACGGCTGGGGCAGTATGCGCGGCTGGGTCCTCGCTCTGGGCAAAGACAGGACTGACACCGAGACCGAGCAGAAGCATGACGGCACTTGCGGTGCACCGTTGCAGCATTGCAGAAACGTTGGCGACGCTCATCTGGCCTCCCACAACATCCCCCCGCCCATTCCGCATTCTCGCGGAAAATTCAGGCACTCGGCGCCACTAAGTTCTCCGGAAATCGCATCGCTACGCTTTCGATCACGAACTCCTCGATCTCCTGCGCTGTCTTTTTGGTCAATGCAATCTCTGCAATTCTACGGCATTCCTTGTAGCGAACGGCGCGAATCACGTTCTTGATGACCGGAATCGACGAGGGATTCATGGAGAAGATCTCCAGGCCGAGACCCAGCAGGACGATGGCGTAGAGGGGGTCCGCCGCCATTTCCCCACACATCGAGACCGGAATCCCGGCCTTTTTCCCCGAATCGATGACGAACTTGATGAGCCGGAGCAGAGCGGGATGGAGCGGCTCATAGAGGTAGCTGACGTTTTCGTTGGAGCGGTCGATTGCCAGCGAGTACTGGATGAGGTCGTTGGTGCCGATGGCGAAAAAGTCCGCTTCGGAAGCCAGCATGTCTGCGGTTATCGCCGCGGACGGCACCTCGATCATGATGCCGATCTTCAGGTTGCGGTCGTATTCGATTCCCTCTTCTTCCAGTTCCAACTGGATCTCCCTCACGAGCGCTTTGACCTGGCGAAGCTCCTGAACACCAGAAACCAGCGGAAACATGATCTTGATATTGCCGAAAGCCGAAGCGCGCAGCAGCGCTCGGAGCTGCGAGCGAAACATGTCTCTGTGGCGCAAGCACAGCCTCAGGGCGCGAAGGCCAAGCACCGGATTGTCTTCCTTGCTCCCCATGACCTCCCGGGCCAGTTTTTTGCCGCCCAGGTCGAATGTGCGGATGACCGCCCACCTGGGGACGACTGAATCGGCAATGCTCCGATAGACTTCGAAGTGGTCTTCTTCGGTGGGCAGCACGGGGCTCTTGGATATATACAGGAATTCAGAGCGGTAGAGGCCGATCCCTTCGCCGCCGTACCTCACCACATCCTTCAGCTCTTCCACGAGTTCGATGTTCGCTTCCAGGCTGACTTTTCGCCCATCCCGGGTCACGGCCTCGAGATCGCGATTCTCAAGCAGACGGAGATCCGCTTCCTGGTGGCGGGATACCCGGCTGGTGTACTCCTTGACCATGGCCGGCGTTGGATTGACGACAAGGGCCCCCTCATATCCATCGACGATGACCAGCTCCTCGTTATCGATGATTTCCGTGAGGCGGGGCACGCCGATCACAGCGGGGAGAAAGAGTGACTTGGCGATGATGGAAGCGTGTGAAGTTCTGCCTCCGGCCTCTGTTCCGAAACCGACCACGGGGCGCCGGTTGAAACGGATCGTGTCTGACGGAGTGAGATCATCGGCCAGAATGATCACATCGTGATCGATTTCTGAAAAATCATGGTGGGAGATCCCCTGCAGATTCTTCAGCAGGCTCTCGCTGACATCCTTGATGTCGTCTCCCCGCTCGCGCAGATATTCATTTTCGAAGCTGCCGAAGCGTGCTTCCAGTTCTCCCTGAACCTCGGCCACGGCCCACTCCGCGTTGACTTGCTCTTCATCGATCTTCTGGATGACCTTGTCGGCGAAAGATGGGTCACTGAGGATCATGGAATGCGCTTCGAATATGGAGGCGTATTCATCGCCCATGGCCCGTCGAACCTGGTCCTTGAGGGTCATGAGCTGCTTCTGGGTGACGTCCAGCGCCTCCCGGAAGCGGGAGAGTTCGCGCTCGACATCGGCTTCTTTGATGGGTACCCGGTAAACGGATGCGACGCGATTCTGCAGAATCAGAGCTCGGCCAATGGCGATTCCGGGCGAGACTGCCACTCCCTTGTACGATCGGACCTGGCTCCGGCCCTGCCGGGCGGAGGGATGGTTGACGCTCTCGAATTCCTCGTCATTCCGCTTCATCGAACCTCGATCGGATGAGTTTCTCGATGGCCTCGAGAGCTTCCTGCTCATCGGAGCCTTCGGCCGTCACGACGATCGTCGATCCCTTTCCGGCGGCCAGGAGCAGGATGCCAAGGATGCTTTTGCCGTCGACCTCCTCGTCGTCCTTTCGGATCTTCACCTCGGAGTTGAAACGAGCCGAAGTGTGAACCAGCTTCGCTGCGGCACGTGCGTGCAATCCTAATCTGTTGATGATTTCCAGTTCTTTCGTGATCACGTTCAGACCTCAGTCTCTCGTTCGCTCGACAACAGATCCGAGGCCACACGAATCGATTTCGAACCCTTTTCACGAATAATGTGCGCCAGGGCCGCCACGTCGCTGGATCCGTTCTGCAGCGAACCGAACTTGAGGATCATGGGCAGATTGACGCCGGTCAGGACCTCGACGCGGCCCTTCTCCAGAAAAGAAAGACTTATGTTGCTCGGAGTGCCCCCGAACATATCCGTGAAGATAATGACTCCGTTCGCACTTCCCATGCGTTCCATGGCCTCCCGGATCTTCTCACGTGCTACCTCAACCGTGTCACTCCAATCGAGAGGTACTGCCTCGATGCCCCGCAACTCCCCTTCGATCGTTTCCGCCGCTTTCAGGAGTTCATGGGCTAGTTGACCGTGTGTCACGATCAGTCCACCGATCATGAAATCGTTCCTCCAGGCTGCGAGGCCTCAGGCCGCCACATTGGAGTGGCATCATAGCAACCGTTCATTAGTTCGTCGTTCGGCCGTCGCCGCAGAGGGATCGAGATCAACGGCGACGGTCCCGATGAACCACCTCGACCGAGTAGCCTTCCTGCTGTAGTTGCTCGGCCAGCCGCTGGCCCACTGCCACGGAGCGGTGCTTTCCTCCGGTGCATCCGATGCCGATATTCAGATAGCTCTTCATCTCCTTCTGGTACTCAGGAAGGAGGTAGGCTACGAAATCGTGCAGCTTCTCGATAAACCGTTCGTACTCGGGCTGCTTCTGCAGATACTGCACGACTTCCGGATCCAGTCCCGTTTTGGGGCGAAGCTCCTCCTCGAAGTGGGGGTTGGGAAGGAAGCGCACGTCGAAAAGGAGGTCCACGTTGTACAGGGTGCTGTACTTGAATCCGAAAGTGATAATGGTGACGAGCATCTGCACTTCGTCGCCCGGCAATTGAAAGCGGCGGATGATCTCCGCCTTCAGTTCATGAACGGAGAACTGTGAAGTGTCGACCACCATGTCCGCCAGCGACTTTACTTCCACCAGCGCTTCCCGTTCCGCTTGAATTGCCTCAACGACGGGTAGTTCACCCCCCACCGGGTGCGGGCGGCGCGTCTCGGAAAACCGGCGGGAGAGCGCGTCCTCGGTGGCCTCGAGAAAAATGAGCACAGCCTGAGGGACGAGTATCTTCAGGTGATTCAGGTAGTACTCGGGGAAGCGTTCGGCGAAGTTCCGAGTGCGGACGTCGACCACGATTCCTATCCTCGTCACTCCTTCGCGCTCTGCCACTTCCCGTAGAAAGGGTTCGATCAGATCCACGGGAAGGTTGTCCGTACAGTAGAAGCCCAAATCCTCGAGCGTGCTCTTCACGTAGCTCTTCCCGGATCCGCTCATTCCGGTGATGATCACCACATTTTCCACGGACTCGGCGATGTTCATTTGCTCTTCGGTCCTTTGTCAGGCAGTTGGAGGCCGCGGCTGCGCAGGGCTTCGTCGGGAACCGGTTGCCGGCGCATGACCTGCTGGGTCTGGCGTCCGCGTTCTTCCTGTTCGGCGGCATCGCGAGCGATGCGGTCGTCGACTCTCCGGGTGAACTCCGCGGCGGAATCGTAGCCCTGGAGTTTCATGAGGTGATTTCTCGCCGCGATTTCGACCAGGAGCGCCAGATTACGGGCGGCAACGACGGGCAGCCGCACGTAAGGTTTGCGCACTCCCAGACACTCGTAGGTCTCGCCGCTGATTCCCAGCCGGTCGTACTCGGCTCCTTCTACCCAGGTCTCGAGTTTTACTACCATGTCGATCGGTTTCACGTCCCTCGTGGAAGCTACCCCGAAGAGGTCTTTGACGTCGATGATGCCGATGCCTCGCAGCTCCATGTGGTGGCGGAGGACGTCGGAGGAATACCCGATGAGAACGTCGTTGGGGTGACGGCGCACGATCACCAGGTCGTCGGCAATGAGCCG
The DNA here is from genome assembly GCA_039931435.1 of Acidobacteriota bacterium. Classification (GTDB taxonomy): domain Bacteria; phylum Acidobacteriota; class Thermoanaerobaculia; order Gp7-AA8; family Gp7-AA8; genus JBDTRY01. The sequence continues at coordinate 27,636 of JBDTRY010000015.1, read as the reverse complement.
GTGACCGCGGTAGACGAGGTCGAGAGCGCATTCGCTCTTTCCCACGCCGCTATCACCTATGAGAAGGACCCCGACGCCGTACACGTCCAGCAGGCCGGCATGCAGTGTGATCCTGGGGGCCATGGAGTCTTCCAGGTAATAGGTGATGCGATTGATGGTGGTTGAGGAAAGGCCTGTCGTGGTGAACAGCGGCACCGAGCGTTTTTCGCACTCGTTGCGAAACTCCGTCAGAGGCTGAATGCCCTTGGTGACGATGAAGCAGGACACGTCCAGAGCGGCGACGTCACGGACACGTTTCTCGCGGAGCCGGGCCGGCAGGCTCTGCAGATACTTGGTCTCGGACTCTCCGATGATCTGCACCCGTCCGGGCTTGATGTACTCGTAGTAGCCGGCAAAAGCCAGACCGGGCTTCTGCACACGCGGCCGGCTGATCTCGCGGTCCATTCCGTCCTGGCCGGTAACCACGGTCAGCGGCACGTCCTCGTTCTCAAACGAGAGAAGAGCTCGAACGGTAGTTTCCAGAAAATCGTCGCTGGTCATGAGCCGAGGCCGACATCAGTCGGAGACCGAAAGCCGCTGAGCTCGCCAGAGTTGCCTGGATTCAGCGGGCCATCGCAGCCTTCGCGGTGTCAGAACTCCGGGGCGATCATACCGAAATTCTGATCGTGACGCCGGTAGATGACGGTGACCTTGTCGGTGTCGAGATCCCGGAAGACGATGAATTCGTTCCTGGAATCGTCGAGGGTCATGGCCGCCTGCTCCACAGACATGGCGCGGATTGGCAGGTTCGTCGTCTTCAGGATGCGTGGCCTCTGCTGGTCGCCGTCCCGAAGCAGGCTTGGTTCCATGACCTGCACCGTCCAGCTGTCCGGCGAGACTTTTCTGCGCGACGGCTTGCGATGGTCGCGAATTCTGGTGCGGCTCTTCTGGGCCTGGCGTTTGAGGTGGTCGACCGTGGAATTGATGGCGTCTTCCATGGTGTCGGCTTCCTGAACGGATTTGACGTCGTAGCTCTTACCGAGGATGAAGATTTCGCAGATGTTTCTGTATTTTTCGACGTTCAGAACGCAACGGATTTCTATGACGTCTTCGAAGTACTTGGTGATCTTTCCCACTTTGGTTGTAATCAGAGTCCGGATGCGATCGGTCACTTCGTAATTACGTCCCGATATCTCTACGTTCATCCAGGCTCCTTTCCGTGGGTCTCAGAAAATCTGCTTACGGTCGGTCGAGGAAGGAATGTTCAACTCGTCCCGGTACTTGGCCACTGTCCGCCGGGCGATGTTGATGCCCTGGTCGTTGAGGATCTTCATGATTTTGGAATCCGAGAGCGGTTTGTGTGGATCCTCGGCATCAATGAATCCCTGAATCTTCTTCTTCACGGTGAGGCTGGAGATGTCCTCGCCATAATCCGAATCGATACCGCTATGGAAAAAATACTTCATCAGGAACAGCCCCCGAGGGGTGTGCATATACTTGTTCGAGACCACCCGGGAGACGGTTGATTCGTGCATCTGGATGTCGTCGGCCACGTCGCGAAGCACCAGCGGGCGAAGGTAGTCGATGCCCTTTTCCAGAAACTCCTTCTGATGTTTGACGATGGATTCCGCCACTTTGTAGATCGTTCTCTGTCGCTGATCAAGGGACTTGATCAACCAGACCGCGGAGCGGATCTTGTCCTTGATGTAGTTGACGGTCTCGCCGTCCTGCTTGGAATCCATGTGGTTGAGCATCTGCCTGTAGTTGCCGTTGATGCGCAGCTTCGGCATCCCGTCTTCGTTGAGCAGAATGACGTACTCTTCACCGACTTTCTGGATGTAGACGTCGGGCTCGACGTATATGGCCCGGTCATTACTGTACTTACGGCCGGGCTTGGGATCGAGACGTTTGATTACCTCGACCACGGCCTCCAGCTCCTTCAGTTCCAGACTGAGCTTTTTGGCAAGCTGAACGAAGTGCCGGTTCATGAACTCATCCCAATGGTCACGGATGATCGTGTCTACCATCGGCTCGTCGATCTCCAGGTTGCGGAGCTGCAACAGCAGGCATTCGCGCAGGTCGCGCGCGCCGACGCCTGGCGGATCGAACCACTGAATGAAGCCCAGAGCGGTATCCAGCTCTTCCACGCTGTAGTCTCCGGCGCGGAGCAGATCGTCCTCGTTGGCGCGAAGGTAGCCGTCCTCGTCGATGTTCCCGACCATGAACGTGGCAATCTCTTTGATCTTCGGGGAGGCGTCGGACATGGCCAGCTGCCAGGTGAGGTGATCGGCGAGATTTGGCGGCCGGGTGAGGGTGTTCTCGATCGGAAACTCCTCCCTCTCCTCCCCCATGCGCGGGTTGTAGCCGTACTCGATGTAATCCTGGAAGTAGGCGTCGAAGTCGATCTCGTCGAAGGAATCCTTTTCTTTTTCCTCTTCCTTGGCTTTTTCCTCTTCCGGTTTCTGCTCGGCCTCCACCTGATCCTCGGCCTTCAGTTCCTCGGCGGTTTCCTCCAGAAGCGGATTTTCCAGCAGTTCCTGATTGAGCACTTCCTGGAGTTCGAGCTTGCTCAATTGCAGAAGCTTGATCGCCTGCTGCAGCGAAGGCGTCATGATCAGCTTCTGAGACAGCTTCAGGTGCAGTTTCTGTTCGAGTGCCATATTTTAAGATTTACCCCAGGGACGGCTGCTGCTTTGCTGCCGCAGAGAATCAGCTCAGATTGAACGACTCTCCAAGATAGATACGCCGCACTTCGGCGTCCGCGGAAAGGCTCTCTGGGACGCCCTGACGAAAGATTTCGCCTTCCTTGATGATATAGGCCCGATCCGTGATCTTCAACGTTTCTCGCACGTTGTGATCGGTGATGAGGATTCCGATCCCCCGGGACCGGAGTTGAGAAACGATTTTCTGAATGTCGAAAACGGCAATTGGATCGATGCCCGCAAAGGGCTCATCAAGCAAGATGAATGCCGGGTTAATTGCCAGACTCCTCGCGATTTCCACCCGCCGGCGCTCGCCTCCCGAGAGTGAGTACCCGCGGTTCCGAGCGAGGTGGGTGAGCCCGAATTCTTCGAGCAGTTCTTCGGCCCGCCGGTGACGCTCCGCGATCGGAAGATTCATGGTTTCAAATACCGCCAGCAGGTTCTCCTCCACGGTAAGTTTCCGGAAGATCGAGGCCTCCTGCGGCAGGTAGCTGATTCCCTTCTGGGCCCGCTGATACATGGGCATTTCGGTGATGTCGTCCGATCCCAGGAGTACCGAGCCGGCATCCGGTCGCGTCAGGCCGACAACCATGTAGAAGGTCGTGGTCTTGCCCGCGCCGTTCGGTCCGAGAAGCCCAACGATCTCACCCTGCAGAATCTCGAGGGAGACGTCGCGAACCACCTTGCGGCCCCGATAGATCTTCAGAAGATGTTCGGCGGCCAGCTTCAGCCGGGCCTCGGGCATTCGTGAAGGGGCGCGGTCGCTTCCAAGATGTCGTGCCGTCACCTGCTGATCGGCTTCGTTCAGCTTCATCACTGCGGATTGTACGTGTTCTCCGAAGCATTCGTGCCACTCCGGACGTCAACTTTGTTCCGCGCCAGATCGAATACGATCTGCTGGCCTCGAAGAGTGCCCTTGGGTTCGGTAACCACAGCAGGCGAACCGGTCAGAATGATGATCTGATCGCTGACCTGGTAGTTTGCAGCCTCTCCGGTGCCTTTTCTCCCGGTCGTACTCTCGGTGAGGCGTACGTTTCCTACCGACTCCACTTTCTGAATGCGATGGGCATTGTCGAAGTGAAAGGTAGCTTGCTGGGCATTGAGCGTGCGCCCTTCTTCGTCGATCTGAACGTTTCCGGTGAGGTCAATCTTCTGTTCGGATTTCCGGGCCATGAGCTTGTCCCCTCGTCCCAGAATGGGTCCGCTCTTCTGCAGCCCGCGGGTGTTGTAGAGAATCAGCCGCACTCCGTCACTGGACTGGATCAGGTCTCCCTGTCCCTGGATGAGAAGGTCACCACCGAGCAGTGTGTTCCTGTCCTGCCAGGCGCGCACGTTCCCCTTGAAATACCCCGTCTGGCCGTCCCGCTTCAACGTGGCCGTATCCGAGTTCACGTACACAGGAACTTGTGCCGAGGGGAAAACGCCCGTCCCGGATGCGGATGCGCCGCCGCTCTTCGGCATGATCCGCGCGCTGACGTTTTTCGTGACTCGAACGACTCCCTCGTTCAGCCGCGCGGAAATCACGTCACCTTTCAGAGTCTGACCGTCGGTGGTGACGACGGGCTGCCCGCCCGGTATCGCGGTGAGCACTACCGATCCCCCGACGAGGTCGTAATTCACTCGATCGCTGGTTCCGGATAACCTCGGATCGACGAAACGCACATCGCCGTCAACGACCACACTCGAGGCCTGCCGCGTGTTTCGATCAAAATATACCGTCCCGCTTCTTGCTGTAATCGTGCGCGCGCTCTCGACCAGCCTCATACCGCCAATCGCTTTGAGCTCGCTGATTTGCGACTCCTCGAACAGAGCCCGAAACGTCTGGGCAGTGACGGTACGCACTGGCGGGCCGTCGAGCACAGCCTGAGCCGGTATCGGTCCTCCGTTGACGTTCAAGGCCCGGATCGTCCCTTCCGGTCCGAACTCCGTTGTGAAGTTCTCGGCTACCAGAGTTTTTCGTCCCCCGGAAGGGGTTCCCGCGGCTGCAGCCAGGCCGCCCTGCATTGCAGCCCGAACCTTGCCGGAACCCTCCAGAGCCACGAGCTGTTTCTGATTCTGATCGAGCTGGGCGAAGGCCTTGTCGGACCTGACCGTGTCGGTCCTCCGCCGGACCGTGACATCACCGTCGAAATTGACGCGATTCTGCTGCCTGAGAAAGAGCGCTTCTCTGGCCTCAATCGTCATCGGTTCGCCCGCTCCCGGCGAACCTGGGGACAGTGTGGCCGTGACCTGACCGGACAGACGCATCATCTGCTGCCGCACGTCGACGTTGACGCCTCCAGCCTGACCCTTCCATCGGTCGATCGAGAACTGAACCGGCATATGGTTGGTCAGTTGATTGCCGTCGAATCGGATTTCGTTCGTTTGCACCATCAGCCCGTCATTGGAGGTCACCAGCACTCCACCGGCCAGGGATGCTTCCTTGCTCTTTACCTGAAACTGCGCCTGCGGTGCTGCGAGCTCGTAAACCGTGCCGCTTTCGCGGTAGACAGTGAGAACCACGTCCTTAAGCTCGTACCACCCGGAAACGAAACCTACGGTTTGTTTTGCTTTTATCCGGGAAACGACGCGGCCACCAATGGTTTGCGTGTCTTCGAAGTTATACGAGACCAACTGGGCCTTATCGTTGGACCGGACTGGAGGCACGGCCCGGCTCGCGTCGCCACTGCGATCATCCCGGCGGTTACTCGTGTAGCTGAGCCCGAGGATGACGAGGAAGGCAACGAAAAGGACTGGAAGAGTCAGGCGGAGAAGTCTGATGCCGTTCTGCATTACGCGTACTGACGTACGCTCTTAAACAGCCCCGATCCCGGATTCGTTCCTCGCATCCGTGAACGCGCCCGGACGAGCGTCGATGACGGTCATGCGGTAGCCCCGGCTGGCGTACCGATCGGGTTCGAGCTGGAAGGCCACCGATATCTCCTGCTCTCCCAGAAGAATTGGTAACAGGGCCTTTTCGGAGGGCCAGACCACCGCACTGATTTCCCCGGTCCCGTCACCGAGCTGAATCTCGTGGCAGTCTGGCGAGAATTCTCTGCGAGCGCGGACAGTCAGGTTGCGCGCTGTGAATACCGGCTGGGTGTTTCCCGCTCCGAAGGGTTCCAGTGCCTGGTGACACTGAAAAAACTCCTCATCGAGATCGCGGAGTGTAACTACGCCGTCGAACTGCAGTTCGCGCCGGAAACTTCGTTCGTCGATCGAGGCGGCTCGAAGATTCAACTCTTTTTTCAGCGACTCGATTCGGGAGGTTGGCAAGGAGAACCCGCATGCGTAGTCATGCCCTCCGAAGTGCTGGAAATGATCGGAGACGCTCTCGAGCAGACCGTGAAGGTTCACCCCACCGATGCTTCGACCCGAACCGACGGCGTCATCGCCGTCGACTGAAATCATCAACGTGGGCCGGTGATAGCGCTGGGCCACCCGCGAGGCGCAGAGGCCGAGTACTCCGCGGTGCCACCCGTTTCCGGAAAGCACGAGGATGCGCGGCAACCCGCTTTCCTCGGCCATGGCATAGGCCTCGCCGAGTACTGCCTTCTCGACAGATTTCCTCTCGCCGTTCATTCGATTGAGCTCCGCCACGATCGGGTAGGCATCCTGTTCGCTTCCCGCTTCGAAGAGCCGGATGGCAGTGTCGGCGGAGTCCAGCCGCCCGGCGGCATTGATGCGAGGCCCGATCAGGAAAGCGACTTCGCTGGCTCGTGGAGGCCGGCCGTACATTCCAAGCGTGCGCAGCAGAACCCTCAGTCCCGGATTGCGGACATCGGCCAGAGCGCGCAGCCCGAGCAGGACGATCGTGCGATTTTCTCCGGTCAGGGGAGCAACGTCGGCAATCGTCCCGATGGCTGCGATCTTCAGCAGCGACTGGACCGACATCCTGTTCGATGCCCGGCGGAGGAGTTCGCAACAGAGCTTGAAAGCCACGCCGACACCGGCCAGCTCCTTGTACGGATAGGTGCATCCATCCTGCTTGGGATTGAGCACCGCGGCCGCCGTAGGCAGGCTTCCGGGTGGGAGATGGTGATCGGTGATGATCACGTCGATCCCACGTTCGATGGCCCGCCGTACCGGTTCCACGGACGTGATGCCGCAGTCCACGGTAATCACGAGGCGGACATTCCGTTCGCGGAGGACGCGTTCGATGACCTCCATCTTCAAGCCGTAGCCATCAACCAGGCGAAGTGGTACGACGAAATTCGCATCGGCCCCGAGGGCACGGAGGACGGTCTGCAGGAGCACGATCGAGGTGACGCCATCCACATCGTAGTCACCGTAGATCAGAATGAATTCGCGATCGCGAATGGCGCGGGCGATGCGCTCGCAGGCGAAGTCCATCCCGTGAATTGCCCCGGGATCGTGCAGGTCGGAGAGCTCCGGTTCGAAGAAGCGCCGCCGCTCTTCGTCCGTATGGATTCCCCGTCCCTCGATGATTGATGTCAGCAGTGCAGGAGTTCCGGGGACCTGGCGAATCGCGGGCCGGATATCCCGGGAGCTCCAGGTTTCGAAAATTGCCATCGTTCAGGGATACCAGTATCGGACAGAGTGCTTCCGGACGTAACTATGGGACTTTCCTTCCGAAGGGGCCAGTGCGAGCGATCTACGTTTCGTACACTCCCATCCGGCGGAACTTCTTGTAACGTTCCTCGCGAAGTTGAGCGGGTTTGAGCTTCGTAACCTCTTTCAGTCCCCGTTGCAGGAAAGGCCTGAGCAGTTCTGCAGCAGCGCCCGGATCAGTGTGAGCGCCGCCTACGGGCTCGGGCACGATTTCGTCGACCACGCCGAGAGCGAGGAGCGGCTGGGCAGTCATCTTCATGGCCTTCGCAGCCTCTTCCGCGGCCGAAGGATCCTTCCAGAGAATTGCCGCGCAGCCTTCCGGCGATATCACCGAGTAGACGGCATATTCGAGCATGAACACGCGATCGCCGACGCCGAGCGCCAGAGCACCGCCACTTCCGCCTTCTCCGGTAATCGTGCTGATTATGGGCACCCGCAGCGCCGCCATTTCCCGCAGATTGACGGCAATGGCCTCGGCCTGACCCCGCTCTTCGGCTCCGAGCCCCGGATAGGCTCCCGGTGTGTCGATGAATGTCAGCACGGGCATGCCGAACTTTTCAGCGAGTTTCATGATTCGCAAGGCCTTGCGGTAACCCTCCGGTCGGGGCATTCCGAAGTTCCGGCTGATTTTCTCTTTGGTGTCTCGGCCCTTCTGGTGTCCGATCACCGCGCAGGAACGGCCCTCGAACCGGGCAAATCCGCCGACAAGGGCCCGGTCCTCGCCGAATTTGCGGTCGCCATGCACTTCTTCGAACTCCTGAAAGAGGCCGGATACGAAATCGAGGGTGTAGGGGCGGGCGGCGTGCCTGGCCACCATCGTGGTCTGCCAGGGTGACAGATTCGTGTAGATATCCCTGGAGATCTGCGTGAGCTGCTTCTGAAGCGCGGAGATCTCTGCACTGTGTTCGATCGAATCTTCGGAAGAGGATAGTTCGTCGATGCGGCTCCTCAGCTGTAGAATGGGAGCCTCGAACTGCATTTGATCGCCGTTCACTCGGCGGACCCTACCAAAACGGTCTCCGGCGGTCAACTGGCGCAGAATCATGAGAATAAGGAACCCTGATGACCAGAGAAGATCCGGCGGCACACACCCGGATGCGCCACGTGCCGCCGCTTTCATTCGTGATGGACAAGATTGACAATGATTATCGCCGGCGAGCCTTGCTGCTATACGACGCCGTGTTCGAGAGAAGTGGAAATCAGGCCTCTGAGGCTCTGGACATCATCGCCGCGGAATTCGCCTCTCTCTGCCGTTGCATCGAGCGGATCGGGGAACTCACCCGCCACGGCCGGCTGCATCACGGGCCTCACGAAACTCCCCGTGATCGCATCCAACGCGCGATCGAATTCGCCATGGATGGCCTGAAGGGCACCGACGGAGAGAACTTCGGCCGCAGAGAGACGATTCACTCGTTCGACAAGTCAGACGGCGAAACAATCTACGCGGCGCTGCTCGTGGTTGGCTTCCACCTTCGCCAGCTGACTGAAAAAGCGGCAGTTTTCGATCCCGACATCTACGCCGATCTCATGGCGCACTCCGTCGTCCAACGCCATCCGGTGAACGAAGAGGTCCTGAAGCCGATCGCCTGACTGCCTCGTGAAACGGGCGTGCGAGTTCACACAGCAAGTCATCCGCCTTGCGGGGCCCAGGGAGCTTGTCATCCTTGAGGGAGCGCAGCGACCGAAGGATCTCCTCAACGAAAATGTGCCCTTCGTGTGATGGCAACCCGGGAGAGTAGAAGAGATCCTTCGCTCGTCGCTTCAGGATGACACGCCATGGTAATCGTGGCATTTGCCTTCACGCTGGCGCCTGCACCTTTCCGTCATGGCAGTCAGGTCAGAGCAGGTTGATCGGATCCACGTCGATCACCACATCGACTCCCGCCCATTTTCTTCCGAGAACCGCCGATTCGACCGCCGAGCGGATGTGAGCGCGGTTACTGCTCCGGACGAGAATCTGGAATCGGTGCACTCCTTTGATGCGTGCCAGCGGGGCACTGGCCGGGCCCTGGATGCGCACTCCGTTCATCGTGCCCAGTGCCTTTTCAAGAAGGTCCGCGGTCTTCACGGCCGCGTTCTCGACACGGCTCAGGTCCGCTCCCCGAAGAATGATGGCAATCATGGAAGTAACCGGCGGATAGTGAAATGTTCGCCGGAACTGGATCTCCGCCCGATAAAACGATTCGTAGTCGTGGTTCAGGGCGTGCTGCAGGGCGTAGTGGTTCGGGAAGGCGGACTGGATGACCACACGCCCCGAAAGCTCGCCGCGTCCGGCTCGCCCCGCCACCTGGGTCAGCAGGTAAAAGGTCTTCTCTGCGGATCTGAAATCGGGATACCCGAGAATGGCATCAGCGTTGATGACCGCGGTGAGCGTTACGTTCGGGAAGTGGTGCCCTTTGCTGATCATCTGCGTTCCGATCAAGGCCTGCGTCTCTCTTCGGCGAAAACGGTCGAGAATCTGCACGAGCGATCCCTTCCGTCTCGTCGAATCTCTGTCGAGTACTTCGACGGCTACCCCCGGAAAGTAGCGGCGGAAGCGTTCCAGGACTTTCTCCGTGCCGAAGCCAATGGGTTGCAGTACTTCCCCTTCGCATAGCGGGCACCTGGAAGGAATCTTCCGCCGATAGCCGCAGTAGTGGCAGATGAGAAGACCGTCCGAGCGGTGGACGGTCATCGTTACGCTGCAATCACGGCAGCGAAAGTCGTTTTCGCACTGACGGCAAAGCAGGTACGGCGCGTAGCCTCGACGGTTCATGAGGACGATGGCCTGCTCGCCAGACCCGAAGACTCTGGCCATCTCTTCCCGAAGACGTTCGCTGAAAATAATCAGACCCCGATCCTCCTTCTCTCCCCGCTCGCGACGGATATCGATGATCTCCACTTCGGGCAGCGGTCTCGACTCGACGCGGTTCTGAAGACGGAGGAGCCGGTATTTCGTTCGTTCTGCGTTGTAGCGGCTCTCCAGCGATGGAGTAGCTGAGCCGAGAATAATCGGAATGTTCGCGATCCGGGCCCTGACCACGGCCAGGTCGCGGGCGTTGTAACGGGGAGTTTCCTCCTGCTTATAGGCTGAGTCTCCCTCCTCGTCGACGACGATGATTCCCAGGCGCTGAAATGGCGTGAAGAGAGCGGAGCGAGGACCGATGGCTACATCCACGAGCCCTCGCCTGGCGCGCCACCACTGATCGTATCGCTCGCTCGCTGTGAGGTTGCTGTGCAGGATGGCGATGCGGTCCCCGAAGCGCTCCTTGAGCCGCGCTGCGAAGACAGGCGTCAAAGAAATCTCGGGCACGAGCAGGATGGCCTGTTGTCCCCGTCGAACAACCTCGCGCATCAGTTCCACGTAGACTTCAGTCTTCCCGCTGCCGGTCACTCCTTCGAGCAGGAATGCCGCAAACGAACCGATGGAGGATGAGATCGCCGCGATGGCTCCGGCCTGTTCTGAAGAATAGGAGAACTCCTGAAGGGCGCCATCTCCCGGTTCGGCGAGAAAGGCGTCGAGCGTGTGTTGACGTGGCCGGCGCTCGACGCGTACCGCGCCCTTACGCACCAGGGTGCCGATTGACGACTCCCCTGCTCCTGCGGCCATGAGGGCACGCCAGGTCAGCTCACCGCCACGTGCAGCGAGGATGTCCAGAGCCTCCTGCTGCTTGCGTGGAAGTTCGGCCATGGGGTTCTCGAGGACGACGAAACGGTCATAACGGACGCCAACCGAGTCGCGGAACGACTCGGTGATGGCGATGATGCCGGCGTCGCTAAGACGCCTCATGGTGCCCCGCGCGTTCTGCTCGTGCTGCAGCAGTGAGCTCACTGTGAACTCACGCTTCCTGATCTGCTCCAGGAGCGGGAGGTCCTCCATGAGAATCCGTCCGGAGTCCACAGCCTCCTGAACGGTATCGCCCGTACCCACAAAACTCACCGATCGCTTCCCACGGCTGGCCATGTTTGCCGGGAGGGCCACGCGCAACATCTCCCCGAAGGGAGCCAGATAGTAGTTTGACGCCCAGCGGCACAGCTCGATGATGTCAGGGATGAGTGCAGGCTCCTCCTCGTCGAGCAGAGATCGGATGGCGCGAATCTTCGCGGGAGCCACGCTCGACTCGTCAACCAGCGCGGTGACGAAGGCCGTGGTCAGCTTTCGGCCCAGCGGAACCTCCACGCGCGAGCCGAGCCGGATGTCATTTCGCAGCGCGGCCGGGATTGCGTATGTGAACGTCTCGTACACTCCGAGGGGGACGGCCACTTCGGCAAATTCAGCGAGACCCTGGGGCATGGCCGGACAGTGTACGACGGCCGGGGCAGACGTCCGATCGAGGTCCGAGAAAACTAAGGTTACTCGAGATGTGATCGAGCGATCCTGGAAATCCACTCGAGATCTCAGCCGATTCCGAGTTCTGCCATCACCTTCTTCATGTCGGTCCACACATCTTTCTTCGCCGACGGATTCCGGAGCAGATACGCCGGATGGTACGTAGGCATGAGCCGGATTCCCGCGTACTGGAGCCACTGACCACGAGTGGCGCTGATTGAAAGGCTCCGCTCCATCATTCCCTGGAGCGCGATGCGTCCGAGGGTGACGATGACCCGAGGCTGCACGAGCTCGATCTGCTTCTTAATAAACGGCCTGCAGGCCTCGATCTCCTCCGGCTCGGGGTTGCGGTTCCCGGGAGGCCGGCACTTGATGACGTTGGCGATGTAGACCCCTTCCCTCGTCAGCTTCATGGCCTTGATGATGTCCGTGAGCAACTGTCCGGCTCTGCCCACGAAGGGTACACCCTGAAGATCTTCGTCCCGTCCCGGAGCCTCGCCGATAAACATCAGCGCCGCGTTGCGGTTGCCGGTTCCGAAGACGACCTGGGTACGGGTGGCGGCCAACTGGCAGCGGGTGCAGGGAAGAGCCAGACGCTCCAGTTCCAGCCATTCGGAGTCCGAGTCTGAAGAACGATTTTCCACCGCTCGTGGAGTTGATTCGGGGACGTCCAGATGGGTGAATCCCATCTCCTCCAGAAAAATCAGTTCCTCGACAAGCTGCTCGTCCATCAGACTGCCAGGGCCTCGGCCACGCGGTCAAGGATGCGTTCGGCCACGATTCGCTTGGACGCTCTGGCCACGTGAGAGATCGTGCCGTCTCGTCCGATGATGGTGACCTGATTCTCGTCGGAATCGAATCCGATGGTGGCATCGGAAACATCGTTGGCCACAATCATGTCAGCCTGTTTCCGTAGAAGCTTCTCCCGGGCATAGGCTTCCACATCCGAGGTTTCGGCTGCGAAGGCAACGATGAAGGGATGGGGATCGACACCGGCGATCGCGGAGAGGATGTCCGTGGTCGGCTGGAGCGTCAAGCGAAGCTCGTTGGTGCCATTTTTCTTGATTTTGTTTCCTGCCACTTCCGTGGGCGTGAAATCAGCGACAGCAGCTGCTTTCAGAATCACCTGCTGGCCGGGAAGTCTGACCATCACCGCTTCATGCATCTCGCGCGCGGTGGTTACGGGCACGACTTCGATTCCGGCGGAAGCAGTCAACGAAGTAGGTCCGCTGATCAGGGTCACTGTTGCTCCGCGACGTCTGGCCCCCTCTGCCAGCGCGTATCCCATCTTCCCCGAAGAACGGTTGGAGAGGTAGCGAACAGGATCGATCGGTTCGCGAGTCGGACCGGCCGTAACGAGGATATGCAGACCCTCGAGATCGCGACGGCTAAGCAGGGATCGCACAGAGTCGACCAGGACGGGAATGTCAGGCATTCTGCCCAGTCCTTCGTCTCCGCAGGCCAGAACACCGCTGTCCGGATCGAGAACGATCGCCCCTCTCTGACGCAGAACCGTGAGATTGGCGGTGACGGTGGGATGCTGAAACATGAAGGTGTTCATGGCCGGAGCGAGGATCAAGGCCTGGCGATGGGCGATGGCGTACGTGGATAAGGCATCATCGGCGATTCCCACAGCGAGCTTGGCGATGGTGTTGGCTGTCGCTGGCGCGATCAGGAGAAGATCCGCCCAGCGAGCCAGCTCGATGTGATCCACGCCGCCGGCATCGGGGTCTCCCCACTGATCGGTGATCACGCCGTGTCCGGAGACGGCGGAGAGGGCGAGCGCAGAAACAAAACGGGCGGCATTCGGAGTGAGAATCACCCGAACGTCCGCCCCGATGTCCTGCAGTCGTCGGACGAGCTCGGGCGCCTTGTACGCGGCGATTCCGCCCGTGACCCCGAGAACGATCTTCAACTTACTCCTCGGTGTCGGTGTCCGTAAACAGTTCTGCGCCCGGGTCCCGGAGATGCCACTTCACATGGTTGTTCGCTACCTCAGCCATGGCCACGCGCGTCGGTTTTGCATGACGCGTCTTCATTTTCTGTGGCGCACCCTGAATGAGTTGCTCGGCACGTTTGGCGACGAGTAGCACGTATCGGAATTTGCTGTCTACACCTTCAGGCAATGGTTCCACTTCGTTCCTCCTTGAACCGCTGGGCCATCTTCTGCAGCTCCACCAGCGCGGACTTACTCTTCAATTTCCGCGCGATGATGGACGCTTTCAGCCATTCCTTGGCCAGATCCAGTCTGTCGTTGATGATGATGTAATCGTAGAAGCTCAGACCTTGTTCAATCTCGTCGAACGCCTTCTTCATTCGCAGGTCGATCTCACTGCGGCTGTTCAGCCCCCTTGATTCCAGCCTGCTCTGCAGTGCCGTTACCGACGGCGGGAAAACAAAGACACTCAGAGAATGCGGTTGAAGCTGCTCGCTCTCCGAGATCTGGCGAGCGCCCTGAACATCGATGTCCAGGATGACGTCCTCGCCGGCATCCAGCCTCGTCCGGACCTCCGCCTTGGAAGTACCGTACATCTCGTCGTGAACGCGCGCCCATTCGATAAATTCCCCGGCTGCGACCATGCCCTCGAACTGCAACCTACTTACATAGAAGTAATTGACGCCTTCCTGCTCTCCGAGCCGGGGCTCGCGCGTCGTGTGCGAAATCGAGAAATAGAGGCTGATCCCCAAGGGCGCCAGCTCTTGACGTACGGCGTTGATGAGCGTGGTCTTCCCGGCTCCGGACGGTCCCGAAACGATGAACAGCGTTCCGTCGGGATGAAAATTTACGGGGTCACTCGACATTCTGAACCTGCTCGCGAATGCGCTCGACTTCAGTCTTCAATTCTATAACGGCGCTGCGGATCGTCGCCGATTTCGATTTCTGACCGAGCGTATTGATTTCGCGGAGAATCTCCTGCGAGAGGAAGTCCAGCTTCTTGCCCGCCGCATCCTTCCCGTCGATCAGACTCTTTACCTGCTGGACGTGCAGGCCCAGGCGGGTCAGTTCCTCAGCAATGTCGGCGCGGTCGAGGAGCAGGACGATCTCCTGGGCTACACGCTCCTCCGGGACTTCGACGCCAGCGATGCGGGCCAGGTCCCCCACCCGCAGGCGCATGGCCTCGATCGCCTCGCCTGTGATCTCGTCGCGAGATTCCGCGATCTCTGTGCTCACTCTGGCGATGGTCTGCACTCGGCCAAGGATGTCTCTACTGAGTCCGGCACCTTCGTTCGATCGCATCTCGTCTACCTGCCGTAGACAGTCCCTGACGAGGGATTTCAATGCCTCCCTCTCGTCTTCGGTCCATTCCTGCTCAATCGGCTCGACCTGCAGCAGATCGGGAATGCGCATCAGGTCGGAGGGCGTAAATGAAGCGGAGACACCCTGATCCTGGAGGAGGTCCCGAAGCTGAGGAATGACCGCCCGGGCCACGCGCTGGTTGACCCGTGCCGAGTACTCCGGATCCGCCGTACGTTGCAGCCGAATGGAGAGGTCGACCTTGCCCCTGGTCATACTCTCCCCGATCAGTGCCCGAACCGACGGCTCCATGTCCCAGATGGACTCGGGCAGACGGGCGGAGACCTCGAGGAAGCGATGGTTGACCGAACGAATGGTGATCGCACACGAGAAGCGATCGGAGACTGCGCCAGTTACGCGGCCAAAGCCGGTCATGCTTTTGATCATGGATGCGAGCCAATCCCTTTATATCACGCGTGTTCGGGACGCTTTTCAGGGCGGGCTTCCCGAAAGAGTTCGTCAAACTCTGCCTCAGATTCGGCCGACAGATTGTTGAGTCGATCCTCGAGCAGTTGCTGGTAGCGACGGAGCTCCTCTTTGTTCAGTTTGCGAGGCACGACGATCGGTTCTCCGTACGAGAACAACAACCGGCTGAATGGCAGTGGAATCTCCATGCTGTCCCAGGACCTCAGTTTTTTCTTCCGTTCGGCAGACGTAACGATGGGAATGATCGGATGGCCGGAAAGCTGAGCGGCTGCAACCACACCGCTCTGAACCACGCGGGCGGGGCCGCGTGGACCATCCGGGGTAAATGCCAGATTCACACCTTCCGCGGCCAGTTTCAACATTCCTCGAAGCGCCGCAGAGCCACCTCGGGTGGTGGAGCCACGGACGACCGTTACTGCAAACTGTTCCATGTTGCGAGCGCTCAGTTCTCCGTCACGATGTTGCGAGGACATGACGGCGATGGGCGGCCGATACCGGGAAAAGAACATCATCGGCAGGTGGCAGTGCCAGAACGCCAGGATGTAGCGCTGTCCTTCTTCGTTGAGTGCTTCGATCCGCTCAGGATGGAGATGCCGGACGCGGAGCGTGAGGTGGAGCAGGCGAATGAACCATGATCCGAGTTTCGGGATGAGAGCCAACCCGAGGTCAGTCTTCATGCCAGCGCTTCGGAAGGACGTTCGTCTTCGAGAAACTGCATTTCGTAGAGCCGGCGATAAATGCCCTTGCGCTCCAGCAGGTCGTCGTGCGTTCCCACCTCCCGGATCGCTCCGGAATCGAGGACGACAATCTTGTCCGCCGAACGGATCGTGGACAGCCGGTGGGCGATGACCAGGGTGGTGCGTCCCTCCATCAGGTTGGACAGCGCCTGCTGAACGAGCCGCTCCGATTCGGTATCGAGCGCCGAGGTGGCTTCATCGAGGATGAGTATGGGCGCGTTCTTGAAGATGGCTCGCGCGATGGCCAGACGCTGACGCTGGCCCCCGGAGAGCAGCACTCCGCTCTCTCCGACGGTGGAGTCGTATCCGTGAGGGAGGGCGGCGATGAAGTCATGTGCATTGGCAGCCTGCGCCGCGCGGATCACTTCCTCGTCAGATACGCCGGCGCGGCCGTAGGCGATATTGTTGCGGACCGTATCGTTGAAGAGGATCACTTCCTGAGTGACGAAGGCGGTAAGGCCCCGCAGTGAATCGAGGGTGAGATCGCGCACGTCATGTCCATCGATGGTGATCGCGCCTTCGCTGACGTCATAGAACCTTGGAAGAAGGTTGACCAGCGTAGACTTCCCGGCCCCGCTCCCGCCGACCAGAGCCACCACCTCTCCCGGAGCGACAGTGAGAGATATGTCGCGCAGAACCGGTTCGTCACGATAGCCGAAGCTGACTTTGTCGAAGGATATGCCACGTCCGACGGTATCGATTTGAACCGCCTCCGCACTCTCGACGATTGCGTTCGGGGTGTCCAGCATCCGGAAGACACGCTCGGCGGCCGAGATGGCGGCGTTCATCGACAGATTCACTTTGTTCAGTCTCTTGATGGGTGCATACATCAGCGCCAGGGCCATGACGAAACTGATGAACTCACCCGTGGTCAGCGTCTGGGACTGAATGCGGAAGCCGGCGTAGAGCAGAAGGAGAACGATACACACGCCAGCCAGAAGTTCCATCACTGGCGAGGTCAGGGCTTGAATGCGCTGTGCCTTGAGGTTCACGTTCAGATGCTTCTGCGTCGCTTCACGAAAGCGGGTGATCTCGAACGGCTCCATGGTGAAGGCTTTGACGATTCGCACTCCTTTGATCGTCTCCTCGAGCAACGTGGCAATCCCGGCCATCCGCTCCTGCGAACGGTGCGTGGTCTTCCGCAGCCGCTTTCCGAACTGGACGACCGGAATGACGATGACGGGAGCTACGACCAGACTGATCAGGGCCAGTTCGGTGTTGACCAGGAAGACATAGGTAGCGAGGACGATGAGATTGGCGCTTTCCTGGAAAAGGTCTCCCATGCGGATCGACACCGCAGCCTGAATCTGATCGGCGTCCGAGACGATGCGGCTGACAAGTTCACCGGTAGACCGTTCGTAGAAGAAACGGTGGCTCTGATGGATGATCGCTTCGTAAAGCTCATTGCGAAGATCCCGCACTGTTGAAAGGCCTACCTTCTGGAACGCGTACTCCGCGAAGAATGAGCTGAAGGCGCGCACCGCGAAAATGATCAACAGAAGGTAGGGAATGACTTTCCAGCGGTCGTGCTCATGAGCTGCCCACCACGATCGAAGGGGTCGTGAGACATCGTCGACGACGTTCACGAACAGTCCCCGCTGGCCTTCCGGCCGATCCCGTACCAGCAGGATGCGCAGAGCAGTGTTCTTCCCTGAGGCAATCGAAGGTTTGTCGTGTGAAGAAACCGACCCATGCACTGCAACGGAGGCCCGATTGCGGGTGAGCACCTCGTCGAAGAGAGGGCCAGCCAGGGCCACCAGGGCGCCGTACGTCGCCGCCACGAGGATCATGCTTCCGAAGGCCAGAATGGCCCAGCCGCGGTACGGTACGATGTAGCGATAGAGTCGTCGAAGAATGTTCATTGATCGGTCTGGCGGCGCCGTTGCGCCGAGGCCTGCAGGGCGGTCACGCCTACGAGCTGGATACCGAGTCCCGAGGGTGCGGCTCGGTCATCAGTTTATAGACTTTTTCGGCGGCCCGCCGGCTCGCGCCCGGGCCTCCGAGCTTTTCCCGGACGGCGGCGAGAGCTTCTTTGATTTCCCGGTATTTTGAGGGCTGGACGATTTCCTGGATCGCTTCGACGATCCGCGGTCCGTTCACCTGCTGTTGAATCAGTTCCGGAACGATCTGTTTCCCGGCGACGATGTTCACCAGACCGAAATTCGAAAGCTTCACGAGCCGTCTGGCCAGAAAATACGTTCCCCTGCTCAAGTGATACATGACCACGACCGGCACTCCGATCACGGCCGCTTCCAGAGTGGCGGTGCCCGACGACGAGAGTGCCACGTGGGCACGACTTAGACGCTGGCCCTCGTCGTGCTCGACAAGAGGCAGAGTCTCGCCTTCGCTTCCCGCTGATATCGATTCGATGAAATCGCGTGAAATTGTCGGAGCTTTGAGGATAAACGCCTCCACCGGCCGCACAAGGCGCAGCAGCCGAACGGCGTCGAGCATGGGTGGAAGCAGCGCCTGCACTTCCATGCGCCGGCTTCCGGGCATGAGCGCCAATCTCAGGGGCACGCCATCTTCCACTTCGGTCACGGTCGAGTGACGCCGTTCAAGCTGTTCCACAAGAGGGTGACCGACGTACGTCACCGGCACTGAGTGCTCGCGGTAGAACTCCTCCTCGAACGGAAAAAGCACGAGCATGTGATCCACATACCTTGCGATGTGATGAACGCGGTTCCGCCGCCAGGCCCAGACCTGTGGGGATATGTAATAGATCACGCGGAAGCCTCGTTGATGGCAGGCCCTGGCCAGGCGCAGATTGAAGTCGGGGTAGTCGACGAGCAACACCGCGTCCGGCTGCTGGCGTTCGATCTCTCCCAGGATCTCACTGAAGAGGGCGCGGAACATCGGCAGGTGACGGAGGACGTTGAACAGGCCGACGATTCCCAGTTCCCTGGCGTGATGCAGCAACCGCACACCCTGCCGCTCCATCAGATCGCCGCCAATCCCGAAGACCACGAGCTCGGGATCAAGCGTACGGAGCTCGCGCAGAATTTCCGAGGCGTGAAGATCGCCCGATGCCTCCCCTGCTACGACACAGAGTTTCATTCTGCTGGGCGGGTCCTCGTCGCCGCGAAGTACAGAAAAATCAGCGCGCAGGATACTCCAAGAGTATCGAAGGCGATGTCCTTGAGTGACGAGTCGCGGCCGGGAACAAAGCTCTGGTGCCATTCGTCAAAAAACGCATAGCAGACCGCAAACGCCCAGACTGCCAGAACGGGCACAGGCCTGACTGTTTCGTGCATGAACGCCACAGCTGCCAGGAGCAGAACGACGCCGAGACCGAAATACTCGATGAAGTGTTCGATACGATCGTCTACCAGCGATGGAATATGGCTTCCCGGTACCGAGGAGACGGCGGAGATGAGCAGAAGATAAATCAGGCAGGGAACGAGGCGCAGCACCGTCTCCTTGCCTGACGAACTGTAGCGGGCACGCCAGGGCCGGAAGGGATCGTTCATCCATTTCACCGTAGTGGAAATGGATACATCAGCCAGGCCAGAAGGGTTCCGCCGATGAATAGAGACGAGAAAATGAGCAGAAAAAAGCGGATCCGCTCTCTTCTGTCATTTCGCCATAGAAACGAAAAGAAAACGCCGGCGGCGACTGCATAGACGAACATCAAAAATATGTGGCTCTGGATGAACGTCATTCCTTGCGCTTCTCCGCGATGTCATAGGAGTCCAGAATGAGCAGCAGGTTCATCAAGCCCGCGGTGAGAGTGAAGGCCGTTCCGTACTCGTAGGTGAACGAACCAAGATCACCGAAGGGTCCCATCGATCGCGCCACGAGGTACGGGATTCCGGCACCCATGGACGCGGCAGTGGCCAGAAGGGTCAGTGGCTTTCCCTGTTCGGCTACATAGAGTTTCCCGTGCAGAAGCAATCCAGCCACGAACATGAAGAGCACCACGACCAGGAATACGACCGACCTGGCCCGCTTCCCGAGGTAAAAGTGGCCTGCTCCCGGAACAAGAAAGGCCAGGATCATGGCGGTGAGTGTTTTACGCTTCATCGGCTTTGATGAACTGACGTTCGAGGTCACTAAATTTCGGCAGTAGTTTCTGGTAGGTGTCCTCGAGGGTTTCAGGAACGAGGCGCGTGTCGCCGGTCACGCTCATGAAATTCGAGTCTCCCTCCCATCGGGGCACGACGTGCATGTGGTAATGGTTGGCGAATCCGGCGCCGGCTGCCTGGCCGAAGTTCATCCCCACGTTGAAGCCGTCGGGATGGTAGCTGTCCGAAAGAATGCGCTGGGACGCGGCGGCCAGGCGGATCAGCCCGGTGAGGATGTCGGGCTTCGAATCGAACAGATTCGCCGCGTGCTGCCTGGGCGCAACCATGAGATGGCCGGTGGCGTAGGGGTAGCGATTGAGCATTACCAGAACGTGCGCCGTCCTCATGAGGAGCTGTGACTCGGAGGCAGTATTCGTCGTTGAGGCTTCACAAAAAATGCAAGGCCGCTCTCCCTTGGGCGAGGTCAACCAGGAGTACCTCCAGGGCGTGAATAGGGTTTGCACGGCGGCAATTGGGTCGTTCTATTCGCCTTCCGCCGGTTTGGGTACATCGGGTGACGGTCCGTCGTTCAGCTTGCGGTTGATGAGCTCCTTGAGCTCCTTGCCGGGCTTGAAATACGGAATTTTCTTTGGAGGAACTTCGACTTTTTCCCCTGTCTTGGGATTGCGACCGGTTCGTGACTTGCGGCTTCGCAGTCGGAAGCTGCCAAAGCCCCGCAGCTCGATCTTTTCTCCCGAGCGAAGTGACTGGACGATCGAGTCGAAGACGACGTTGACGATCGTCTCAGCCTGCTTCTTCGTCAAGAGAACCTTCTGGGCGACCTCATCTACGAGTTCAGCCTTGGTCATCACTCCTGGTTTCACGGATTCGCTGGGATCCGGGTCGGATTCGTGGTTCAACATTCCCTCCTGATTCACGCCGTCTCCTTCAACTTCAGATTCCGGCACGCTCCCCCAAACTGCTCATCGCCCGGCCACTTTCGTCGCCTTTCCCTGCTTGTGGCAAGACCTCGTCACAAGCCACTCTGCTCTCTATCGCGTGGATTCAGTTCGTGTCGCGTCGATCTCGCTTACTGGTTCCCCGCCGCTCGGGTGATCATTCCGGTCAGCCTCGCTCTCTTCGTGCTCGGTTTCCCGGGCAGGAGAAGTCTCGGGGTGGCCTTCCTCCTCGTCCGCCGTTTCAACAGGAGCGGGATGGTGTTCAGCATGTTCCGCGATCTCGGCATCGGTCAAAGGCTCAACGTCGCGAAGCGAGAGACCGATTTTCTTTTCCGTCCAGTCGATCTTGATAATCTTTGCCCGAACGAGTTCCTCGGGTTGATATATTTTGTCGAGTCGCGCATTTCCCTCGCGATCGATCTCGGAAACATGGGCCAGGCCTTCCACTCCTTCAGCCAGTCTCACGAACATGCCGAAGTCGGTAATCTTCGAGACCCGTCCAATGACCTCGTTTCCAATCTCCTGCTGCTTGGCGTATTCGTCCCATTCGTTCGGGAGGAATTCCTTGATGGAAAGAGACAGGCGCTGATTCTCGCCGTCCACGCTGGTGACGCGCGTTGTGACAGCGTCGCCTTTCTTGAGGACCTCGCTGGGATGCTTCACCCTTCGGTTCCAGGCCATGTCGGAGACGTGAATGAGCCCATCGATCCCGTCCTCGACTTCCACGAAGGCACCGAAGTCAGTCAGATTCCGCACGCGCCCGGAGACCACTGCGCCGACGGGATATCGCTCCTGAATCGTGTCCCAGGGGTTTTCTTCGAGCGCCTTCAGCGAAAGGGAGATGCGCCGGTTGGAAACGTTGACGTCCGAAACAACTGCCTCGACGGTTTCCTTCACGGAAAGAATCTTGGACGGATTGCGCACCTTTCGAGTCCAGGACATCTCTGAGACGTGGATCAATCCCTCCACCCCTTCTTCGAGCTCCACGAAAGCTCCGTAATCGGTCAGGGAAACGACGCGACCGGACACCTTGCTGCCGATCGGATAGCGGATGACGACGTCAAGCCATGGATCAGGGGTCTTCTGCTTGAATCCGAGCGAGACGCGTTCAGCAGCGGGGTCGAGCTTGAGGACGATCACTTCGATTTCGTCACCGATGTTGAAGTATTCGGAGGGATGGTTCACCCGTCCCCAGGAAATATCCGTAATGTGCAGTAGCCCGTCTACGCCCCCGAGGTCGACGAAAGCCCCGTAGTCCGTGATGTTCTTGACGGTGCCCCGTGTGGGCTTACCTTCTTCGAGCTTACTGAAAGTCTGCTCCTTCTGCTTGCCGTGTTCCACTTCGAGGATGGCCCGTCGAGAGAGGACCACGTTGTTTCGCTTTCGGTCGAAGGAGATGACCTTGAAGTCCAGATCCTGTCCCTTCAGAACGTCGAGGTTCTTTACCGGCTTGATGTCCACCAGGGACCCAGGGAGAAAGGCTTTCACGCCGACGTCGACGGAGAGGCCTCCTTTGACACGATCAATCACCCGGCCGCGGACCGCCGTCCCGTTCTTGAAGGCTTCCTCGATCTTGTCCCAGACGATTACGCGCGCTGCTTTTTCGCGGGAGAGCGTTACATGGCCGGACGGTCCCTCGATCCGCTCGATGAATACCTCGATCTCATCTCCGGGCTTTACTTCCATTTCTCCTGAATGGCCGCGCAATTCGTCCCTGGAGAGAAGCCCTTCGGACTTGTAGCCGATATCGATGATGATCTCTGAAGGCCTCACCTGTACGACCCGGCCCCGGACGATTTCCCCCTCGGAGATCTCTTTCATCCGGGTGTCGTACATCTTCAGAAGCTCTTCCATCCCGACGGACTCGTCGTTCAACGCGTCCTGCGGAACGGAATTGGGCTTCCTGGTCAGATCGTCACTCGATGGCATGCGGGACGGCACCTCCTGGGGTCACGTCACTCCTCGTATTGAAACTGGAAAGAGAGGGATCTCCACGCTCGGTGGAAATCCGGCTAAATGATTGATATGCGCTGAAATGGGAGTTTATCGGCGCGGTCGGAAGGAAGTCAAGAAACCCCGATTTCGGCCTTTCGGACTCTTTCTACGATCACCTCGGTAACCTCCGCGATGGTGCGCTCTGAGGTATCGATCAGAACGTAGGAATCATCGAAGGTCAGCGGCGAGTCTGCCCGGCTCGAGTCCTGGCTGTCACGCTGCTCCATTTCGGCAAGGACCGACGCCCGGTCCTGGGGCATTCCTCGGGCCTCAAGTTCCAGAAATCGTCTCTCCGCGCGAACCGCCGGACTGGCTGTCAGGAAAAACTTGAACGGCGTATCGGGGAAGACTTTCGTCCCGATGTCACGGCCTTCCAGCACGCCGCCGCTGCGAAGGCCCAGTTCCTGCTGCAATCGCACGAGCACCCGCCGCACCGCGGGCACGGCTGAAACCGCACTGGCGGCAAGACTCACATCCGGCTGCCGGATCTCGGCGCTTACATCGCTTCCATCCAGAAGGACACGGGCCGGATCCCTGGATGGATCGAAGTCAATGTGAGCTTGTGCCGCCAATCCGGCCAGGCCGGCCTCATCGGAGACATCGACGCCGCTCCTCATGGCTTTGACGGCAATGGCCCGGTACATGGCCCCGGTATCGATGTGCGGGATGTGCAGCGCTCGGGCGACTGCTTTGCTGGTGCTCGATTTTCCGACGCCCGAGGGGCCGTCGATGGCCACAATGATCAGATTCATGAACTGCTGCGGCTGCCGGCACGCCGCGATTTCGGAGTCTGCGCTTTCGTACGCGAGCGATTCGTGGAGGTCTTCGGGGAGGCCGCCGCCTTTTTGCGGGGGGCAGCTTTCTTGCGCCCCGGTTTTACCGGACGGGCCGGCTTTGCCGTTCGCGCAGGTTTGGCCGGGGAGCGACGAGGTGGCTTCTGCGAGACGGAGAGCGACTGAACCTCGCCAGTGCTCAACTCCCGCCATTGTCCGGCTGCGAGTGAAGAATCCGAAATCGGGCCGATGGAAATCCGCTTCAATTTCGAGACCGGGTGGCCGACAGCCTTGAACATCTTGCGGATCTGCTGCGTCCGGCCTTCACGGAGGCTGACGCGAAACCAGCTGTTGCCGCTCTCATGAGACGCGCCCGTCGTGCGCATTCTCTCAATCTCGCAGGGCAGTGTTCTGCGGCCGTCGATGGTAATGCCCCGGCTGAGTTTGTCGATGATTCGTTCTTCGGGGATGCCTCGGACTTTTACGCTGTAGACTTTCACCGACCCCGTCGAGGGATGAGCAATCTTGAATGCCAGATCGCCGTCGTTGGTGAGCAGGATCAGACCCTCGGAATGAAAGTCGAGGCGTCCGACGGGAAAGATCCGTTCGCGAACTCCCCGCACAAAATCGAGAACCGTGGGCCGTCCCTCGGGATCCTTCACAGTTGTCATCACTTCCTTGGGCTTGTTCAACAGGATGTACCGCAGGGGTTCCGATCGGGTGATTAGCTTTCCATCGACCTTGACGTGATCGGCATCCGGATCTGCGCGGGTTCCCAGCTCCGTCACCACTTTTCCATTCACGGTGACGCGCTCGTTACGCATCATCTCTTCCGCTTCGCGGCGGGAAGCGAATCCTGCGCGTGCGATGATTTTCTGAAGGCGCTCGAGTGGCATCTCTGGGAATTTACTCGAGAAAGATTCTACCGTTTTTCTTCGTCTTCCGGCATGGGATCTTCGTCGTCGTCGGCCAGTGAGGAAGAATCCTGCAGTGAATCGGAGCGCGTCCGATCCCACTCTTCGTCACGTTCCGCTCCACCATCTGGTAAGGCAGTGTCGCTGTTGACAAGGGGGCGGCGATTCTCCGAACTCTCATCGCGCTCTTCATTCATCTCAATACGTCCTGTCGCAGTTTCATCGGGTTCAAGCACGCCGGTCTGAACATCGCCTGGCCGGTCGTCCTCCTCCGCTGCAAGGGCTTCAGCCCTGGGAATGGACGCGCCATCGGAGTCCGCGCTCTTCGATGCGGAAAGGAGCTCACCGTCAGCGGCGTATTTGAAGGCGTCATTCCCTGCTGCGTTTTCCTCAATCCCGGCGAGTGAATTCCCGGGATTGTCGACCGGTTCCAGAAGCGCGCCCAACGCCACATCACCGAGTAACTCCCCGTAATCCTCCAGACTGGGAAGATCCTGAATGTCCTCCAGGCCGAAGTGGAGGAGAAACTCGCGCGTGGTCCGGTAGAGGAACGGGCTTCCTACGACTGCTTTGCGACCGGCGATGCGTATGAGCCGCCGTTCCAGGAGCGTTCGCAGAACGCCGGAAGAATTTACTCCGCGAATCTCGGAGACCTCTGGTGCTGTGACCGGCTGGCGGTAGGCGACGATGGACATCGTCTCCAGCGCGGCGATCGACAGGCGATGTTCGCCCTGCCTCGAAAAAAATTTGCGCAGCGCGGGATCGAATGCCGGACGGGTGGCGAAACGATACCCGCCTCCGGCAGTTTCGAGAATGAATCCCGATTCTTCTCCGAAGCGCAGGCGGATAGCCTCGATCTGGGCGAGTACCGCCTCTTTCCCTTCGTCGGCGAACGCTTCAGCCAGCGATTCGAGCGTGACCGGCTCTCCGGCCACGAAGAAAATCGCCTCGATGGTGCAGCGCAGTTCTTCCGGTGTCATGGGCATATCAATGCTGATCGAACATGGCGAATGATGCCGGCTCGAGCTCCTTATCCGTGCGATAAATCAGAATCTCCTCGAAGGCGGAACTCTGGCGAAGCGAGAGTCCGCCCAGTCGCACCAGCTCCAGCATCCCCAGAAAGATGGCGATCAGTTCTCCCCGTTCGCGTCCTTCGAGATACCACAGAAGTCGGATCGGCGAGGTCCCAGCGATGGTACGAACGATCTCGCTCATCTTCTCCGAGATCTTGTGCAGCGAACGTTTCAGTTCGATGGAGTGAGGGTGACTAAGCTTGTAACGAGTCAGTGCTCCGCGGAAGGCGTCGATGAGGTCGAACAGTGATACGTCACTCATATCCATCTCCGAGGGGTCCACCCCGGGCGCCGGCAGCGGAGGACGCGACCATACTCCCATGCGCACGACATCGAGCTCGGCGAACGATTCCGCCACCGATCGGAATCGTTGATATTCGACCAGGCGGTCCACCAGTGCACTGCGGGGATCCTCCTCCCCACCCTCCGCATCTTCGTCGCGAGGGAGGAGCATCTTCGATTTGATGTGGATGAGAAGCGCCGCCATGTAAACGTAGTCCGCAGCCACCTCGAGATCGAGCTCTTCCATGGCATTCAGATAGGAGGTGTACTGCTCGGTGATCAGCAGAATCGGTATGTCGTTGACGTCGATTTTGTGTTGACGAATGAGGTGCAACAGGAGATCAAGCGGACCCTGAAACGACGGAAGTTGAAGTTTGTACCCTGTTTCGGATTCGGTCGCTTCCGCAAATCCGAACTCGGGCTCGTGGCCCTCATCCCCCGGATCGGGATCCTGTTCGTCGATCGACTCTTCAGTCATCAACGAAGCTCCGGAAAATCGATCTTCAGTGCTGCCCGAACCTGTTCCATGGTTTCGGCGGCCCTCTCCCTGGCCTGCTCGTTGCCACGACGAAGAACTTCCCAGACCATTCCCGGATCTCGGTCGATCTCTTCTCTGCGGCGACGGAACGGAGCAAGGCTTTCGATCATGATCGAGGCCAGAAGCTTCTTGTCGTCAACGCAGCCGATCGCCGCGGTGCGGCACTCCCGGTCCACGCGGTTCACAGTCTCCTCGTCCGAGAACAGACGGTGAAATTGAAAGAGATTGCAGATGTCGGGGTTTCCCGGATCGGTTCTGCGGATGCGATCGGGATCTGTGAACATCGTCATCACCAGTTTGCGTATCTCATCTTCGGCAGCCGTCAGCCCGATGGTATTTCCGTACGATTTGGACATCTTCCTGCCGTCCAGCCCCGGAACCTTGGGAGTTTCGGTAAAAAGGGCCTGTGGTTCGACAAGTACCTCTCCGTAGAAGCTGTTGAACCGCCGGATGATCTCTCGCGAGATTTCAAGATGAGCAGCCTGATCTTCCCCCACGGGGACCAGTCCGGCGCGGTAGACAGCGATATCGGCAGTCTGCAGGAGTGGGTATCCGAGGAAACCGTATGTGTTCAGCTCCTTCTCGGCAAGCTGCTGTTGCTGCTCTTTGAACGTCGGCACCCTCTCCAGCCAGGGAATGGGAGTAATCATGGAGAGGAGCAGGTGTAGCTCCGCGTGCTCCTTTACGTGCGACTGAAGAAAGATCGTGCACCTGTCCGGATCGAGCCCCGCGGCCAGCCAGTCCGCGACAGCGTCGTACGTGGCCTGATGGATGCCTGACGGGTCGGCGTAGTCGGAGGTGAGGGCGTGCCAGTCGACGACGCAGTAATAACAGCGATACTGGTCCTGGAGGAGAACCCAGTTGCGCACGGCGCCGAAATAGTTGCCGAGATGCACCCTGCCCGTCGGGCGGAGGCCGCTCAGTACGAATGAGTTCGAGGAGGTCTTCACAGGCAACATGGAGGAGCAGGAATCGGACCGGCGAACGGCCACCTTTCCGTCGCCAGCCGAGGTTTCCACCTATTCTGCTGGCGCTGGCCGATCAAGCGCGGGAGTGTAGCAGCCGGAGAACAACCGGACAACTCGACAATTTCGAAATG
>JBDTRY010000014.1:0-38239 GCA_039931435.1 Acidobacteriota bacterium | reverse complement strand
AAACTGGGAAGGCTCAGTGGTGGCGGGCTGGTGGTCCTCGCGCTGACAATCACCTTTGCGGCAGTGGACTGGGTGATGTCGCTCGATCCCACCTGGTACTCGACGATTTTCGGGATGTCCTTCATGGTTGGGCACCTCCTGGCGGCGTTCTCGTTCTCCATCATCATTCTCGTTGTGATCTCCCGGACGCGGCCGGTGGCGGATGTCCTCTCCGTGATCCCGCTACGCGACCTCGGTAATCTGCTTCTGGCCATGACCATGCTCTGGGCCTACCTCTCGTTCTCGCAGTTCCTTCTCATCTGGTCAGGTAACCTCCGGGAAGAGGTCACCTTTTACGTTCCCCGGATGCAGGGCGCATGGGGCTTCGTCTCCCTGGTGCTGGTGATCTTTCACTTCTTTCTGCCTTTCTTTCTGTTGCTGATGCGGCCGATCAAGGATCGCCCGAAGACGATCATCATGGTGGCCTCGCTCGTACTGCTCATGCACCTGGTCGATCTGACCTGGATCGTGGTTCCATCCAGCAGGGTTGGACCGCCGTTCCACTGGCTCGATGTCCTCACCCCAATCGGATTGATCGGGGTCTGGTTCGGGCTATTCGCTAATCGCCTGAAGCAAAGGGAACCACTGCCAATGGGGGACGCATTCGTGCGGGAGGCATTGAGCCATGGATGAAGTGATCCACCAGCCCGAAGAACGGCACACCGACGTTCACCACGAGGAGACTGACATCAGCATCGCCCTGGTTGTGAAGGTGGTAGTGATTTCCCTCGTGCTGGCAGTAGTCATCCACGTCGGGCTCTACTACCTCATGATCGCCTTCGACGTTCTCACCAGAAAACAGGCTGATTTGCCCGCCACAGACATGAGCATAAAGAAGGGACTTCCTCCGGTTCCGCGGCTTCAGGTTCTCGGGACTGCTCCCGTCATCGAAATGGATGAATTCCGAACCCGTGAGAGCGCTATTCTCGAGCAGTACGGGTCGTCCCCGGCCACGCCCGGCGCGGTGAGAATTCCGATCGAGCAGGCCATGAGACTGGCCGTGCGGCGAGGATTCCCGAGCCGGCCGGTCATGGGATCCAATCCACAGGTCCTTGGTACAGCGAGTGGCCGGTCGGTCCCCGGAGTGATCGCTCCCGCCAATGAAATGCCGATCGGGTTTCCGACACAGGTCATGTATCAGACCAATGCCAGCAATGTTGCCCGGCCACCGACGCCGGAGCAGCAGAGGACGGGCCATGAATCGCCGTAAACCTGGTTTTCTGGCCGCAGTTTTCGTACTGGTTTTCGCGGCCGGCACGGGCAGCGCTGTGGCGCAATACACAGCCATGGGCATTCCCACCGAGGAAGCGGGAGCCGCCACTCATGACCGTCCGGGCCTGGCCAAGAAGGTAACCATTCAGCAGCACCTGGAGCAGCAGATTCCGCTCGATCTGAAGTTCCGGGACTCGAGCGGGAGAGTGGTCACGCTCGGGCAGTATTTCGGAAAAAAACCGGTCATTCTCACGCCGGTCTACTACTCCTGTCCGATGCTCTGCAACGTCGTTCTGGACGGACTGGTTTCAAGCATCCGCGATCTTCGCTTCGACCTCGGTAAAGAGTACGAGATCGTTACCTTCAGCTTCGATCCGAAGGACACGATCGCCGCTGCCGCGGACAAGAAGGACATGCTCGTAAAGAGGTACGGCCGGAGCGGAGGGGCCGAAGGGTGGCACTTCCTCGTTTCCGATCAGGCCACGATCGCGAAACTGACCGACGCAATTGGATTCCGTTACGCATACGACGAAAAGGTCGGGCAGTTCGCCCACGGTGCCATGATCGCTGTGCTCACGCCGGAGGGAAAAATCGCCAGATACTTTTTCGGGATTCAGTTTCCGCCGCGCGATCTGCGCTTCGCCCTCATCGAAGCCTCGAAACACAAAATCGGTACGGTTACCGACGAGATTCTTCTGCTCTGCTATCACTACGACCCGGCCACGGGAAAGTACAGCCGTGTGGCCATGAATTTCGTTCGACTTGGTGGGCTGGCGACGGTGGCCGGACTGGGTGGGTTCATTTTCATCATGATCCGCCGCGAGCGGCGACAGGCTCTAGAGGCAGGACGTAAGCGATAACGTATGAACGACTTTCCCTTGTTTCCCCGACAGGCTTCGACCATCGCGGTCGACATCGACCGCATCTACATCGCCCTGGTTCTGCTTTGTGGCCTGACTGCTCTCGCTATCGTCGTGACCATCATCGTCCTGGCATTCAAATACAGACGTTCGGCCGTGGGAGCCTATTCACCCGAGGTTAGCGCACCTTTCTGGCTCGAGTACATCTGGACGACGGTTCCTTTCTTCATCTTCATGGGCATCTTTTTCTGGGGAGCGTGGGTCTACTTTCGGGCCTACCGAGTACCAGAGGACGCTACCGATGTCTACGCTGTTGGCAAACAGTGGATGTGGAAGTTCCAACACGAGGGTGGACAGAGCGAAATCAATGACCTCCACGTTCCCGTGGGCCGTCCCATCAGAATGATCATGGCCTCAGAGGATGTCATTCATTCGTTTTTCATTCCGGAGTTCCGAATCCACCGCGACGTCATTCCCAGCCGCTACAGCTTCGTCTGGTTTCAGGCCACCAAAGCAGGGAAGTACCATCTGTTTTGCTCGCAGTATTGCGGTACCGACCACTCGAAAATGATCGGTACCGTCTACGCCATGGAACCCGAGGACTATCAGAACTGGCTCAGCGGGGGAGTGAAGGGATCTGCTACGGAAGAAGGAGAAAAACTCTTCCAGTCCCTGGCCTGCATTACCTGTCACACCGGAGATTCCAGCGGGCGAGGCCCGGTCCTGGCCGGGCTCTTCGGAACTACGGTTATGCTCTCGGACGGACAGAGGGTCAAGGCTGACGAGAACTACCTGCGGGAATCGATTCTCAATTCCACTGCAAAGGTGGTGGCAGGGTTCCAGCCCATCATGCCGAACTTCCAGGGCCAGGTCGACGAGCAGAAGCTCATCTATCTCATCGCCTACATCAAGGCTATGAAAGCGCCTGATCTCAACCCCGGCGCCGGACAGCAGACTCCTACAGGACGGGGCAGCGCCAATCCGCTCGTCACCGTCCCCAAAGAGCCTGGACAGCCGGGCACGAATTCCGCCGGCGGCTCCATGACCACTGTGCCAGCGGCTTCTCCGCCGCCAGCCACTCCCGCACGCACTTCTACGGCCTCGCCGGGAAGCCCGCAGGAATAGGATCCCTATGACCACGACCACTGTGCACGACAACCTCATTCCTCCAAGCGAGCGGGCCGAGCCCGGCCCAAGTTATCTGAGCGACGGCCATACGGTGGCATCCTGGCTGCTGACCAAGGATCACAAACGCATCGCCATCCTCTATCTGGTGTCCATCACCTTCATGTTCATGCTGGGAGGATTCTTCGCCTTCATGATGAGGCTGGAGCTTCTCACTCCCCAGGGGGACCTGCTCACCAGCGATACCTACAACAAGTTCTTCACCATGCATGGCCTGATCATGGTGTTTTTCTTTCTAATCCCATCGATTCCGGCCACCCTCGGAAACTTCCTGCTGCCGCTGATGATCGGCGCCAAGGATCTCGCTTTCCCGCGGATCAATCTGCTGAGCTGGTACCTGTACATCATCGGTGCCGGTTTCGGTCTGTTCGTCGTTCTCTTCGGCGGAGTGGATACAGGCTGGACTTTCTACACGCCGTTCTCGACTCAATATTCGAATACCTGGGTCATTCCCATCACCCTGGCGGCATTCATCGTCGGTTTTTCTTCGATCCTCACCGGACTGAATTTCGTAGTCACCACACACAAGATGCGGGCTCCGGGAATGACCTGGTTCCGCCTGCCTCTTTTCGTCTGGTCGATGTATGCCACGAGCCTCGTAATGATGCTGGCCACGCCCGTGCTCGGCATCACGCTGATGCTGCTCATTATCGAGCGCACGCTCCGAGTGGGCATCTTCGATCCGGCGCTCGGTGGCGATCCGATCCTCTTTCAGCACATGTTCTGGTTCTACTCGCATCCCGCGGTCTACATCATGATTCTTCCGGGAATGGGCGTGATCAGCGAAGTCATCGCCGCATTCTCGAGGAAGCGGATCTACGGTTATCGATTTGTGGCCTTCTCCAGTCTGGCCATCGCCTTTCTCGGATTTCTTGTGTGGGCTCACCATCTGCTCGTGGCCGGGATCTCGATTTATTCGGCGATGATCTTCTCCTTTCTGTCGTTTCTCGTGGCCATCCCCTCCGCGGTGAAGGTCTTCAACTGGACGGCCACGCTTTATCGCGGTTCGATTTCTCTGGACACGCCGATGCTCTACGCCCTTGGCTTCCTGGGATTTTTCCTCGTGGGAGGGCTGACGGGCCTGTTCCTCGCCGCGCTCGGTCTGGACGTGCACGTACACGACACATACTTCGTCATTGCCCACTTCCACTACATCATGGTGGGAGGGGCGGTCATGGCCTATTTCGCCGGTCTGCACTTCTGGTGGCCGAAGATCTCAGGACGTCTTTATCCTGAATTCTGGGGACGCCTGGCGGCCATGGTCACCTTCGTCGGCTTCAACCTGACGTTCTTCCCGCAGTTCGTGCTCGGATACCTTGGTATGCCCCGCCGCTATCATGCCTACGTCCCTGAGTTTCAGGTACTGAATGTCATGTCCACGGCTGGTGCAACCGTGCTTGGCGTCGGGTACGCTTTACCGCTTTTCTATCTGCTCTGGTCGTTGAAGTACGGAAAAATCGCCGGCAAGAATCCGTGGGAAGCTGTCGGTCTGGAGTGGGAAACGTCCTCGCCTCCGCCGACGCAGAATTTTACCGAGACGCCTGTCGTGACGTGGGAAGCCTACCAACGCAACCTTCCGGAGGTGCTGATTGAGCGAGGTTGAGCTCCACGGCGAGCACCAGCATCCGCACCTGCAGCATCACTTCGAGGATCTCGGCCAGCAGCATGTGACCGTTACACTCGGAATGTGGGCGTTTCTGGCGACGGAAATTCTTTTCTTCGGGGGGTTTTTCTTTGCCTATACGCTTTACCGGCATGCCTATCCCGAGGCCTGGACCATCGGTGCGCACCACAACAACATCACCCTGGGGACCATCAATACCGCTGTTCTCATCTGCTCCAGTCTGACCATGGCCATGGGTGTTTACTTCTCTCAGCTGGGGCGACGGAAGCCGTTGGTCAATTCGATTCTGGCCACGATTTTTCTCGGACTGGTATTTGTGATCATCAAGGGAGTGGAATACGCAGAGCACGTTCGCGAGGGGTTTTTCCCGGGGGTGCTGTTTACGTACTCAGGCCCGGAGGCCCGGCACGTTGAGCTCTTCATGGTCTTCTACTTCGGAATGACGGCTCTGCACGCCCTGCACATGCTGGTGGGCTTCGGCATTCTCACATGGCTCGTCATCCGCGCCCAGCAGGGATGGTACTCGGCGGAGTACTACGGACCGGTTGAAGTGGTCGGGCTCTACTGGCACTTCGTGGATATCGTCTGGATTTTCCTGTTTCCACTGCTGTATCTGATCAATCGTCACGGATAATCGGAGAGCAAATGTCCGACCCCCACTCTGAGAACGAAACAGATCTTCGGCACCATGTCACGAACAAGGTCGTCTACTTCACGATCTTCATTCTGCTCATGGGCCTGACCGCCCTGACCACGGGAATCGCTTTCGTGAACCTGGGCATTTTCAATACCCCCGTGGCTCTGGGCATCGCCGTCTGCAAGGCCTCGCTGGTCATCCTCTATTTCATGCATGTTCGCTGGAGCCCACGGCTTACCTGGGTGGTGATTCTGACCGCTTTTTCCTTCCTCGGTGTGATGTTCGTCATGACCTTCGCCGACTATCTCAGCAGAGGGTGGGCATGGCCGGCAACGGGCCCGTGGGTTCAATAGCCGGCCTTTCTCGAGCGCTCGGTCTGTTTCACTCCTCCAGCTTCAGGAGCCAGTCGCGGCAGGCAACGGCTTCTTCATCGATCTGCGCCGCGTCGCCGTCGAATAGCTCAGCCAGGG
Organism: Acidobacteriota bacterium; assembly: GCA_039931435.1. Taxonomy (GTDB): domain Bacteria; phylum Acidobacteriota; class Thermoanaerobaculia; order Gp7-AA8; family Gp7-AA8; genus JBDTRY01. The sequence goes on along the minus strand of JBDTRY010000014.1, from coordinate 32,212 downwards.
CTGCGACGTCTCCAAAGTCGGCGATGGCCTCTGCCGGGCGTCCCATTTGCACCAGCAGCTCGCCGCGGAACGTCTTGGCCCGTATCAATTCGAGCATCCGTCTGGATGTTCCGGCCACGTTGATTGCTTCTCCCAGGACCACCAGCGCCTCTTCGAGATCGCCGTCGGCCTTGAGCAGCGATGCCGCCGCATAGATCAGTTGTTCCGCGCTGTTCATTGATGGAGGGACGGGGGATCGGTGCGGCCGTCCAATCAGCGTTCGGTACCGGGCTCGACGAGACGTTCTTCGATTCGGATTTCCCGCGAGAGAGTCTTGTTGACCGGGCAACGTCCGGCAATTTCCAGGAGTTTTTCCTTCTGATCGCGAGTGAGGAGATTCCCCTTCAACTCCAGCTCCAATTCGAAGTTGTGAATGTATCCGTCAGTTGACAGGCAGTTCTCGCAATCGCGGGCATACTTTCGATCATGAATGACACGGATGACAATTCCCTCAAGTGGAATCGCCTCTCTGTTCGCATAGAAGCGAAGTGTCATGGAAGTGCAGCTGCCCAGAGCCGCGGCCAGTAGCTCGTAGGGCGCCGGGCCCAAGTCCTGTCCTCCGGCCTCGGCAGGTTCATCGACGAGAAAGGTATGCGTTCGGGCCTCCACCTGCACGACAAATGCTTCCCCGGCTGTCAGTCGGATTTCTGCCATCGTCCCCTTTCTGACCAGCTCGCACGACGCTGGTCACGCGCTATGGTTGCCTTAAAATCGTCTCTTCGAGTTAGTGTACAAGAACGCTGATGGTTGAAGCTCCGGGTGAACAGTTCGGGCGCGACGGCTCCCAGGTGATGTTCCGGCTTGTCGTCATCGGCGCCACACTCGCTGGAGCGCTGCTCCGGTTCTGGCTGTTATGGGCGCCATCCCTCTGGCTGGACGAGATTCTGAACTCCATCATTCTCTCCCGTGTGCAGCGAGGTTCCCTCACTCCATGGTTCACGGGAATCGATCCTGAGAATGGGCCGCTCTACTATCTCACCCTGCTGGCGGGGCGAGTGTTTCCATCAGTGGAACTCTCGATGCGCGTCGTTGCAGCATTGCTCGGAGTGGTTTCGATTCCGCTGTTGGCCGCGACCGCTCGCCGCCTCTGGTCTCCGCTAGCCGGGGCGACCGTTGCCATTCTCATTGCCGGCAATCCCCTGCACGTCTATTACTCCCGTGAAGGGCGCACCTATTCCTTGCTCATGCTGGCATCCGTGATGTTGCTTGCCGGTCTCGTCTCGACTGGAAGGCAGCGAAATCGCTGGCTGGTCGCCGGTTGCACAAGTGCGGTGCTCACGTCCGCCAGTTCATTTCCGCTGCTTCTCAGCGTGGCCATTCTGGCCGGGTGTGCATGGGCGGTCTCCCGGCGGAACTCGCCCGGGACCGCCGAGGAGCAGCAGTGGAGAATCACCTTCGCATGCGCCTCGGTCAGTCTTGGTGTTTTGATTATTCTTTACGGCCACCTCCACCGTTCGCCCGCGCAGCTGGGGGCACCTCCCATCAATACCAATCTTCTGATACGCATCGTTCAGGGATTTTCCGTCGGCGTCGAGGACTCGAGATTTTTTGGCAATGCGGCATGGATTGTTTTGCTGTTCTTTCTGATCGGACTCTATGCCCTTCGCCGTAAGTCGAGGGGGATATTTCTCACACTTCTTTGCATGACTGTGCTGCCCGTGGCAATAGCGATCGTTGCACTGCGGGTGCTCAACCATTGGTTTTCCGTCCGCTACTTCGCGGTTGCCCTGCCGGCCTATATCCTTGTAAGTGCCGTTGGCTTGGCCTCAGTCTGCGAATGGATCGCTTCCCAGGTGAGTCCCGACGCCAGACGCCGGCCCGGAGCGTTCGCAGCTTTGCTGGCCATCGTCGTCGCGCTGTGCGTAGCCGCCAGAGGCTTGCCCTCGACTCTCACTGAGCCCTATCAGAAAACCGACTGGAGAGACGTCGCCTCTTCCCTCTGGAGGCATGCGCGGCCGGGCGACAGCGTTGTGGCAACAAACGACTGGACTTTCATCTGCCTGCGGTTCTATCTGCGACTTTTGCCGGCCCGCGTGAAGTTGTTCAACGCTGCCGAGTCTCCCGAGGGAGCGCAATATGTCATCGAGCGAAATGGCGGAGCAGCATGGCTTGTGAGCGCCGGGTTTCACCGCGATGAGCGCATCCGCGGCTGGATGTGTCGGGTTTTTCCGATTTATACCGAAGCAGCGGAGTCGTTGCGCGTGTATTACTATCCGGACTTCGAAACGTGGATCACGACGAGATCCACGGCGCAGGACCGGCGGCGATTTGCAGAGGCTTTTCGCAGCAGAGGAGGGGAGGTATCGATCGGAGAGCCGTCCTCGAAGTTCCTGCAGAGTGGCTGGTCGGCTCCCGAACGTACGAGCGAAGGGCACTTCTTTCGATGGCTGGAGGGAGCACGGGGATCCGTGATCGTTCCCTTCGACGACACCGCGCAGAAGTGGCTGAGCTGGCGGAGTACTCCGGCAGACCCTGTCCGTCCGGCAGCGTTCGACATTGCCTTCAATCGGCGGGTAATCGCTCACGTTGCCATGCATGCGGAAAATGCGTCGTATTCCCTGAGGATTCCTGCGGCGGTAACACGCAAAGGCGTGAATGAAATTGAGTTTCTCTGCTCCGCGACCGTAACTCCTTCGGATCGCGGGAACTCGACCGACAAGCGATCCCTATGTGCGTCCTTTGATGAACTGGCCGTGACGGAAGCGCAGCCATCTCGTGTCGGGAGTGAGCACTCCGCCTTGAATGAATACTCGTTCGCTGATTTTTCTCCTGACTTTCTTGATCGCCGCGGAGATCCGGTGCGGTCTGCCCGAACGTTCGGGCTTTTTCCGGAAAGGCCACTGATCGAACCGAACCGCTGGGTACCCGATCGGTTGAAGGCGCTTCTGCTGAGGCTCGGGGCCGACCCGGCCATCGCTCGGCAGATTCTCGCCGGGCGTCCGTTGCTGGAGAGGGAGCTGGACGAGATGGTCCGGAAATGGTCCTGCAGCGGAGATGAGGAGTTTATCGACCACGCGTTCCGAGTCATGCTCTTCAGGCCTGCGGATTCTCAAGGCATGGCCTTTTATGAACAGGGCCTTCGGAGCGGGAGATCCCGGGAACGACTCGTGCGTTCGTTTCTGCGCTCACCTGAGTTTCGTGAGAAACATCTCGGCCGCGAGTGACCGGGTGCAACAGTGATCCCCCTCGGGTCAGAAGAGCTGGCGGATCGGCAGCTGTGGCTGCCGGTGCGAGTCGAAGAACCGCCTGATTTCCTCAGCCGGTTTCTTCACCACCAGCTCGCGAGGCGAGCTATCGTACCAATGCGAGGGAAAGAATTTCGTGTATTGAGGAAACGTGAACCGTTTGCACATCAGGGCGATGATCCCTACGTCATTCTCACTGCGAATGACCCGGCCGGCGGATTGCACAACGCGGGTCATACCCGGGATGAGATAGGCGTACTCGAAACCGGCGCCGTACTTTTCGTCGTAGTAGCGTTTGAGCAGCTCCTGTTCGAAACTCACGGACGGCAAGGCCGGTCCGACAACCACTACTCCAGCCAGCATATCGCCCTGGTAATCGATTCCCTCGGCATACATTCCACCGGAAACCGCCAGAATGACATGGCCGTCGCCGCCCGATTCTCGAAGGGCCGAAAGAAAGCTGCGGCGCTCGTATTCCGTCATGTCCGGACGCTGAACGAGCAGGTTCTTGCGGATGGTGGGCATCCGCTCGGCGACCTGGCGAAGAAATGCGTAACTGGGGAAAAGCACCAGAAAGTTTCCGTCCGCTGAGGAGGCGATCGAGGCAGCGTTCTCTGCAATCGTGCCGTAGTGGCTCGCCCGTTCCTTGAACGTGGTGTTCACCTCCGGGATGATGATGATCTTGCGGTTGGCCGCGGGGAACGGTGAGGGCAGCGAAATCTCCGAGGATCTGTCTCTGGGAAACCCCAGCGTCTGACGGTAGAAATCGAAGGGCTCGAGAGTTGCGGAAATGGCGATTGTGGCGTGCGCGGACTCGATCGTTTCACCGATGAATCGTGAAGGGTCCTTGCAGAAGATTTTCAGTTTCAGCCCATCATGGGTTCGCTCGATGAGTTGTGCGAACTCATCTCCCTCCTCGGTGAGCAGGTTGGCCAGCTTCATCAGCTTGAAGTAGAAGTCGATCAGGGGATCGTTCTCTTCGGCGATGCGTTGCTGAATCTTCCAGCTCACGTACTCGATGAGAAGTTGCTCCCAGGCCGCGCGCTGCCTGAGAAACAATCGCCGGTCCGGCTCGCAGAGCGCCTGAGTCGGTTGGAAGGCCGCGCGCTTCGACCAGCTGCCGTCATCCGCAGCCAGACTGCTCTCGAGGGCGCTGGACAGTTCGCGGAGGTGCTCCTGCAACTCATCCAGAAGCGTGTCCCAGCCATCCAGATCGCAACCGCGGCCGGTCAGGTGAAGCCGTACCTGCTCCAGCGTCGACTCCAGCAGCTCCGGTGAGTAGTAACCCCGACCGCGGTCGAGGAGGTTGTGCGCTTCATCGATGATGAGCACGCAGTCGCCGTAGTCACTCTCCTCGCTGTAAGCGCGAAGACCAACGTAGGGATCGAAAATGTAGTTGTAGTCGCAGACGACGACGTCGGCCTGTTCGATCAGCTCCAGCGATACCTCGAACGGACAGACCTCTTCGGATTTGGACATCTCGAAGGTGATGTCCGGATCGAAGTACGACAAGTCGTCCACAATCCGCGAGAGCAGCCCGGAACGCTGCATCTTTTCCGAATAGCGCGCGGCAAAGGGACAGAAATCCTCGTGACAGATGACTTCGGTGTGAGCGCACATCTTCTGCTTGGCCCGGATGCGAAGCACCCTGAAGGACCCGTCGTTCAACAGATCCAGCGCTGCCACGGCGTTTTCCTGTTGCAGCGTCTTCGGCGTCAGATAGAACAGCTTCTTTCCCATGCGCAACGATTCGCGCAAGGCCGGATAAATTGCTGCCATCGTTTTTCCGACGCCGGTTGGCGCCGAGACGAGAAGTGCTTCCTTTTCCCGGACGGTGCGCGCCACGGAATCGATCATCTCTTTCTGAAACGGCCGCATGGAGGCGAAGGGGAAGGCGAGATCGGCAGCGAATGCCGACTTGGCTTTCCGCAGTGCCACCCTGGCTTCGATCCCCTCGACCATACTCTCGAGGGAGGCCTGGAGGGCAGAGGCAACATCGTCCCGGTCGAATGGAGCATCGATCAGCTTCGTGTTTCCGGTTACCAGATCGATGACCACGAGCTGCGGCAGAAACTGGTACTCCTCATACCTGGACTGGAGCGAGAGAAAGTAGGCGTAGAGCATCAGTTGATAGAGGTGGCGCTGCAGTTTCTCCGACCTGTAGAGTCCCGCCAGCTCGAGTTCGAAGTGCACGGACTTCACTTCCTCGATCTCCACGAGCTTCCGGTCGTCGTGGACTGAAAGTCCATCGATCCTTCCGGAAACGGTCACGCTCCAGCCGCTGACCGTGCACTGATGGGTCACGGTGACCTCGGGACGATAGTGTGGGTCAGCGCCGGCGCGTTCATCCGCGCGGCGGCTGTGAATCTCCTGACCGATCCACATCCGCCGGAATCCATCGCCCCGCTCCACTCCCAACCGGCGGTTGCCGGCGTCGTAGATCAGGTCACCGACGGAACAGGCGATGGTTCGCTCGTCAAAATCGATGCGCATTGATTATTCATAGTAGAGGGATTCCAAGGAATTGAGAAACCGGGAATCACGATGGTAGCCAGGAGGTGAGCCGTTTGTCCGCAGGCAGCAGAGAGACCACGCTCGGGCCAATCGATCTGCTGTGAGAAAATGCAAGGCATTGATGGATGTAATGATCTTTGGCGCGACGGGGATGGTGGGCCAGGGTGTTCTCAGGGAATGCCTCCTTGACCCCGACGTGAATCGCGTACTGGCCGTTGGTCGAACCGTAACCGGGGTCCGGCACTCCAGGCTCCGCGAGATCATTGCGGACGATCTGTTCGACCTGACCCCCATCGCGCCGGAGCTGACTGGTTTTGATGCCTGCATATTCTGTCTCGGCCTTTCCGCGGCAGGCATGACGGAAGCCGCATATTCGCGGTTGACTCATGACCTCACGCTGGGCGTTGCTGCGACGCTTGCGCGCCTCAACCCCTCGATGACCTTCATCTATGTCTCCGGAGCAGGAACCGACAGCACGGAGCGGGGAGGCGTGATGTGGGCACGGGTCAAGGGCAGGACTGAGAATGCGCTGCAACGGCTGCCGTTCAAGAGGGTCTATCTCTTTCGTCCCGGCATCATTCAGCCGCTCCACGGAGCGCGCTCGAAGACGAGAGCGTACCGCTTCTTCTACGCCATTTCTGCCCCGATCCTGCCGCTGCTGCGCCGCCTCCTGCCGCACTCCATCACCACAACAGAGCAGCTGGGAAGAAAGATGCTCGACGTCGCGAAGCGAGGCGCATCGCAGCCGATTCTGGAGATGAAGGACATAACGGGTTGAGCATTCAGCGAGTAGATTTGAACGCTCTTAAAGGCTGAACACCCGGGGAATCGGATGATGAGTTCACTGAGAGATGCAGGCGTCTACATTGCGTTGAAAGCGGTGGCAGCGGCTTTTCTGTCCACGATGCTTCCCGCTCGCACCGAACTCATTCGTCGCGAATTTACGATGCCCTTCTGGAACGAGAAAATCTCGAACAACGTCGTTGATCGGCTGATCCGGTTTCACATCGCCCGCGCCGCGGGGAAAAGCCCCGACGGAGCGGCGTTCGAACAGCTGCACCGTAACTTCTGGCAGAAGCAGAATCCTGAGGGATGGTACGAATCGACCCACCGCCGCGCTTTGACGGAGTACGTTCCCTTCGTCGATCGAGTTCTCCCGGCCATCATCCCGTTCCTCGAACGCTATTCGATCGAAAGAATCTGCGACATCGGAACGGGCAGCGGAGCGATCCTGAACCATCTTCGTGAAATGCATGGTGGGACGGTGAACAGATTTACGGGAATCGATCTCTCGGCGTCCGAGATGGAGAAGAACCGGTTCGTATATCCGGAAATGGAGTTCATCACGGCTGACGCCGTGCAATGGATTCCGGAACACGCCACCGATCGAACCATGTATCTGACTGTGGGAGGCGTGTTCGAGTATCTTTCTCAGGGTACCCTCGAGAAGACTTTACGGAACCTCCGGCAGAGAACAGACGATTCCATCGTCGTGCTCATCTGCGAACCGATGGAGACCGAGTTCGACCTCGAGAGAGATCTTCAATCGCGTCCATTCGGCTCCGAGCTCTCTTTTCTTCACAACTACCCTCATCTCCTTTCGCACACGGGGTGGCGTGTCGAAATGCAGATGATCGAGACCGTGGGGGGGCAGCGTGCCATTACGCTCGTTGCCGTACCGCAAGCGATCGACCCGCCTGTGCCGAATGCCTGATTTCAAGATTTGACCCAACTATGTATAGCCTTTAGACACAGCGTCGTACACAGCCACGTTCAGCGTGGCCGACTCCGCCCCAGATTGGCCGTCCGACGTTCGTGCGGAAATGCGAGGAACCGCCGTTGCGGATGCCATGGGCGATGGAGGTGACGCCATCGCAGTCGAAGTCCAGCAAAGCGTTCCACACCGCCGGCACGAACTGACCGAACGTTGCCGTGTTGGCGTTGTTGAAGGTCTTCGTGTTCACCAGAAACGACCGGGAGAGCACCTCATCTGCCACGCCGCAGTGGTGGAAGAGAAGTTGCTCTGACCCCCGGTTTACTTGACCGAGTTTACCTGGCCCCGGTTTACTCGTTGATAGTCTACGACCGTTTCCGAGACAAGCCCGGTCGGGCGCGTCTGCGGCCGCGCCCGCGTCTACGGCGCAGCCTGAGAGGTCCAACCGTCTCCGGTGAGATTGTCAACTGAGCTTCCGTAGGCGGTCCAGGGGAACTCACCGCCCCCAACCGTGAAGAGTGCAGTCAGTGCGCCATAGTCTCCTTCCGGTACCGGAACCTGTCGCATGGAAAAGGGCTCGACGACGATCGGCAGTGTGGACGATTGTCGCTCACCGGTAAGAGTCACGAGGAACGTTCGCGACGTGGTGTCCAGGTTTACGACTCCCACGTTTGTGCGGAAGTTCGAATCCATTCGAAGCCCGATTGCCTTCGCCGCCGTGACTCCACCGAGAGAGGCGATCGATACCGCGGGAAACGCCTGGGAGAGGCTCCCTCGACCGCCCGGACCGGGGGTCCAGATTCTCGAGAATCCCTTGAGGCTCGCCCCGGTATCCAGATTCGCATTTGCATCGATACTAATGAACAGAAGCGAGCCCAGGCCGGTAAACCCCATCTTCCCGACGACATCGGTGATCGTAATGGCGGACGGCTCGAGAGTCAGGCGCAGCGACGGGGCGTCGGTTCCATCAGATCCGGCAGCGAGCCATACAGCGATAGCGTCCTGCGGAGCTGTCCTGCCGTTCATCAGGGTGACATCGGAACGGAAGTATGTGCCGTACGCGCCCGGTGCATTGACCGCGGCCGCGAAGACAAGAGCGGCGCTCGAACCGGTACTGGCCGGTGAAACGGGTGGCGAGCTTCTGTCCAGCGCGCGCACCTGTTCGAGCAGCCGCGCCAGCCGTTGAGGATCGCTGGGGAGTCGTTCGGCATGAAGTTCCGGGGGCAGGGTCGCTAAGGAATTGCCGGGTGAAATTGTAAAGACTCCTCGATCGGTGGCAACGGCGAGGAAGTTTCCGGTCGAATCGATAGCCAGCGAATGCACTGCCAAGTCGGAAAGTCCCTCATTGAAGGCCGTCCAGCTCTGCCCGCGATCGCTGCTCTTGTACACACCGTTTTCCCTGATGGCGACGTACAAGTTCGTACCTTCCCGGGGGTCTACAACGATGTCCAAAAATTCTGGCGACGGCAGACCGTTCTGAAGCCGTTCCCAACCAAATCCGCCGTCGCTGCTTCGAAAGAGGCCCTGATATGTTGCGGCATAGACGAATGCAGATTGTGACGGGTCGATCGCCAGGGCGGACGCGTAGTAGATCGGCGGTCCGCAGTTGGATGACCAGTTCGCGCCCCAGTTCGCACTTCTGTTGATACAAACGTTGGATGCAACGAGGAACGAAGGGGCTGATGGATCGATCGCCACTGCAGTCGAGTCGAAGCCGTAATAGAAATCCTGACTCAGTCCGGTATTGATGTAGGAAAACGTCGATCCGCCGTCGATGCTCTTCGACAGTCCACCCTCCATCAGCACCGCATAGACCGTCGAAGCATTAGACGGATCGATTGCTATCGCCCTGGCACCACGAATTTTTGCGGGATCCGGGTGGAATTCGTTCCAGGTAGCTCCGCCGTCCGTCGTCTTCCTGTCGATTGTGCCACCCACGGCAAGTGGGCCACCCGCGGCAAAGACGACGGAAGGATTGTTCGGAGCGATGGCAAGCGCTGTGGCTGGAAGATCGTTCGAGCGAGTCCAGGCGTTGCCTGCGTCCGTGGTCTTGAAAACTCCGGCAGGCGTCGTCGCGTACATGAGCTTAGGATTGGCGGTATCCAGGACAACGTCACTTACGGGATTCACAATATTTCCTGAATTTCGCAGCGTCCATGTCGGAGGATCGATGGGAGTTGTGTTCGGAGCGATGCCAGGATCGTAGATCTCAGCTTCAGGAATCAGCAGTGCGTCACAGTTGCTTGACGATGCTTCCGCTCCTCCCGCGACCAGGACCTTGCCATTTCGGAGTAGCGTCGCGGTATGAAATTCGCGGGCCTTGTGGAGAGAGGCTGTCAGGGTAGACGTTCCGGTAGCCGGGTCGAATAATTCCGGCGGTGTCACGTTTTGCCCTGTCACGGCGTCCGTGCCGCCAGCGACCAGGACCCGACCATCAGCCAGCAGCGTCGCTGTGTACCCTCCGGAATGGCGGGAGCTGAAAGACCTGGCGATACTCCACTTTCGTGTATAGGGGTCGTAGAGCTCCGCTAGAGTCGGATCATTCGCACCGTAAAGACCCGTGACAAGCACCTTGCCGTTTCGGAGCAACGTCACCGTGGGTGCCCAGAACTTTTGAAGATAACCAGCAGGAGTCCATTGCCCGGTTGCGGGGTCGTACGACTCGGTGTCCGCCAAAGCGTAGTCGAACGGCGAACCTTCAGACACGGCCAGGACCTTCCCGTCAGGAAGCAGGACTGTGTGCCCGTTCGAGGGAACGAATCCGGGAGCGGCAGTGCTGCTCCACATCCCGGTCGCCGGGTCATAGAGTTCCGCGGCAATTGACGCCGTACCAGAACTTCCAACGGCCAGGACCTTGCCGCTGGGCAGCAGCGTCGCGGAGCTGACCGCTCGCAGTGTGTTGAAACTTCCCGTGGGGCGCCACCTGCCCGCGGCGGGGTCGTACAATTCCGCGCTGTCTCCAGCGACCAGGACCTCTCCGTTTTGCAGCAGCGTCGCCGTGTGATTCGAGCGCGCCGTGGTGAGATCTCCTGTCGGCGTCCACGTTCCACTGACTGCGTCGTAGAGTTCGGCACTCCTCGTGGCGGGCGACGAGCAGCCGGCCCCTGTCCCGCCGGCCACCAAGACTCTTCCATCACGAAGCAGCGTGGCCGAGTGGCCCCGACGAGCCGTGTTCAGCGCGCCGGTCATGGTCCACCCTGGAGTCACTGTTTGTGCCAGGGACTCCGACACCGGCATGGCTCCGCATAGCAAAGATGCCAATGCCATGATTACTGAGTATCGAGCGTTTCCTGGTTGCCTTTTCAAGCGAGCGTCCTCCTGGTTTCTCGAGACCACGCGCATGGCGTCTGTCTCGCTCGCATTTCTACTGCGGCGTGAGTACGAAAAACGATCCTTCTGGTGTTGTACCCGGAACTACCGTAATTTCCTGCGACTGATAGCCGTCCTTCGATGCGCGCAGGCGCACGCTGACGTCCGTCGGCAGTCCGATGAGAACCCCGCCGCCATCGTAGATCGCTTCACAGTTGGACTGTGTCGCCTTCATTCCGGCCCGAGTGCCATCCAGCACTTCGACGACCGCGCCCTCGAGACAAGCGCCTGACACGGACAGAACCCACGCGGCCACGTCGGAGGTTGATCCCACCGGCGAGAGTACGATCTGCGTTCCTCCTGGTGTTGTACCCGGGACTACCGTAATTTCGCGCGCCTGATAGCCGTCCTTCGATGCGCGCAGGCGCACGCTGATGCCCGTCGGCAGTACGAAGGAAACGCCGGGGCCATCGTTGAGCGCTCCACAGTTGGGCTGTGTCGCCTTCATTCCGGCCCGAATGCCATCCAGCACTTCGACCACCGCACCCTCGAGACAAGCGCCTGACTTGGACCGAACCCATGCGGCCACGTCGGAGGTTGATGCCACCGGCGGTTGCGCCGTTGGCGCCGTGGGCGATTCCCCGTTGCAGCCGAGGAGAAGCAGCACCATCACTACGCCGGAGAGCGACTTCAGTCTGTGATCCGCCTTCATGATCCGTGCTCTTCGTTGATTGACCATTGAGGTTCTCCTTTTTACGGCCGTGCGATCCACGCGGCGGCTGTAGCACGATCGGCTGTCTAGGCCCCAGCGAACTGTTGTTCTACCTATCAAGGCGCGAAAGGCGTCGGAAAACTGCCATACCCTGCAAGAGTCACTTTCTGAGATGACGGGATTGAGGGTCAGAATGAATCCGGCTGAACGACCGTCTTGATTCATTCGGCCCGCCTCAGCTCTTCGCGTGAGCTAGAGATAGAAACCAGCGATCGAGGGATGATTCACGAGCAGCCTGGCAAGCGGTTTCCTCAATGTTCCAGTTGCCTTTCCATCGGTCCGGCGGAGACCAGGAACCGGTGGAGAAGTTGTGGTCGGCGGTTAGACAGAGCATTTTTCGAGCTGGCGGGGCGGCTTCCAGGGAGCCAGGTTCTGCCGCTCGTTGGGGACGACCGGACAGTGTTTCCGTCTTCAGCCCACTTGATTTCCGGAACGCCCTCCGAACTAAGTCCCGTCGCGATACCGGATTGAGCAGTACGGAGGACGCAACGGCTATCTGACTGGCGCCCGGCAAAATGACATAATCCGAGGTACAGCTAAGCTTACCCACCGTCCATAGGGTTCCGATGATCAAGCCCTCGCCTCATCAGTTGACCAAACTGCTCCGGGCCTGGAGTGATGGCAAGCCGGAAGCTCTTGATGAGTTGGCTCCGCTCGTTTACGAGGAGCTCCATCGACTGGCCAGTCACTACATGCGTGGCGAACGTGCGGGGCACACTCTGCAGACCACGGAGCTGGTCAATGAAGCGTACCTCCGGCTCATTGACTGGAAGAACGTCCAGTGGCAGAACCGCGCGCACTTTTTTGGAGTGGCTGCGCAGATGATGCGCCGGATCCTGGTTGACTTTGCCCGCTCGCGGCACTATGCCAAGCGTGGAGGGGAGGCGCGAAACGTGTCGCTGGCGGAGGCGGCAGGCGTTACTGTCGAGCGTGATGAGGATTTCATAGCGCTGGACGATGCGCTGGAGAGACTGACCGCAATCGACGCGCGCCAGGGCCGCATCGTTGAACTGCGTTTCTTCGGCGGACTGAGTGTGGAAGAAACCGCTGAGGTGTTGAAGATTTCATCCCGCACAGTGATGCGGAATTGGAGCGTGGCCCAGGCCTGGCTCTACCGAGAGTTGGGCGAACGGACGAATGATGACGCCTGAGCGTTGGCAGCAGATCAACGAGCTGTATCACCACGCTCTTGAGCTCGACGCAGACCAGCAAGCGATATTTCTCAATCAGGCTTGCGCCGGTGACGCGGAGCTGCGTGACGACGTGGAGTCTTTGATCGCCTCGCACAATCACGCCGGGAGCTTTCTCGTAGAACCCGCCTTGAAGGTAGCTGCCAGAGTTCTGGGCGAAGCTCGAGCAACATTGCTCGTGGGCCGGAAGCTATCTCACTACCGGATTGAATCTCTAATAGGTGTGGGCGGAATGGGAGAGGTCTATCTGGCCGAGGACACAAGACTCGACCGAAAGGTTGCCGTCAAAATCCTCAACACGCAGTTCAGTCAGCATGAATCGAATCTCGATCGCTTTATTCAGGAAGCAAAAGCCGCGTCTGCATTGAATCACCCGAACATTCTGGTCATCCACGAAATCGGCGTGAGCGACGAAGCGCACTACATCGTCAGTGAATTCATCGAAGGCAAGACCCTGCGTGAAATGATCAGCGAGTCGCCGCTGCAATTACCAGAAGTGCTCGACATCTCAGTGCAGGTCGCCAACGCGCTTTGCACGGCTCACGAAGCGCATCTGATTCACCGGGACATCAAGCCGGAGAACATCATGATCCGTCCCGACGGTTATCTGAAGATTCTGGATTTCGGTCTGGCGAAGATCATCGAGCAGAACCCACAGTCTCTGCCCGGTCTGGAAGGCGATACGGCGAAGCCAAACCAGACGGCGAAAGGCGTGATCATGGGAACGGTGAACTATATGTCGCCGGAACAGGCAAAAGGCGAACCGGTCGACCAACGTACCGACATTTTCAGTCTGGGCGTGATGATGCACGAAATGCTGGCCGGCAGAACGCCTTTTGCCGGAGCTACGATTTCCGAAACATTCGCCAATCTGATCAACGCCGAGCCGCAGCCACTTTCAAGCTTTACTGTCGACCAGCCCGTTGAAGTGCAGAGAATCATTTTCAAACTGCTGCGCAAAAATCCTGATGAGCGTTTTCACACGATGAAAGAAGTGCTCACCGATCTAAAGCACATGAGAGAAGCCGTGAAGTCAGGTGAGCCATCGGTACGCTCCGGTTCCCCCGGCGACCAGGCGAGAGTGTTGGAAGCTGCAAGAGCGAAGGGCGACACGAACAAGCAATCCTCGGATTCGCAACTGGCGTTTTCAGGATCAATCCCGCGGCATAAAGCGCTTACGGTGATTGGGCTCCTGACGCTGCTCGTCGGCGCAATAGGACTCGGTTCCTATTTTCTCCCCGCAAAAACTACAGCGTCGAGCATCGTGGAGAAAACATCGATCGCTGTCCTGCCGCTCAGGCCGATCAATACATCGAACCGCGATCAGTTGTACGAGCTCGGCATTGCGGACGCCTTGATTCTCCGGCTCAGTTCTATGCAGGGACTCAGTGTCCGCTCTCTGAGCGCCACTCGAAAATATGCCGACATCGAGCAGGATCCGATCGCCGCAGGGCGTGAGCAGGAGGTTGATTATGTTCTGGCGTCGAATTATCAATTGGCGGGTGGAAAAATCCGCATCACCTCACAGCTTTTTAACGTGGCGAATGGTCAGATTGAAGAGACCTATAAGGGCGAAAAAGGCACAGCGGATATCTTTGCCATGCAGGATGCGATTGCGGGCGAGGTGGAAAACAACTTGTCGGCGCGATTCGCCACGACGTCAAGCGGCCGCGAAGCGCGACGCGGTACGACCAATGAAGAGGCGTATCGCCTCTATCTGCAAGGGATGTATCTGATCGGCAAGAGAAGTCCAGCGGACGCGCAAGAGGCGGTTGCAGTTTTGGAGCAGGCCGTCCGGCTTGACCCGAATTACGCGCGGGCATGGGCGGGCAAGGCTAACGCGCATCTCGCTGATTTCAGCGGCAACCCTCACACGCAGTATCAGAGATCGATGGAAGCGGTAAACAAAGCGTTGGCCCTGGACGACAATCTGGCTGAAGCACACAGCGTTTTGTGCTCGAACAAAATGTCGTACGAATGGGATTTCGACACAGCACGTCGGGAATGCGAACGAGCAGTCGCACTAGACGCGAATTCGTCGTTGGCCCATCTCTACTATTCGCGTTACCTGAACGGCCAGGGACGCTCTGACGCAGCAATCGCTGAAGTCAAGTCCGCCATCGATCTCGAGCCAACATCCCTCGCCAGTCAGCGGCAGTACGGTATGTGTTTGTATTATGCCCGGCGCTATCCGGAAGCCGTCACGCAGTTCAAACGAGTGGTGGCAATGGATAAGGGGTTTGGTGCTCCTTACAATTGGCTCATTAGCACACTGGAAATGCAGGGCAATTACTCTGAAGCGTTCGAGTGGTTGATGAAGATGAAAGCCCTGTATAAGGAACCAGAGGAAGAGATTCAGGCTTATCGGACAGCCTATCAAACCTCGGGTTGGCCGGGCCTGTTGCGCGAGCGGGCCAGGCGACGCGATGCGATGAGCTTCCGGGCGGCTCGCGGAAGCCTTTATTTCCAGGGCGCCATTGAGCAAGCCAAGGTGGGGAACAAGGATCAGGCGTTTAAGTACCTGGAGCAATCGTATCGAGCACGCGAGTATTGGATGATGTTCCTGAAGGTGGAACCAGGCCTCGACTCCCTACGCCCCGACCCGCGCTTTGATGAATTGGTCAGGCGCGTCGGCTTGGGATGAGTGCGTAATCGGTTAGAAGCGCACTCCAACAGAAATCTGAAAGCGTCGCGGAGCCTGATACGACTCCGGGCCGGTTGGCAGGCCGAAGCTTGCCGAGCGCACGTAATGCACACCTTCGATCGGCTTCTCGGTTAAGGGATTGAACGTGCGCAGACCGGAGCTGGCCCCCGCGCTGCGGCGCGTGAGCACTTCCGTGCCGGGTGAAACGACGGCCGCGCGATTGAGAAGGTTGAACACTTCGATCCTCAACAGCGGCCGAAGGCGACCAGCGAGCTCACATCCGATGCCGAGATCTGTACTCCACACGTCATCGGTGCGGAAAGCCCCACGCTTGCTGAAAAAGTAGGGAGCGACGGTGGGAAGGTTCAACGCATAACCCGGATTCTGTGGCACGCCGTCGAAGGGACCACTGCGGCCGGTCGGATCGATGTCCGCCACTGCAGAGTACGGGGTTCCTGAATCGAATCTCTGCAGGAGCGCGATATGGAGCGAGCCGCGGCCAACCGTACCTCCCCACGTCAGCCACACTCTTGCGCGGTGCCGCTGATCCTGCCTCAGGTATCCGATAGGTCGCCGTTGTGCGTATCCGAGAAGCTCCGGATACCAGAGAGCGAGGGGCTTATTGCGCGGAGCGGCAGAGTCGACTCCATCTTCCCCTTCGTCATTCCCCCGCAGACTGGAGAGGCTATATCCGCCTCCGGCGCTCAGCGAGCCGCGCTGCCATGATCCCTGAAGCTGGAGCGCATGGTACGTTCGGACCGTTCCGTCGTCATCGTTGACGAACTGCGCCACGTCGAGCGTGTTCCCGAGCGAGTCCTGGCGTTGGCCCGTCGTAGTATCAACACGCGCCGCGTAGAAGTGTTTCCAGTCGCGAGCCACGTAGTCCAATCGCACCGTTCCGGAGGTCCCCTGCACCAGATATCCAACCGACCATTCGTCGACAGCCGGCGAGCGCAGCGAGCCGTTGAAGTCACCGCTGGAATCAGGATTGGTGATTCCCGTCAGGAAATCGCGGCCTTCCACTCCGCCAACTGAGTCGAACCAGGCGAAGAGCCTTTCCATCGCCTCCCTCGTGGACAGGAGACGATCCGCGGCCGTCGACAGGGAATTGATTTCCGGACCGGCGTAACGCCAGACGAACTGGTTGAAGACTCCCGCCTGCTGCGGCGAACCTCCCCCTTCCAGAATCTTTGCGGCGTAGCGTCCGTACCCCGCCAGCAGCCGCTGACGTCCGTCGGCGCGCAGATCCCAGGCCGCGCTCAGCCGCGGGCTGATTCCGTAATCATCGGAGATCGCGCGGCCGAGGGCGTCCCGGGCTCGATTACGGTCGTAGCGCAAGCCGATATTGAGCGTGAATCGCGGGTTGAGCTCCCAGCGATCGCTGAGGAAAGCGCTGGTGCTTCCGAGGTCGCTGCCGCGCTCTCCGACATAGTAGGGCGTCCAGAAGATGAGCGTGCCGGCGCCAAACAACGGATAGGCTTCCGAGCCGATGACTCGCGCCGCCCCCGTCTGGATCGAGAACTCGCTCGACGAACGCGTTCCGCGATTCTGGCGGTTCTCGCGAAATCCATCGGCTCCGAGCACGAGCGTATGGTTCCCCAGGCCCGTGTTTCGATAGTGCGAAGCTTTAGCGGACCAGGCGGTGCTGTCACGTCGATCGTCGCCGCAGATTCCGCACCCCATCGGCGCGTTGGCGGTCGCGTTCAAACCGCGCACCATGAGGAGAGTGCCGAGAATCCTGTCCGTCGACCGGCCGCCGTTTCCGCGGAGCGCCGCGCTCCTGGTCGAATACTGAACCTCGGTGAACCATTGAGCCGGAAGCACGCTGGTGGATGTCAGGGCCAGGAAACGGAGCGGCTGGCGCCGCTCGGGGATCAAGGTTTCCCGATCGAGCACTCCCGTTGGAGATCGGGCGGTGACGTTCGTCTCCGCGATCGAGCTCGTCACGAAAGAGCCGATCAGCGAATGCCTCGGTGAGAGCCGCGCTGTCAGCTTGGCTTCTCCACGCTGGTCGTTGGTATCCGACTGATAACGGACATTGGTGAAGTTCGTGAACCGACGCGCCGAACTCTGCGCATCGCGCGCAGCGAGGAAGAACCAGAGCCGGTCGCGCAGAAAAAACCCTCCCAGAGTTCCCTCAACAGCGTGATTCGTTGCGTTCAGCGCCGAGGGCTCGCCGGACCAGGGAGTGCGTGCCTGCCACGCACCATTTGTCACCCGATCGCGGAGTGAACCGTGGAACTCGTTGCCTCCCGATTTCGTGATCGTGCTGACCACACCGCCCGTGAAGCGGCCGTACTCCGCGGAGATCCCTCCGCTCAAGACGACGACCTCCTGAATCGCGTCCTCGAACACGATCGGATGCGGCTGCCCCGTCTGATACTCATTCGCCACCACGCCATCGACCAGAAACAGGCTGTCCCATGACGGCGCGCCGGCGATCATGAGCGACTCCTCCCCACTGGCACTCGGTGAAAGCAGGACGATGGATCGCACATCGCGCCCCACGGGCAGGAGGTCGATCTCGGCAGCTCGGAACGTGGTCCCGATCGAGGTGCCAGCCGGGATCCGGGGATCCGGTGAGTCGACGATCATCGTCTCCTGGAGCGCCGTGATCTCGAGCCGAACCTCGACATGCGCTGTCGCGCCGAGGGCCACGCGGACCCTTTTCCGGAGCGACGAAAATCCTTCGAGCTCGAACAGCAGCTCGTAGTTGCCGGGCGGAAGGAAGGGGACGAGGAATCCGCCGTTCTTTCCGGTAATCGCCACGCGAGTTCCTTGCAGCCTTTCGGAAGTAAGCGTTACGGTCACACCCGCAAGGGGCTGTCCGGCAGCGGAGACACGGCCCGTCATGTCGATGGTGGCACCCTGTTGCGCAAGCGCGGGAACGCCACTCAGAAGCAGCAGAGTCACTACGAGTCGTCTCACGAGGTCAGATCCGGCGCGGCCTGAGAGTGATCGAAACCGCGGATCGGCACAGGATCGAGCGCGCCCGATGATCGCCAGAAGCCGGTGATTGCCATATGTTCGTACGAAACTGATGAGTTGCACACCACCTGTCTCGATGGAGCGGGACAGGTTTCCTCATCGGCAGTGGGAATCAGTCCAAAGTATACGCCCGATTTCGTAGACCTCGCCTCAGCAACCCGCCCCACAGGTACTTCGGTCACTACTCCGTCGACGATTACGCAACCGCGCTCTTGAAAGTGACGAACACGGTGATCAACGTCGAAAACGGAGTCGACTCGAGCTCAGATGGTCTCGATGATCGACTCCGAATACGATCGTGAAACGTGTGCGTCTGACCCAAGGGCCGCGGCTGGTCTGGCTGGCGCTACTCTGGCACGAGCAGGAAGTTCTTCGCCGTCCGCCGTGTCCGTGACGAATCGTGTCCCGCGTACACTCCGAGGGTTTTTGGCCACGGTAAGCAACGATGCCCGGCATCGTGGGAAGTCCCGCTTCCCGCTGCGCCCGCGGATGCTCGTCGCTGCGGGGCTTTTCTTCGATCACCGTGCGCATCCTGGCGATTCAGGTTTCGCTGCCGAGGTAGAGCTGGCCGACCAGATCCTCCCAGGGAAAGCGGGGATCCTGCAGCCACTGATCCACATACTCGCGGTTAGATCTGCTGGGCGTTGTTCCGATCGAAGTGGATGCGCCCCAGAACCCTGTCGGTTGCGAGTCAGGAGGAGCCTCCTCGTATCCGGCAAGGGCATGGTAGGCTGACCCGGATCTGGTGACCTCGATTTCGACGGAGGAAACGCTTTCTTCTCCGTTATGCCCCGGCACGTTAGCTCCTTCCGAGATCCCTTCTACTCTGCCACACCTTCATGAGGCGTCGCTGCGCGCGCGAATTTAAGGAGCGCGATCGAGAGGAATCCGAGCACGCCGCAGATCACGAACGCGGCGCGCAGTCCAAGTGTCTGGCCGAGTGCGCCGATGAGCAGCGGCCCGAGCATGTCGCCGAGCTCCTTGAACGATCCCGCGGCTCCGAGCGTTGCGGCCATCCTGCCTTGATCGGCGAGCCTGCTGACCATTGTGTCGGTGTTCGTCCACACGGTACCGACGCCGAGTCCGCCGATGATGGCAACGGCGATGAGAAGCGGCCCGCGGGTGAATGGAATGAGAACGACACCTGCCGCAGAGAGAACGAGACCTCCGAAAATGACGGCGATTGGGTCGATTCGGTCGGCGAGCCGGCCGGCAAACGGTTGAACCAGGAGGTAGGAGAGCGTCGAGGCGCCGATGATGAGGCCGTTCCGCAGCTGATCGTAGCCAAGCGTATTTACGTACACCGGCAAAAAGCCAAAGAGGATTCCGACGAGGAACATATTCACGACGATGATCAGGTACCAGGGCAGGAGCGTACGGTTCCTGAAGACCGACACGAACTGTTCGATGGAGAAATCCCCACCATCGTCATCCTTGAAGGTGGCCGATGCGGGAACCTTCGGAAGCGTGAGGGAGAGGAGGAAGCCTGCAACGCCGATTCCGAAGCAGGCGAGAAAGATCATCCGGAAGTTCGATGCCCAGACGATCGCGCCTCCGACCACCGGGCTGAGAACGTATCCGGCACCCTTGATGGCGTTATAGAAACCGAAGGCCTGGCCGCGCGACTCAGGGAAGTATGCCGCCACGAGTGCCGCCGAGACGATCGACAGAGCTGCCGCCCCGACTCCCTGCAACAGCCGGACGAGAAGGAGCAGTCGCGGGTCGACCGCGAAAAACCCGAGCGAGGCCAGTGAGAACACGGCGAGCCCGACCAGCATCGTCGGTTTCATTCCGGTCCTGTCGGCGATGAAGCCGAAGACAGGTTTGGCAATGATCTCCGCGAAGTCGTAGATGGCGATCAGGAGGCCGATCATCGCCAGGCCAGCCCCGACCTGCTTCGCGTATACGGGCAGGTTCACGGCGACAACGTGCGCTCCGAAGGAGGTGACGAAAGCGACAAAACCGAGGACGAAAAGTGTCCAGCGAGGAAACCGTAGAGCTGTCGGAGATGCGGCCATCGCGGCCATCCTACGACGCACGTAGTAAAAACGGAATGCACGTCACCGGCGCTGTCCTGATCATTCCATCGCGGAGTACGGTTTCCTGACTCTTGCTGACACTAGTGGAGTGTAAAGGCTAAATCGGGACCATCTGGCTTGGCCTCGACGCCGTGCGCTTTGTTGCGCCTCCTCGCCATAGTCCCGCTATGCCTTCGTCGGCGCGCCTCGCTCACGTCGTCAATACCGGCGCCATTTGGTCCCACTTCAACCTTTACACTCCACTAGTTCATGAAGTCTTGTTGTGGTCGCTCATGCAGACTGGGCGAGAGAATCAGTTTCATCAGCGAACGGCTCGCAACCCGCGCAGAACGAAGAAACCATAACGCAGAATAGAGACGTCGGCGACCTCGGGAGGAATATGACTTCAACGAGCGGGTCCGCAGAGAATACGCGACCGCCTATCGCCAGGGATCGAACGTCGTGCTACTCGATTGACATTTGGCGAAGATCTTCCGGAACATGGCTTCGGTGAATTAAGTGCTCCGCCAGTACGTCGCCGCACACGGAGTCCGCCCCAGGCCGACGACGCTTGCTAACGCGTCGTATGCAGCGCTGCCCCTCACCCGGCTCGCTTCGCTCGCCACCCTCTCCCCGCTCTCGCGGGGCGAGGGACTGAGTCGCTTTTCGCCTGGCCGATGCGGGTCCGAGACCTGCGACGCGTCGACGGCTTCTGCGCTCAGATGCCCGATGGACGTCCGATCCTTGCCCCGTTTTCCGTCGAGACCATTCCGGCCAGGCCGAGATCGCGTGCACTGGCGGCCACCGCCCGCGCCGTTTCCAGACCGATTTTCTTGCCAAGCTCCTGGTGTGCGGCCGCCTTCTGAAACAGCACCGAGGGGCTGGCCAGAAGAACGGGGGACATGTAGACCGCGTCGCCGGATGTGTTGTCAATGATGGAGACGTACGGAAAGACCACCGCTTCCTGTGAGGGATCGTTCAGAAAGAATTCGACCGAGCCGTGATCGACCGAGACCGGAAGACGTTGCTGCAGGTGTCCCATGAAGGGAATGATGAAGGGGACCGTATCGATCAGTCTTCCGGCAGCGTCGTATACGGCCACCTTCAGAGTGGCCGTACTGCGGCCCAGGTTGGCCGCTCCGACGTTTGTCCGGAAATTCGATGAGCCTCCGTTGCGGATGCCGTGAGCGATCGAGGTAATGCCGTCGCTGTCGAAATCGAGAAGACCGTTCCACACCGCCGGCACGAACTGCCCGAACGTTCCCGTACGTGCGTTGTTGAAAGTCTTCGTGTTCACCAGAAACGATCTGGAGAGCACGTCGTCCGGAACTCCTGGATTGTCCTCGGGGAAGGTGGCCACGAGCAAGGCACCGGTCCCGCTTTCGTCGAACACTTCATCGAGGACGTCCTGGGCCCAGGCGTTGGAGTTCGCCGCCACGGGAACCGTCACCTGGATGGCCTGGCCGGTCAGGGTGGGCAGAAAGATCAGGCGCACCTTCAGCGCATGACTCTGAGGATTGAAGATGTTGAACTCGGTCGACCAGAATGTGCCGAAGTCGCCGGGGAGACTGGCGGAGACAGGAATGACGTAGGTGTCATTGACCTGGGCCCGAGCATCGACTGCAACAGCCAGGGAGAGGAATAGTGCAAAAACTATGTACCGGGAACTGCTCATTGTTTTGAACCTTTCCGGCACCGGCATCCCAAAGAACGCCAGGGCCCGGAAAGGCATTCCCGATTCCGGAGAGGCGTCGTTCGACCGCCATCCGGGCCCCTACTCCTCGGCAAAGGCCGCTCGCGATAAACTATACGGCCATGACTTCCCTGCAATCGACATCCCGGTTTCAGATCAGCGACCGTGTTCGAGATTTTGTGCAGTCCGACATCCGGCGCATGTCGCGTGAGTGCGAGCGCGTCGGAGGAATCAATCTCGGCCAGGGCATCTGCGATCTCCCCACCATTCCGGAGATTCAGCAGGGCGCCATCGCCGCCATCGAAGATTCGAGGGCGACGTACTCCAAAATGGAGGGTATTGATCTCCTTAGGCAGAAAATCGCCAGGAAGATTCAGGACTTTAACGGCTTCAGCGTGGATCCCGACACCCAGATCGTGGTTACCGTAGGCTCCACCGGCGGGTTTGCCGCGGCAGCGATGGCCACCCTCAATCCGGGCGACGAGGTCATCCTCTTCGAGCCTTTCTATGGATATCACCTGAACACGCTGAAGATTCTCGGGGTCACAGCACGCCTGGTTCCGCTCTCGGGTCCGGACTGGTCCATCGATTTCGATGCGCTGCGAGCCGCCTTCACCCCGCGCACCCGCGGGGTGGTCGTCTGCGCTCCTTCCAATCCGTGCGGAAAAGTTTTTTCACGATCGGATCTGGAGAAGATCGGCGCGCTCTGCCGAGAGAACGGCGCCTGGGCCTTTACCGATGAGATTTACGAATACATTGTCTACGACGGACGTGAGCACGTTTCCATGGCTTCCATCGACTCCTGCCGCGATCTGACCATCACCATCTCCGGATTCTCGAAGACCTTTTCCATCACCGGATGGCGGATCGGCTACGTTGCCGCGCCTGCGGAAATCGCCTCGAAGATCGGACTGGTCAACGATCTCTTCTATGTTTGCGCGCCCACGCCGTTGCAATGGGGTGTAGCGCGAGGACTGGACGTCCCGCCGTCCTATTACGAAAACCTCTGCAGCGACTATCAGAAAAAACGAGACATGCTTACCGCTGCACTGACGGCGACGGGAATGAGTCCCTTCGTGCCGCAGGGGGCCTATTACATGCTGGCCGATGTAACGGGAGCCGGCTTCGCCACAGGGCGTGAAGCAGCAGACGGGCTGCTCGAAAGAGCACGCGTGGCGGCAGTACCGGGAACGGCTTTTTATCAGTCGTCCCGGGGAGAGAGTCTGCTGCGCTTCTGTTTTGCGAAGGATTTCGACGCTCTGCGAGAGGCATGTTCGAGGATTGCGGCCCTCGGAAAGCCCTCTGAGAAGTCCATCGGATAGAATGCCGCAGCCCCGCGTTGCGATCTGCAAACGAGGAGTCACCAGGAGGAAACGATGCAGGATTTTTTCGAACCGAGGGCGGGTGACCGCGCGCCTGACTTTCAGCTTCCGTCAACCGGCGAGAAGGAAATCTCTCTTCGGGATTACAAAGGAAAGGATGTCATCCTCTACTTCTATCCAAAGGACGATACCCCCGGATGCACGAAGGAAGCATGCGCCTTCAGGGACGCCATTGGAGATATTCAGAAAGAAGGTGCCATCGTCCTCGGAGTCTCAACGGACTCCGTGGAGAGTCATGAAAAGTTCCGGGAAAAGTACAACCTGAACTACCCCTTGCTTTCGGACGAAACCTCCGACGTGGTGAAGATGTATGGAATGTGGAAAGAGAAAAATCTCTACGGCCGCCGGTCATGGGGTGTCGTTCGGGGGACGTACTGGATCGGCCGGGACGGGCGGGTGCGGAAGGTCTACAAGAAAGTGGATCCCGCCTCCCATGCCGCCCAGATTCTGGAAGACCTCCGAGGAGCCAAAGAGAAGAAGTAAGCACAACCGAGTCTCACACTCGTGTTGACTCCCGGCGTTTTTATGCGCGGTGGATAACTTGTCATCCTGAGGGAGCAACGCGACCGAAGGATCTCTTCAACGAAGATCGTGCCGTTCATCGCGGCGGCGACGGGGAAGGTGGAAGAGATCCTTCGCTCGACGCTCAGGATGACAGTTCGCTAGAGGTTTCTAATGAAAACCCCGCGCGAATGAACGACATGTCATCCCGAGCGAGCGACGCGATCGGCGCCCAATGTTCCGACGTTACTGCGCGGCAGGGTAGAAACGCTGCAGGAGATTTTCCGCGAGTATGACGCCATTCAACGCGGAACTCCGGCGAAGGTTGTCGCTGACCATCCAGATCCACATCCCTTCGTCAACTTCCGGGTCGGCTTTGATGGCGTCGATCAGGACCTGATCCTGTCCTGCCGCGTCGAGCGTGCTCAAACTCTCGGCCGAGTCGGCGAATCGAATGCCGGCGGCCTGCGACAGAGCGGCAGTGATTTCCGCAACGCCTGTTTCGCCACGCGTTTGAACGAAAAGCGAAAAGCTGTGCGAATGAAACGTCGTGCCCTGAATGATCGTCAAGGCCAGAGGAACGAGATCGTCGAGGACTGTGTTGACCTGCGCCACCACCGTGGACCGGTCGCGATCGCCGTCTACGGCAGGGTAGAGGTTGAAAGCCAGTTGCCTGTCGAACACCTCTTTGGACACTCCCTGGATGTTGAGAACGTTGATGCTCTGCTGGAGAAGCTCGTCGATACCCTGCTGGCCGAATACCGATGCCGGCTGAATGACGGTTGCTGCGCAGAGCTCGACGGATGTGACCTCGCGCAGCTTTGCCAGCAGGAGAATGAGCGGTGTGGCGATGGGGTGCGGACAGGTGATGAGGTTCGTTTCTTTCTTCAGCTGCCCGTCGTTTACACCAGCCACGAACAGTGAAGGGGACGAGCCGGCGCTCGGGACTGAGAGGTCGACGGCTATGAACCCCAGGTCCTCCCTCTTCTCAATCCACGGTTGATTCACCTCGGCCGGGCCACAGAAAAATACGACGTCGAATCCGCTCAGCGTTTCGTTCGCCGCCGGCTGTACGTAGGCGGCTTCATCAAAGAGCTCAGTAACCGAGCCGGTTTCATCTTCGGCGGTGGCCACCAGCGCGACCTCCCGGTAGGCGATGCCGCGTTCGTGAAGAATCGACTGCACCTCTTTGCCTGCCAGGGTAAGCGGATTGACGATCGCCAGCCGGTAGCCCGACTGCTTCGATCCGGCCGTTCCTCCCACCTCAGGTGGCATTGACCGCGGCCTCGCTGGCCACGACGTCGCCGTCGTCCGGATGTGACGGGCCCGCAGGAACGGCCGGGAATGCAATGGACCAGAGCTTCAGCAGCGGCCCCGAAACAACGTAGCTGATTGCTGACACGAAAAGAAACTCTTCCGGCCAGCGATAGAAGATCACGAGCATGAGTGCCAGAACGATGACGTAGGCAAATGACCGTTCCTTCTGGAGATTGGCGTACTTCTGGCTCCGGTAGCGCACCGTCGAGACCATGGCGAAGGCCAGTCCCGCGGTGACGACGAGCATGACAGCGGCAAAACCGGGATCGGTGACAGGGCTTGGCGCGTAGTTGATGATGGAGGCGATGGTCAGCGCTCCGGCCGGGATGGGAAGACCTATGAAATATCGATGATCGACCTTCGCTGTGGAAATGTTGAACCGTGCCAGACGCAACGACCCGGCCACCAGAAAGAGAAAGGCGATTCCGCCCCCGAGACGGCCCCAGACGTGAAGTGACCAGCTGTAAACCAGAATTGCCGGAGCGGCCCCGAATGTAACGACGTCTGCCAGGGAGTCGTACTCTTTGCCGAACTCACTGGTGGCGTTCATCAGCCGGGCCACCAGTCCGTCGAAAGTATCGAAGACCGCGGCCACGAGAAGGGACCAGCAGGCACGTTGAAAGAGGTGGGCGGCCTCGGCGTTGTCGCCGAGCACCGTGGCCTGCATTCCGCGAAAACTGAGCAGAATGGCCATGAAGCCGAAAAAGATATTCAGGACGGTGAGCGAGGTCGGAATGACGTAGACGCCCCGTCTTCGGACGCGGCGTACGTCGTCGCGGTTCAACTGGTGGTCTCCAGCTCGGCCAGAATGGTCAAGCCGACCTTTGTTTTTTCGCGGAGTTTCACACGGATGTTCGCGCCGGCGGGCAGGAAGATGTCCACGCGCGATCCGAACTTGATCATCCCGATTCGCTCCCCGCGAGCAACCGAGTCGCCCTCTTTCTTGTCGAAAACGATCCGCCGGGCCAGAAGTCCGGCAATCTGCTTGAAGGCCACGGTTGTGTGTTCTCCCTCGATGACAATCAGATTCTGTTCGTTTTCCGCTGACGATTTCTCGGAAAAGGCCGCAATCTTCTTGCCCGGGTTGTATCGATAGTGCGTGATCTTACCGGAAATGGGAGCGCGGTTGACGTGAACGTCGAATACCGACATGAAGATGCTGATCTGACGGGTCATCCCCGGCCAGACCTCGCCGTCGGAGAGGTCCTTGATCTGCACGACCGTCCCGTCCGCGGGCGAGAGAATGTCCACATGCCGCTCCGATCCGGCGCGGCGCGGATCCCGGAAAAAGTTGATCAGAAATGCGGCCACGGCTCCGAGGACGATGGCCGCGATGTACCACTGGATGAGCAGGGCGAACCCGGCCAGGATGATCGTCGGAAGGATGAACAGCCAGCCTTCCGGCGCAAAGGGCAGTCGATTTGACAAAGTGGCTTCGCTCCGTTTCAGCGCGATCTTATGCAAAGGGGGTTCCGTTTGGAACCCCCGGCCTGTGCGCATGATGATTCGCGGGGAACATGCGGCGAGGTGCGAGTCCGCCGCGGACCGCGAGCAGAAGGATCGGAGCGAGTCCGATCAGGCGTGCGCCGCTCGCGTTTCGTAGCCGCGGATGCGTGCGGCCATCTGATCTTTCAAGAACAGCTTCCGTTTCTTCAGATGCTTCTCTTCGAGCTCTTCGTCGATGCTGAGAGTAGATTTCTGTGCGAGCAGCGCCAGCCGTTCTTCGTGCTGGTGGTGTTCCTGAATCCAGTGACGGAATTCCTCATCCTGCGTTGCCAGAACCTCTTCAATCTCTTTCGCCGAATTCGACATCCACGAACCCTCCTTCTGTCGGATGTTCTATCTCAAAAATTCTACCACTCCGGAGGTCCTCGGGAGGACTTCGATCCCGGCCACCCTACTCCAAATGACGACGTGGCGCGATTGTTTACCGAGACCTGCCGCATCCCTGGCCAATTGGGGCCGAAGTGGCTGTTCGCGCCGGGTTCTCCGGATGGCCCACGAGGCTCCTCAGCCCGGTGAGCCTGACCGGAGCAGGATATAATCCGCCACCGATGACCCGAGGGGTAATGATGGGTGTGCTCACGGTCGTCCTCGCCGGAACTGTTCTCCTTTCTCCTTGGAAACGTGACCTTTACGTCGGAGACGAGACGAAATACGGTCAGGTCATCCGTGAGATGCACTCCTCGGACAGAATCCTGCTTCCCCTGCTGAACGGGAGTCCCTACAGCCATAAACCACCTCTCCATTTCTGGTTCATTTACGCCCTTACCGTTCTCGCGAGCACCACAACGCTCTGGCCCTACGTGATCCCTTCGATCGTCGGGTACGTCGCTTTACTGCTCATCATCAGACTGATGGCGCGCGAGCTCTTCGATGAGGATCCGGGATGGATGCCATCGATCCTTTTCGGATCGTTCTATCTCATCTGGGGACTGGCGCAGACCGCGCGAATGGACCTCGAATTTACGGCATTGATCGGCATCGCCGTTCTCTGCCTGTTCCGTCTCTTCCGGGATGGAGACGCACGCCAGCCGTTGTGGGCCGGAATCGCCGTCGGCGTGGCCATTCTCATCAAGGGGCCGATGGCCTTCGTCATGGTGTTGATGCTGATGATTCTCGAGGGACTGAGGCGCCGGCGTCTGCCGAAGGGTGCCTACCTGACGGGCATCGCCGTGGCGGCGCTCATCCCGCTTCTCTGGCTCATACCGGCCATCATGCAGGGAGGCGGGGATTACGCGCGCGAGCTGTTGATCAAACAGAACATCGATCGCGCCGTTGGTTCCTGGGTCCATCGAGCCCCGCCGTGGTTTTACCTCGTGCGCTTTCCCTTGACGTTTTTCCCGTGGTTCATGCTGGTGATTGCGGCCTTCGTGGCGTTGTTCCGCCGCTCGTACAGCGAACGCGACAGGGAGTCGCTCAGGTTTTCCTTGAGCTGGTTTCTGGCCGTTCTGATCCCGTTCTCTCTGATCAGCAGTAAGCTCGATATCTACATGGTCCCGGCGATGGTGCCGGCCTCCCTGATCGCTGCTCATTTCGTGAACTCCACGGTCCGCGATCGCTGGACGCGGGTCGGGGCGATGGGAAATCTCGTCGTTCTGTCATTGCTCGGTGTGGGGGCTGTCAGTGCGCTCTTCATGCGTCCAGGGTTGATGGCCCGAAGTGCCGAGTATGCCGCTCTCGGAGGCGGGCTCGTCACTGCGCTTCTGGTTCTGACCGCCATCATTTCGCTGGTGGCGATTGTCGCTGTCCTGGTTTCGAGGCAGCGTCTTCTGGCTTCGACGGTGGCCCTGCTGATCACTTCCCTTTTTCCTCTCGTCTTCGCGGCTGCCGCACTGATCCCCCTCGCAAACCGATTCGGCTCGACGGCTCCGCTGATTGCCTCTCTGGATCGGCTGAACGTGCCGGGAGAGCGCATTGCCTTGTTCCGCTCGCCGTACCTGTGGAGCCGCAACATGCCTGCGTCTTTCGCTCACGTGCAGTACATCGGGTCGGACGCGGCAGTTTCGGACAAGTTCACCACGCAACCATTGATCGTTGCGGCGCAGAGCGATAAGGTCCAGCAGCTTGGTGAGGAGTTCATCCGTCGGTATGTCAAGATCGACCAGGTGCGAATGAAAGGCAAAACGTTCGATGTCTATCGCAGACGCTGAGGCGGCCAGTGGCCCGAGGCGGTCTGCTGTGCTCTGGAGCTCTACCGGCTTCATCGCCCTGCTCGTCCTGGCTCTCTTCTGGCCGGACCCTGTCATGTGGTTAAACGAGAAGACCGTCGGAGCAGAGCTGCCGCTCAACGAGCGCTCGTTTCTCGGCCGTGAAGCACCGAGCTGGGACATCGTTTTCTGGACGCTGGCTGGTCTCTACACCCTTTCCCTCTTTCACGGCCGCCTTGGAGCACTAGGCGAACCCTGGAGCGTGTTCAAGAGTGACCTGAAGCTGGTGCCCGCCCGGATCAGCGCGCAGGCGCGAAGTCTGGGGCTGAAGAGGCCGCTGCTGGCAATCGTAGTCGGGGCCGCCCTTATCGCTCTGACCTGGTTGTTTCTGGATGGGCCTCTCGTCGTCATCGCCGAGAGTGCGCGGACTGAGGAAGGTTTGTGGACGATCCGTCTTCTCAACCGTCTCGGAGGCGGCATGAATCCGCTACTCCTTATCGGATTCTTTGCGCTCGGCGGCGTGGCCCTGTGCATTCGCCGATGGTGGCAGACCGCCCTGGCCATGGCCTGCGCGGGTATCGCCGGAGGACTGGGAGTCCAGGTTCTGAAAATTTTCGTCGACCGCACCCGCCCCGAACTCTGGCTCGGTCCCTATTCGTTCATTGCCTCGGCATCGAGTTCGTTTCCGAGCGGTCACACCGTCGGAGCTTTTGCACTTGCCGGTGTACTGATCTTCAGTTCGCGTTCGTTCGCTCTGCGTGTCTTCGCGCTTCTGGCAGCGCTCGGCATCGGAATGTCACGGGTGGTCGCCTTCCGGCACTGGCCCTCCGACGTCATTGCCTCGGGGTTGATCGGACTGGGAGTGGGCTGGTTTTTTACCGCCGCTCTCATTGCCGGCGGAGCTGCCGGAAGCGGTTCGCGAACTCGTGGCTACGACTCCAGTTCAGCGAAGGAAACAGAAACCAGGCGCGAGCATCCCGCCTCTTCCATCGTCACGCCGTAGAGGGCGTCGGCCGCTTCCATCGTTCGCCGCGAGTGCGTGATGACGATGAATTGAGTATCGCGGGCCATTTCGCGAACCAGACGAACGAAGCGTTCGTTGTTCACCTCGTCCAGCGGGGCGTCCACCTCGTCGAGGATGCAGAATGGGCTGGGCTTGAATCGGAAGATGGCGAAGAGCAGCGCCAGGGCCGTTAGAGCGCGTTCGCCGCCGGAGAGTAGAGTGATCGATTGGGTCTTCTTGCCGGGAGGCTGGGCCACCAGTTCGATCCCGCTCTCCAGAATGTCGTCTTCATCGAGCAGTTGCATCCCGGCCACACCGCCACCGAAGAGAGAGCTGAAAATCTCCTTGAAGTATTCGTTTACCGCGGTGAAGGCCTCGCGGAAGAGCTCCCGGGATGTGAGGTTGATCTTGCGGATCGTACTCCGCAGAGACTCGATGGCCTGTACCAGATCGTCACGCTGCGTCCGCAGAAAGATCTCGCGTTCTTCCAACTCGCGATGTTCGTCTATGGCCAGGACGTTCACAGGACCAATTTTCTCCAGCTGATCGCTCAGCTTCGAGACTTCCTCCTCCAGCGACAGGCGAGCATTCTCGTCGGCAGGAGGCTCGACGTCGGCCAGAGCATCGAGCCCGGCATGAAGGTCGAGCGAGACCTGTTCGCGGAGAAGGTCGAAGGCGCTACGGGCTCGATCCAGCCGGCGTTCCGCTCCGAAGAGTTCGTCACGTCTCGAGTTCCACTGCTCACGCGCGGAGAGGGCCTGCGCTTCGATGGTGCGCACTCGCTCCTCGAGGTCCGCGACCTCAGCCTCGACGGACACTCGCTGCTCGGTCGAGGCCTGGAATGATTCCAGGGTGATCTGCAGGTCTGCACGGGCCCGATCGACGGCTACGACCGTTTCGTCATGACGGGCAACCATCGTCTCGATTTCCTTCTCGAGCTGCGTGGTGCGGGAGACGATCGACCCGACGATCCGGCTCAGGTTTTCATGCTCCCGGGCTGCCGCGTTCACGACGCCGATGGCTGATTCGAGTTCCACGCGGCTCTTCGATGCCGTTTCCGTGACGCTCTCGAACTGCTGGCGCGCGGTCTGGAGCGACGCTTCGCTGGTCCGAATCGTTTCGTGTGTGGATGCCTCCGATCGTTCCAGCGATTGCAACTCTGCCAGAGCCTCATCCCTGCGCACCAGAAGTTGCGCTTTCTCTTCTTCGTACAGCGAGGACTCCTCGGAAGCAACAGCAAGGTCCTTTTCGAACCGCTCCAGTTCCTCCATCAGGCGCTCGCGGGCGCTGGCGGAGTCACGCCACTCCTGCTCGGCGCTGCGCTGGCGCTCCTCGGAGACAATTCTTTCGTCGTCAGCGGCTCGTAGTTCCGTCTCAACGGATTCGAGTTCGCGGGCAATGCTACCGGCCCGCTCTTCTTCGGCGCCGAGCACCCGTTCGAAATCCGACAACTGCCGTTTGATCGAAAACAGACCTGGTTGCGCAGACTGCTTCCGACCGCCGACGACCAGCGGTCCGCGGACGACATCGCCGTCGCGCGTGACCAGCGTGGCGTGAGGTCGTGTCCGTGCCTGGTCCAGCGCCTCCTCGAGCGAGTCGACGATGTAGGCCTCAGGAACGGCTGCGCGAACCGCGTCTGCAACCGGACCCTCGCCGATGATGAGCTCGGCGGCGTTACCTCTTCGGGTCCCCTCGATCTCGGATCTATAGCCGAGGTTGATGAAAGCTCCGCGGCCGGCCTCACGCTCGCGCAAGCGGCCAAGGACATCGATCGCCCCGCGTGTGTTTTCCACGACTACGGCTTTGGAGATGTCCCGCAGCAGAACATCGAGCGCCGCCTCGAACCCCTCGGCGGCGCGAACGGATTCGGCGGCGGAGGCTGCGTTCGGTACGAGATCGATGATCGCTCGTCGCACCTCTTCCTCCTGAGATTCCAGGGAAATGAGCACGGTGCGCAGCGAATCGATCTTGTATGTCGTCTGAGAGATCACATCGCGAGAGCTCGCCAGCGACTCCCGCATGGAATCGCGCTTCTCCGTAAGTGTGCCGCGCTGCTCAACCGCCAGACTCGTTCGAATCCGTGCGTTTTCGAAAGCCTCTTCGCAGGCTTTCACCGTCTGCTCGGCAACGGTTACCCGATCGCGAGCGTTGCCCAGACCCTGGGCATGGCGGGATGCCGTTTCGTTAAGCTTCCCAAGGTAGAACTCACATTTTTCGACGGCGATCTCGATCTGATGAACCTGATTCCGGGACTCCGAAATCCGGGCGATGACACGCATCAGATTCTCACGGG
>JBDTRY010000013.1:0-38353 GCA_039931435.1 Acidobacteriota bacterium | reverse complement strand
ACCTGATTCCGGGACTCCGAAATCCGGGCGATGACACGCATCAGATTCTCACGGGATTCAGTGAGGATCTTTTCATTCATGCGCACTTCGTCCGCATGTTCCTGGCGCGTGCGCTCCAGGTCGTCGGCCACTCCTCGGAGGTGGTCGCGCTGCTCAGTGGCGCTGTCCAGATCGGCTGTCCTGTCGTGAAGCAGCTGACGCTGCTCCGAACCCTCGCCTTCGAGCTCAGCGACCTGGCCTCGGGATACGTCGAGACGCCCCATCAGATCGCCCAGATTGTTTTCGGACTGTTCGAGAAACGAACGGAGCCTGTCTGCCTCCGAACCGAGCCGGGCCACGTCTTCGCGAATCCGCGAAGCAAGCGAGGAGCGGTCGCTGAGGCTGGCCCGCGTGTCGGCCAGGTCTGCCTCCTGAGTAGCAAGCATTGCCGCCGCTTCTCCCTCCAGAGCCACGGCGTCCTCGACGGCACGTTCGCTCTCCTTCTGTTCGGCGCCGGCGATGATCGCTCTGCCCGCGTACAGTGCACGCTTGGCTGTGGAGAGCTGGTCGATGAGCTCCTTATGACGGCGAGCCTTCGAAGCCTGGCGCTTCAATGAGTTCAGATTGCGATTGATCTCGGCCAGCGTATCGTCGATCCGCAGAAGGTTCGCCTGAGTCTCCTCCAGCTTCAGTTCCGCTGCCCGCCGCTTGGTCTTGTACTTTGTGATCCCCGCTGCTTCTTCGATGAGACGACGACGGTCCTGAGGCTTGTTGGAAATGATCTGGTCGATCTTTCCCTGCTCCATAACCGAGTACTGTCTGATTCCCAGCCCGGTGTCCATGAGGATGTCGGCGATGTCCTTCATCCGCACGCGACGCCCGTTCAAGCGGAACTCTGATTCGCCATTGCGGAAGACTCGCCGGTGAATTGTGATCTTCCCGTCTTCGGCCACGGGATGGCCGTTGTCGGTACTGAGCGTCAGCGTCACTTCTCCCATTCCCAGAGCACGACGGCGAGCTGAACCCTGGAAGATCACGTCCTCCATCGTTGCCCCGCGGATCTGGCTGGCGCGGTGTTCGCCGAGAACCCAGATGATGGCGTCGGAGATGTTCGATTTGCCACACCCGTTCGGACCGACGACTGCGGTCAGTGAGGCCGGGAAGCGCAATTCAGCGGGTTCGTAGAATGATTTGAAGCCGGAGATCTCTAGCTTGTCGAGACGAAGCATTTAGTCGGACACCTGGCGTTCGCGATTGAAGACGGCGGATCTTAGCAGTTTCCTGACCGGCACTCCACACGGGTCCGGACCACGCAGATTCTGCTGACGAAAGTATGGCATGCGGTCGGCACTCATTCTCATTGCATTCATGTTGATCACCCCGACGTCGCCCAACCCGGAGCCCTGGCGTCGCATTGGTTTGTTACAATCGATTGAGCGAGTCCTGGATTCCGGCAGCATTTTTCAAGGCGGCCCTGCGGATTGGGAATGGACGGGCGGTAGTGGAGCATAACGCGACTGAATCGAGTCCGACGCCAGGAGAGGCGGCCGAGGCGGATTCTCCCGACGCGGTACTAGCCGAGGTCATCAAGTCGAAACTCGATCGACTGCTCGAAGCGGAGATCGACGTCGGCAGTTTCCCGGGAGCTGTGTACGCGATCGGGAACCGCTCTGGCGTGCTCAGCGAAGGAGCTCTGGGACGCTCCGTCATCAAGCCCGCCAAGATTCCTACGTCTCTCGACACGATGTACGACGTGGCTTCGCTTACCAAGCCGCTGATCACCGGAACTCTGATCATGCGCATGGCTGCCGAGGGCGCCTTCGCGCTGGCTGACCGTGTTTCCGTTTACCTGCCCGAGCTCGCCACAACGGACAAGCGGGACATCACCTTCGTGGATCTACTGACTCACCGCGCCGGATTTCAGGCTTGGTATCCGTTGTACGCCGAGGGTATCGGAGATACGGCCTATCTGCGGGCTCTTGTGAAGCGGCCGCTGCGCTATTCACCGGGCACTCGGGAAATCTACTCTTGTCTCAATTTCGTGCTGCTGCAACTGGCACTGGAAAGGATTTGCAAGCGAAAGATCGAAGACATGGCCAGCGAGTATATTTTCGGGCCGCTGGAGTTGCGCGATTCCATGTTCAACCCTCCTCCGCCAGCCAAATATCGCATCGCAGCGACCGAGTGGGGAAACAGTAACGAGCGGCGCATGGTTGCCGAGAGAGGCCTCAGTTTCCCGAGGTTCCGCCGTTACATGATCTGGGGTGAGGTCGACGATGGGAATGCCTACTACATGGGAGGGATGGCCGGAAATGCCGGTCTGTTCGCGACCGCCCGCGACGTGTTCGCCATCGCCCGGAGCTATCTTCGCAACGACGGTACGCTGCTCCCGCCGGCCATGGTGGACCTGTCGACCAGAAACTACACGCTCGGACTGGAAGAAAACCGGGGCCTGGGCTGGCAGCTCCCGTCGTCGAAGTCTGAGGGCCCGACCGTGATGCTCTCCGAGGGCTCGTTCGGGCACACCGGATTCACGGGCACTTCCGTATGGTGTGACCCTTCACGGGATCTGATCATCGTTCTGCTGACCAACCGCCTCCATCCGTCCGTGCAGCTCACGAACATGCAGAAGGTGCGGAGAAAAGTTCATCTGGCGGTTGTGGAGGAGTGGGACCGGGCAAAGCAAACAGCCTCTACCGGAGACCGGGTTTCAGGAACGACGCCGTTACGGGGTCGCAGCCGGAGCGGGTGAGCCGGGAGTCAGACTCTCCGGTCGGGGTGCCGCCGGTGGTCGAACCGATGCAGGAGTGGGCGACGGGAGGGGAGTGGCGGACGGATCAGGCGACGGCACCGGAACGACAGCTCCCGGCTCCATCAGAAGCGTGCGCATGTTGCGCGCCTTGCCGTCGTAGGCAAACTCCAGAGGAGGCATGGGGACGTCCTGCTGTAGTTTCGAGTCGTTGCTCAGATCGGCGATCTCCGTCAACGGGATGGCAGGTGCCTGACTGGAGACGGACTCGTTTCTGCGCGTGATCACAGAATGCACGGCCATGAGCAATCCGAAAAAGATAATGGCCACGACGGTGAGGGCGAGGGCCTGACGCATCCGCACGAAATCGAGAAGGCGCTCGCGGGTCGTCAGAGTCTGACGCTTTGGAAAGTGCGTCTCGAGAATTGCGGACGTGTCCTCCTTGCGGCCCGTCCGAGGATCGGCTCCACAGTAAGGACAGATTCTGGCCATTGCATCGATGCGATGCCGACAGTTGATACAGTCGATTTTTTTCATCGGTCGATGGGGTTGAAGGTTAGTTCCGTATCAAACGTTGCTTCCACCGGTTCGCCGTTGCGGGTGGCGGGTTTGAACTTCCATCGCTGCACCGCGGCGATCACGCGGGCGGTGATCCCCTCCATACCTTTGATGATGCGCACTTCGTGCACGCGGCCGTCGGTCCCTACCGTGAGGCTGAGGTGGACAGTTCCGCTCTCCTTGATCTCGCGCCGGCGATCAAAATCCGGCAACGGTTGATCGATAGGCACCGGCGGTTTGAACAGCGACACTTCAGCTGTAGGCGCGGGCGCAGGCGTCGGAGAGATCTCAGCAGGTGATTTCTCCGGCTGCGGTGTCTTCCGGGCCTGCGCCACCTGCTGCTCGGGTAATCCCGCCGGCAAAGTACGAGGGTCGATCGCTCCTCCCGCGGGCGTCACAGTAGGCTGCGGTTCCTGGGACTTCAGAATCTCTGAGTATTTCTGCGCGGGAAGTGCAGTGGCGTCCCGCCTCTGAAACTCGGAAGGCACCTGGTGATCGGGATCGGCGATGGGTGCGGAGGTAATCGACCTTCCGATAGTCGCCGTAGGATCCTGAACGGGAACGAGGGTGAGATCCCCGAGCGAGTTTCCGCGGGATGCAGGAGCGGTGTCGGTCACGATCGGCTGCGGGGTCTTGTCACGAGTGAGACGATTTCGGCTGCCAAGGTTGTTTACGAGCGCTCCAACCGCGAAGGTCGCCGCAAGGACCACGATCCCCGAAAGGATCATCAGGCCTCTACTCAGGTAGCGGAGTCCGTCACCGGTATTGCGCGACGGAAGCGGGGGAGGCGAAACATCCGGCGAAACGGGCGGCCGGAGGGGGATGGTTGCCGGCTTGTCGCCTGAGACAGACACCACCATCTGCTCATAGTTGCAGAACGGACAGATGCGCGCGCTGGCGTCGATCGACCGGTTGCATCGCAGGCAGCGTGTTTTGTCTTCCATCGGTGTCCAGGCGAACCTTTCATTACAGTTTGCAACGGCTGTACCGGGCGCGCAAGGCCGTTTGGAGACCGGTGACAGTTCAGGGACTGGGAATGATCACCGGACGGTTCCCTGTCTCGTCCCACCAGGCGATCCCCTGCTCCACGAAGGTGTAGCCACCGCGAGGAACGCTCGTGGCCAGGAGATGGGATTTTTTGCCACCGAAACTGTAGAGAGCGCGGCCCGCCGAATCGTAGGCGAGCATGCGATTTCCATCCGCCAGGATGCGATCGATGGGGGCCGGAAATTGAGCGCTCGTACCGGAGAGCAGTCCGAACCCAAGGAGGCCGCGCAGGAGCCCCCGTCCGAACGCTGCTGCGAATGACTGCGTCGATTCATTCGCGTAAATGGCCCGCGAAGCGGGGTCTGCAACGTGCAGCACAGTAGCGGTAAGGGCCGTTCCCCCCTTTTGAACAATGAGGTCGATCGGTACAGCCCCGACGTTCAGCCGGCCGGCCAATGTCATTTCTGGCAGTGCGATCACCTCCACCGTTCCCTCCCTGGGGTAGACGAGGTACGCGTGTCTGTCGTCTACTTCCAGATCCGACGCAAAACGGTCGAACACCGCTCTGCTCCGAATCGAGAGAGTGTCGGAATCGAACTCGATGAGGTCGCCCGTCAGTCGAGAGTAAATCCACAGAGAGCCTCCAGCTCCTGCGAGAAATGAAGCATCAGCCGGAAGATCGACACTCATCGAAATCGTACCGTCGGCAATTCGCACCAGCTTCCGTCCGTCACGGCACAACACGACCACGGCACTCTCTTCAAATCGCGCTGCAACCGGTGTGGCCGGGGTCTCGACTCTTCGAGAGCCTCCCGAATTCAACTCCACGATCTGCACCGCGTCATCGAGAGCGCTGAGAATGGCAACGCGGGAACCGATTTTGTCCGTCACGACAAAGGATGGATGGGCCAGTCCTGGACGCGACCACAGGATCGCACCTTTCATGGAATAGGCCGTGACGGTCGGCCGCGGTCCGCCGTGAGCGACGATCAAGACATTCGACGCAGGTGCCCAGGCCATGACCGCCTCGACCAGGGACGATGCCCGAGTTGTGCTTTCGAATGCCATCAGGCAAGCCAGAAGGAGCGTAGCTCGCGTCATCGTTCCTGCCTCGTCAGGCGTAGTGGTTCCAACAGAACGCTCTCCCGACCGTCTACTTCTGTCATCCCCAGAATGTGATATTCGAGATTCAGAAGAGCGGAGGCGTCGAACTGGCCGGCAAAGCGCACAGGGGAGGGAAAAAGGAACGGGACTGTTCCGATTGAGCCGGCACGGAATGTCGTTGAAGCCTGATCTCTTGCCGTCACAGCGTCAAACTGAACGCTGCTCTGAAAGTCCTGGGTATCCAGCCTTACCCTCTCGCCTGGGGTGATCGCCTCTGACTGGAGCAGCAGCAAGAGAGAGCGAAGATCGGCCGCATCCACGGACCGCGCGGATCCATCTGCAGAGGCGCCGAGAAGTGCCACAGCTCGTGACGAACGGTCTGCGGCGTTGCTCACAGCCGACTCCAGCTCACGGCGGGCGGGCAGCGGCAGCCGTTTGTCTCCGACGAGGGAGCGGGCTGGTTCGATGTTTCCCAGCACGGCTGCATTCCGCGCCAGGAGATACTGCAGGGTGACGCTTCCCGGGAATTGCTTCGCCAGGGTCAGCAGAAGCTTGTTCGATTCGGAGATTCGATCGCCGTGAGCAGCGATGATTGCGCGCTGCATCCTGGCGCCGGTTGTATCTCCCGCCGCCGCGGCCAGGGCCTCTTTGTCCAGCGCGCGACGGAACTCCTCGACCAGAGGCAGCGACAACGGATCAGCGGCGAAGGCCGCTGCGTAATAACGCTCTCGCTGGGACGCGCTGGTTGCCAGCCGGGCCATACTCTGCAGCGCCTGCGGGTCATCGGTGCGCAACGTCAGTACTTTCCGGAAAGCCATTCGCGCCTGTTCGTTGTGCCCTCTGGCCTCCTCGAGGCTTCCCAACCTCAGGTGTGCGCGATTCCACAGAGAGAGGAAAGAGGCTGCGTCGCCTCGCGCGGTTGAAAAAATCTCGAACGTTTCAGTTCTGGCAATTTCATCTTTGAGAGACTGGAAGGCCGGAGCGTCCAGGCTCCTGTCGATTTCGGTGAGAATCGATTCGGCTTCATCGGATGCGGCCGAGCGATCCTCCTGAAGGAGTGCCGAGGCGAGAGCGTACCGGTAGACGTTGCTATCGAGCAGGCCGGAAGGGTTTGTGGCGCGATTGGGGGCGGACAGCGAAACCGCGTTGCGGGCAAAGGAGATGGCTCGATCGGTGCGGCCGAGGATGGTCATGGCTGAGGCGTAGAGGTTCCAGATCGCGGGCGAATCGCTCAGGTAACGCGTCGCCTCCTCGAATGCATCCGCGGCTTCGGCCAGGCGACCGAGTTTCGCGGCAGCCAGTCCGGCCCAGGCCGTGAGTTGGGCGTAGCGGTTGAGGTCGCCATCGTTTCGCGATGCCGCAGCCTCTTTCGAGGCAAGAGCTGCGGCATCCCCGTACTCGAGGGTGGCTGCATCCATTTCGCCTCGCGAACCACGCACGTCACCCAGGTTGAGGTGGGCCGCTACCTTGCTCGTGGAATCGCGAGCGTTTCGAATCTGCTTCAGGGCCGCCTGCAACTCGAAGTCCGAGGAAACCCTTGAATCCGCCGCGGCCAGCGAAGGGAGGAGCAGAAAAATCAAGATGGCCGATCGCAGTAGAGTCATTGCGCGTAGTAACCTTTGCGTTCAGCCCTGACCGCCATCGCTCCTCTGGCCGAGACCTCGATCGTTCGCCAGCCGGCGGCGATGTTGCTGCTCTGGTAGCTGACGATCCAGCGCGTGTCGACCTCTGCCATGACTGAGCGAAGATCGGCCGCCAGACGCTGGGGAGAGGACTGAAGAACACGGCCGCCCGTACTTGTCGCAGACTGCCGTAAGAAACCGCGGGCATTTCCGCTGCCAAGCGCGATGGCGAACAGCGTGACATTTCCGCGCGTGACTTTGCGCAACGCCTCTTCGTCGGTGAGTTCGCTGTTGCGGTCCCCTCCATCAGTGATGACGATGACGACGGCCCGACGGCCTGGCTGCAACGAGGCCACTGCGTCCCGAAGAGACGTTCCTCCGGATGGCTCGACGCGTATTCGCTCAACGTCCTTCTTCGTAGCGACGGGCTGCGGGGCATCGACAAGGTGATTGAAGAATACGATGCGGGCATCGTCACCCGATCGAAGCGAGGAGAGCTCCCCACCGACTGCCTCCAGAGCGGATCGCAGCTTTCCGTTGCTCATACTCGAGGAGCGATCGACGACGAAGAGAAAACTCGTCGGTCCGCGGGAATTGCGAAGCTCGAGTATTTCCTGCCGCGTCCCGTTCTCGAAAACCGAGAGGTCTCTACTTGACGGAATCTTCCGGCCCCGAAATTGAATCGGAACCTCGACCAATCGGACCGTTACAGTCTCGCCGATGCCCGGTGTTGCCGTTCGAATTGTGCCCCGTTCGCGGTGCTGATAATGCGCGGAAAATACCTCCGCCGTAATCTCTCTCGTAGCCAGGGACTCACCGAAGTCGAATTCAATTCTCCAGGGAGCAGAACGGGCTACGCCGGCCAGCAGTCCGTCGACCCGGAATTCGACCCGATCGATCCCGGTGCTCGTTGACTCGATTTCGATGACCTGAACGCCGACGGCCTGGCTGCCGCTCACTGGTGAGATGAATTGCACGTCAGCTGCGGCGGTCGCGGCAAGAAAAACTGCGACGATCAGAGTGATCCCGAGGCGAGCCGGCATACGTCTGCGGCAACCTTCGCAGGAAATTAGTTATTTCTTGGACCGGGCGGAACGCTCCCTGGGATGAAAGCGATCAATCCCGCGAGACTCTGTAACAATGTGCGCGTGCCTCTTGACCCGATTCGGCTCTGCCGGGATCTGATCGATCTCCCTTCCGTTACGGGTGACGAGCGTGCCGTCAGTGAGTTCCTCGAGACCCTTCTCCAGGGGTTAGGCTTTGCCACGGAGAGGCAGACGGTCAGTACGGACCGTTTCAACCTCTTTGCAAGTGCCGGTGGCGTGCCCCGTGTTGTTTTCTGCACGCACACGGATACGGTTCCGCCATTCTTCCGGTCATCCGAAGACGACGAGTTCGTATACGGAAGAGGAGCATGCGACACAAAAGGAATCATCGCCGCGATGCTTGCTACGGGAGAGTCGCTGCGAACCAGTGGTTTACGGGACTTCGGCTACCTCTTCGTCGTCGGCGAGGAGACCGATTCCATCGGCGCCAGGGAGGCGAACAGGCATTTCTGTGACAGGAACATCGAACTCGTCGTCGTCGGCGAGCCCACCCAATCGCGATTCGTGAGGGCAAGCAAGGGGGCGCTCACGGCCACGGTCCGTTTTCGCGGCGTCGCCGCCCACTCTGCTTACCCGGAGCTCGGCGACTCGGCCGTGCTGAAGATGGTCGCTGCCATCGTTGAGATTTCCGCTACCGGGTGGGGTATGGATCCGATTCTGGGAGAGGCCACCGCCAATGTCGGCGTGATCAGGGGAGGCGAGAAGCCGAACATCATCCCCGGCCAGGCGGAGTTGCAGATGATTTTCCGGACGGTCGGACCACCTGAGATCGTCAGCGCGCGACTTGCCGAAATCGTAGAGCGTCATGGAGGGGAAATCGTGGCCTCGCACGGGAACCCGCCCACATGGATGATGGTGCCGCCCGATACGGAAGCAGTGGTCGTCGCTTTCAACACCGATGCTCCCCATCTGTCCGCCCTCGGGAAAGTCATGCTTTTCGGGCCGGGGTCAATCCTCGACGCGCATGGTGCGGCCGAGCGCATCGCCAAGTCCGAAATTTTCGCGGCCATCGAGACGTATCGATCTCTCGCAACCTCATGGTTCAGCGAAAGGTAACCACCTCTCTTGCCCAGGATCGACGAAGACGTGTTCATCATCGCCCCCTTGCGCACTCCCATCGGAAAGTTCGGGGGCGCTTTTCTGCCGCTGACGGCGGCGGATCTCGGCGTCGCGGCGGTCTCGGGGGCGCTTGATCGGGCCGGCGTGTCGCCGGAATCCGTCGACGAACTGATCTTCGGGAATGCCCGGCAGGCAGGCGTCGGTCCCAATGTGGCGCGACAGGTCGCGATACGCAGCGGAATGCCGAATGAGACTCCCGCATACACAGTCAATCAGGCCTGCGGATCGGGGTTGCGGGCCATCATCAATGCTGCCGACCAGATCCGTCTGGGCAACGCCTCGCTCCTGGTTGCCGGCGGCACCGAATCCATGTCGAACACTCCCTATCTCATGCCGCGGGCCCGATGGGGACTGCGAATGGGCGACGACGAAGTGATCGATGGTATGTACCGCGACGGATTCATGTGTCCGCTGGCGGACGAGTTGATGGGCTCGACTGCGGAGACTCTGGCCGACCGCTACGAAATCTCGCGGGAGGAACAGGACCAGTTCGCGGTTGAGTCGCAGAAACGCGCCGAGCAGGCGCAGAACGAAGGGCGGTTCGCCGATGAGATCGTTCCGGTGAGCGTGCCCTCGCGTAAAGGAGTCATCGTCGTCGATCGTGATGAACATCCTCGTGCCGGAGCAACGGTCGAAGGCCTGGCTCGATTGAAGCCGGTTTTTCGTGAGAACGGAACCGTTCATGCGGGGAACGCCTCCGGCGTCACGGACGGAGCGTCGGCGATGCTCGTGGCGGGTGCGGAGGCGATCGAACGATTCGGGCTGCGGCCCATGGCTCGAATCCGAGGCTACGCTCAGGCCGCGGTCGATCCTAAGATCATGGGGATTGGGCCGGTTCCGGCTACGAAGAGGCTGCTCTCCGAGCTGGGGATGCAACTCTCCGACATCGATCTCATCGAACTGAACGAGGCCTTCGCCGCCCAGGTTCTGGCGTGCGACCGCGAGTTGACGATGGATCGCGCACGGCTGAATGTCCACGGTGGAGCAATCGCCCTGGGACACCCCATCGGCGCTACCGGCGCACGCATCGTGACGACTCTGCTGCACGCCATGAAGGCGCGGGACAAGTCTTTGGGCCTCGCCACCCTCTGCATCTCTGGGGGGATGGGACTGTCCATGGTGCTGGAGAGGGTCTGAGGATTCGCTCTTCGATCAACTGACCGAAACTGCGGCGAAACCGCTCTGGTTACTAAGCAGATGCGCCGAGGGCCGCAGGGCGTGGGGCCCGTCCCCCTTTGCCCTTACGTCCGGTCGGTTCGCACACTGAATGTGCCATTCCCGGAGAACCCGGCCGCATGCGGCCCTGCGATGTCGCTCGTAGCTGGCGACACAAGGTCGTTCGCAGCAGTACCATGAAATCCGGCATCCCCGGACCTGGTTTCTCCAGCCAATGAAGCTCACGGACAGCCATTGCCATCTGGCCATGCTTCCGCCCGGCAGGGCGGATGAGGTGCTCGCGCGTGCGCGAAGCGAGGGTGTCGCTGGTGTCGTCGTGCCCGGAACGGCGGCGGCCGACTCGATAGCGGCCGTAATTCTCGCCGGGAGCCGGACCAATGTCTGGCCCGCGGTCGGATTTCATCCCCATGAAGCGAAGGATTGCGACGCGGATGCGTTTGCATCGATCCGGCAGCTCGCTTCCGGAGAGGAAGTCGTGGCCATCGGTGAGATCGGACTCGACTACCACTACATGTATTCACCACGTGACGTTCAGCGCAGTGTCTTCATGCAACACATGGCACTGGCGCGCGAGCTGAACCTC
This sequence comes from Acidobacteriota bacterium, assembly GCA_039931435.1. Classification (GTDB taxonomy): domain Bacteria; phylum Acidobacteriota; class Thermoanaerobaculia; order Gp7-AA8; family Gp7-AA8; genus JBDTRY01. The sequence continues at coordinate 27,370 of JBDTRY010000013.1, read as the reverse complement.
CCGGCACTCATTCACAACCGCGAATCCAGTGAGGATCTGCTCGATCTGCTGCGCAGCGAGGAAGTAGCAGGAGTTCGTGGGGTGCTTCATTCCTTTACAGAGTCCTACGAAATCGCAAGAGTGCTTCTCGATCTGGGCTTCATGATCTCGTTTTCGGGGATCCTGACTTTCCGGAGCGCGGAGCCTCTCAGGGATGTTGCCACGAAAATTCCAAAGGATCGCGTGCTGATCGAGACGGACACACCATACCTCGCGCCTGTGCCCCATCGCGGCAAGGAGAACGAGCCGGCATTCGTAGGCCGCATCGCCGCGCAACTGGCGGCGCTCTGGGGGAGTACAGTCGAAAGCGTCGCCGAACAGACCACTCTGAATTTCGAGCAGTTCTTTGGCGTTGAGATCGCGGATGAGTGAACCGGAACTCTCGGTGGTCTTCCCGGTTTTCAACGAAAAGGACAATCTCCCGATCCTGATGGGGGAGATCCGCGCGGCGATCGACCCTCTGGCGATCGGCTACGAGGTCATCGCAGTCGATGACGGCAGCACCGACGGCAGCGGCGAGGCCCTGATTGAACTTCGCCGGGACCATCCGATTCTACGGTTGCTCACCCTGGCGCGGAACAGCGGTCAGACGGCGGCGCTCGACGCCGGGTGGCGCGCGGCACGGGGCCGCTACATTGTTTCGCTCGACGCCGACCTGCAGAACGATCCCGCCGACATCCCGAAAATGCTGGCCCGGGCGCGCGATGGGTCGACGGACATGGTGATCGGTGTACGTGTGAACCGCCGCGACACGCTCTCAAAGAGAGTTCAGTCGAAGATCGGAAACGGCGTCCGCAACCTGATTACCGGTGACCGGATCACAGACACTGGCTGTTCGCTGAAGCTGGTGAGACGGGAGTGCATCGAGAAGATCAAACTCTTCACCGGCATGCACCGCTTTCTGCCGACGCTCGTCCGCCTCGAAGGGTACCGGGTAGAGGAGATGCCGGTGAATCATCGGTCGCGGCAATTCGGCGTTTCGAAATATGGAGCGATGAACCGGGCAGCGCGGGGTCTGGCCGATTGTCTGGCGGTGCGCTGGATGAGCCGGCGCATGCTGCACTACTCCGCGTCTGAGCGGACCGACTGATTCCCCTCGAATCCCTACCTCTCTCGACAGCTGATCGCTTTGTGACGAGGCTCACCGCGCTATTCGCCGCGATCGCCTATCTTTCACTAAGTGCTTTTTATTATTGAAGATACCGGCACGGCCGCGCCGTCCGTTTGAACGAAACCGAGACCAGCCGAAGAGTTTACATCCCTTAACTACTGACTGCAGGAGACTTGGCTTAAATAGCACCATAAATGGAAAGTATTTTGGGGCATAATCCCTGGAAGAGCCCTGTTGGACCGCCATGCAAATAACCTCAGTGAATCTCTGGAAGAAAACTCGTTAGCGGGCGAAAACCTGGACCCCGTTTCATCAGGAGGAACAAGGCTGATGCCGAAAGCAAAACCGAGTCGATTGGAACGGGGTGCGGCGGGAGTGGCAGTCATCCGGCGGAAACTAAATCGCCGGTTCAGGTCACGTCTGACGCAGCCGAAAAGAATCGCCGTTCTGATGCTCGGAATGTCGCTTTCGGTCGGGGGTGCCAGCGAGGCCATGCAGAACGTGCACTTCTTCGTCGAGCGTGATCTGGACAGTATGAAAATCGTCCAGAAGCGCGGTCTTGACGAGACGGTCGTGGCTACGATGCCGGAGTCATTCGCTTCCAATTCACTGTTCAAACTTTCACGGGTCTTTCCGGACCGATTCGTCTCGCCCCGGACAAAGCTCTTCGACACCGCCTGGCTGCATTCTGAGAAGATGGCAACGGGTAAGATCCATCGTGAGCTGACGCTGATCAATGACAGCATCCGCGAGCAGTTCTTTTCGACTGCCATGCCTTTCGGCGATCTCATTCACGAGAAAGCGCGAAAGTACGACGTCAATCCCGCACTGGTTGCGGCCGTCATCGAGCAGGAATCCAAATTCCACAGCAGCGCACGTTCCCAGAAGGGTGCGCGTGGCCTCATGCAGCTGATGCCGAAGACCGGACGGTGGATGGGAGCGCGGGACCTCAATGATCCGGAAGAGAACATTGACGCCGGCGTGAAGTACCTCAAGTATCTCTCCGAGCGCTTCGACGGCGACATGACCAAGACTCTGGCCGCCTACAACGCCGGGGAGGGCACGGTGCTGCGATACGGAGGAGTGCCTCCCTATCGCGAGACCCGCACGTACGTGGCCAAGGTCATGAAAAACTACGAGAAACGGAACAGGCAGCTGAGCGACTTCCGGGAAAACGCCCGAGCGGATTCGCCTTCCGAAAGCCAGCGCGAAACGCACCCCGTTTCCAGTTCCTCTCGCTAGACTCGATCCTCCCGAGAGGTTTGCTCCGCCGCCCTATGCGGCGGGGCTGCCGTGCGAGGCGTACCAGATCACCCGCTTTTTAGGTGACGCTCATCCCCCCGGCGACCTTGTTCAAGGCCCTGAATCTCTGCCTGCCGAGCCTTCGATTGGAGCGAACCGCCTCTTTTTGCTACCATAAACCACATTCGGGTACCAGCAGCGTTCATGGTTTGATCTTTCTAGCGTTATCGATCTGAGCTTCAGATCCCGCACCAAGGAGAGGAACAATGGTGGCTCGTGTGTGTCGTGGGGTGGTTCCCTTTCTCCTGTTGGCTTTTGTAGTTCCCGCTTTTGCGGCCGGTCAGAAACACTCGCGTCCTCCCGGAGAACTTCACTCGGCAGGCGATCATTGGACTGCCTGGTATCCGCCCGATCCAGCTACGTACCCTCCGGGTAGCAATGTCTACAAGATTCTCAAGGGCGATACGCTCTGGCAGCTGGCGGCGAAGAACTACGGCAGTCCATACCTCTGGCCCCAGTTGTGGGAAGCAAACACGTACATCAAGGACGCGCACTGGATTTATCCGGGCGACACTCTCCTGATGAAGGGCGAAGCCGGCGCGGATTCCCAGAGCATGAAGACTGTTGCTACCGACAGCATGCAGACAGATACCTCGGGCCTTCCCGCTCCCGTCCTCCAGACCAGCGTCGCTACCGGCCCACCGATTCCCCTCGGCTCCGAGTCCGATCTCTACTGCTGGGGATATCTAGGTACCACCGACGAGCCGATGCCCAACTATATTTCGGCGTTTGAGGACGCCGATACGAAGTACATGGGCACTGCCAAAGAACAGGGTACGGGCGTGGCCACAAACGAGATCATCTACATCAAGGGCGGAACGGGGACGGGCATCATCCCTGGAGAGACGTACATCGTCGTCACGCCCAGTGAGCTCATCAACGATCCGAAAAGCGGAACGGTGATCGGCCGTCACTACGACTATCGCGGGCAGGTGCGGGTGCTCTGCGCTGACAGCGAGGGTGCCACTGCCCTGGTCACCCAGGCCTGCACCGACATCCACATTGGCGATCGTCTGAAGCCGATGCCCCAGTTGCCGATTCCGCTGGCGCGCGTTCCGGCGCTGCCAACCCTCTGCGATCCGACCGGCGGTCGGTCGACGGGGTGGATCGTAAATTCGAAAGACTACCGTTACTCACTTGGGGACGGTGCCCTCGTGGAGGTCAATCTGGGCCGAGCGAACTTCGTCAATCCGGGCGATTTCCTCACGGTTTACCGGGAGAGCCCGGTCAAGGGAAATCCACCGCAGCTCCTTGGCGAGATCGCCGTTCTGACGGCTGAAGATACGACGGCTACCGGACGCATCATCAGAATGCGGTACCAGATGTCGGTTGGCGACCGGGTGGAGCTGAAGTAGCGCGGGAGACCGTTTCGGGGACAGAACGACCACGCCCCACGCTGCGTTCACCCGTCCGCTCCCTCCGGCGGGCCAAAAATCGCTGTGCTAGAATCGCCCGCCGGGGTCCATAGCTCAGCGGTTAGAGCTACCGGCTCATAACCGGCAGGTCCCAGGTTCGAATCCTGGTGGACCCACCAGGGTGGAACGATCTTCATGAATACTCTTGGAAAACAGGTCTGTCCGAAACTCCCGTGCGGTCCGGGCATGCCCGTACCGGATCGGGAGAGAAGCCGATCGAACTGTGATGGCGTTCCGGAACCGGAACGCTTTTTTTATCTATGGAGGAAAGCCGTTGAACGAAGTAGTGGAGAAGCTCTGGGAGTTGCAGTCCGCGCTCTCGGAGCTCACTGAAAAAGAAGAATTACTGAATACCAAGCCGGCTTCGTTTGCGGCTGTGGATCGCGAGTACCAGGAGGCCAGCGCCCGGGCCGAGCAGCTCCAGACCCAGCTCGAACAGTTCGCCACCGTGCGCCGGCGCATTGAAGGGGAGCTGCAGGATCAGCAGGAACTTCTCAAGAAATATCAGGGCCAGTTGATGCAGGTGAAGAACCAGCAGCAGTATTCGGCGGCGTGGAAAGAGATCGACGTCACCCGCCGTCAGGTCAAGGAGCAGGAAGACCTGCTGCTGGCAACGATGACCGAGGCTGAGGAAGCACAGAAGCAGTTCGATGAAGGAAACGTTGCCGCTGCGCCGCTGAAGGATCGTCATCAGGCTGCGTATCAGGAATGGCAAAGTTCTCTTGGGGAGCTGCGTTCCGAGATCGCTGCCATCCGCGAACGGATCACCCGGATCGAGAGCGGAGTTCCTCCGCGCGCACGCAACGAGTTCCGCCGGATTTTTTCGCATCGGCAGGGCGTGGCCATCACACTGGTGGAGAAGAACTCCTGTGGTGCCTGCCGCGTCCGTATCCGTCCCCAGGTGAGCCAGCAGCTTCAACGGGGAGAGCTGGTCTACTGCGAAGGGTGCAGGCGGGTCCTCTACCTGGAGACGGAGACTCCCTGAAGATCGTGGCATTTGTCGACGGTGCTTCGCGCGGAAATCCCGGTCCGGCAGGGTACGGCGCTTATCTGCGGCTCGAGGACGAAATCATCGAGATCTCCGGGTTTCTGGGGCGCACAACGAACAACATTGCCGAGTACTCCGGGCTGCTTGAGGCACTAACCGTGGCCAAAGAGCTCGGTGCCTCGGACGTCGATGTGGTTTCCGATTCGCTACTCATGGTCAACCAGATGCTCGGGCTCTATCAGGTCAAGCACCCGAATCTGCTGCCGCTCTTCAGGCGCGCGAAATATCTGACTCAGGGATTTCACCGCTTCGAGATCCGGCACACGCTGCGCAGCGGGAACAAGGACGCGGACAGGCTGGCCAACGTCGCCGTCGACCGAGGAGAAGGACGAGTTGTCGCTCGATTTCCCTGCAGCGCAGAGTGATATCTCCGCACGGCTCGTTCGTGCACGCCGGGAGATTGCCGAGGCCTGCGCTCGATCAGGGCGGACGGATGATGTGACGGTTGTTGCCGTCACAAAGACCTTTCCTCCGTCCGCCATCGATGCCGCTGTGGCCGCCGGGCTCGAGGACATCGGAGAGAACCGCGTTCAGGAGCTTCGGGAAAAAGTGGATCAGGTCACGGTGCATCCGCGGTGGCACATGATCGGGCATCTTCAGTCGAACAAGGTGCGGGATGCTGTTCGTTTGTGTGACGTGATTCAGACAGTGGACTCCCTTGCTCTGGCGGAACGGATCGGACGCGAGGCTGCGTCCACCGGCAGGGAGATGGCCATTCTCTTTCAGGTGAACATCGGCAGTGAGCCGCAGAAGAGCGGCCTGCCGCCCGGGAGCGTGCTGGACATGGCCCGGGAGGCCGCCGCAGTAGAGGGGTTGCGGGTTCGCGGACTGATGGCCATTCCTCCATTGGCGGAGGAAAATCAGACGCGCGATTACTTCCGGCAGATGCGCAAGCTGAGTGGGTCGCTTCAAGATGCACTCGGCCCCGACTCCGGAGTATTGTCGATGGGCATGTCGGGCGATTTCGTAATGGCAGTCGAAGAGGGTGCCACCATGGTGCGTCTGGGCAGCTATCTGTTCGGGGGGCGGAGCTGATGCACGTCGGAAACGCGTTTCTTCTGTCGCTTCTGGGGGTGATCAGCATCGTCCTGGACGTCATTTACTGGAGCGTGCTGGTCTGGGTGATTCTCTCCTGGATCGTGCTTTTCGCCTCGCATTCTCCGATTCGCTGGCGTTACCGAGGCTTTTTTAACGTGCTGAGCGTCATCAACGACTTTTTCAGCCGGGTCACCGCGCCCATGCTCCGGCCGTTCCGTCGGCTGCTCCCGGCTCACAAAACTGCGGGTATCGACTGGTCCCCGATGCTTCTCCTTCTGGCCATTTATTTTCTGCGGTCTTTTATGTGGAGAGCTTTCGGTCCTATACTCTGAGAGAGTTCCCTCGGTTGTTCTGACGAACGCTGATGACAGGGGAAGCGCACTAGCGCACGGGGAGGCGGGGCGATGGATCGGTTAACACCCCTCGACATACAGAAGCAGTCCTTCGGCAAAGCATTCCGCGGGTATGGAATCGACGAAGTTCACGCCTATCTGCAACTGGTCGGAGATGAAATCGAGCAGTTGCTCAAGGACACCGAGAAACTGGCTCGTGAGAACACCCTGATGCGTGAGCAGATCGGGGAGAATTCCGAGCGGGAGGCGATCCTGAAGGAAACGCTTCTCTCCGCGCAGAAGGTTTCCGCCGACGTGATCGCAAACGGCAAGCACGAAGCCGAGCTGATCATCAAGGATGCTGAGCTTCTCTCCGAACGCATCATCTCGCAGGCCATGACCCGCATCGGCGACCTGGAGCGTGCCATCCAGGATCTGAAGATCGAGCGCAAGGCTGCCCGAAACAAACTTAGTGCGATCATTGACACGTTCCAGCAGATGATCGTGCTCGACGCCGAGCAGGAAGCGAACGATCTGCCGATCACGCAGCTCTACAGAAAAACCGCCGACGATCGCCGGGGCTGAGTAGCACTCCGTAGCCAGCGCCTGGCTTCCTGCGTATCATCGCGCCGTTGGCTACTCTCATACACAACCTCTCGCAGCTGGCTACTCCGCGCGGAGCCCTGCCGCTGCGGCGCGGGGCTCTGCGTCAGCTGACGATCGTCGAGAATCCGGTGATCGTCGTCGAGGGCGATCGCTTTGCTTTCGCCGGACGCGAGAGGGACATGCCAGCGGACCTTCGTACACGCATCGATGCCGACCTCGACGCAAGGGGAGCGACGGCCATTCCCGGATTCGTCGATGGCCACACACATTTGCCGTTCGCCGGATTCCGTGAATCGGAATTCAACCGAAGGCTTGAAGGGGAGTCCTACGAGCAGATTGCCGCATCGGGAGGAGGGATTGCTTCCAGCGTCCGCTCCACCCGGGCCGCGGACGAGGAGACTCTCACGGAACTCGTCCTCTCTCGCACGCGTACGATGGCTGCATACGGAACGACGACCGCAGAGGCCAAAAGCGGTTACGGCCTCAATCTCCTCGACGAAATCAAACAGCTCGATTCTCTGCGCAAGGCGCAGCCGCGCTCACCGGTGCGGCTGGTGTCCACCTGTCTCGCTGCTCACGAGTTTCCTCCCGAGCCTCGCGGGAATGGCAAGGGGAGGGAGGAGTACATCGCCACGATTATCGGCGAGATTCTACCCGCAGTCGCCACCAGGGGTCTGGCGACGTTCTGCGATGTTTTCGTCGAACGGGGAGTCTTTACCGCGGACGAGGGCCGTAGAATTCTTCTGCGCGGGCTCGAGCTCGGGATGCGCCCGCGTCTTCACGCAGACGAGTTGAGCGATACCGGTGGAGCGGCGCTGGCCGTAGAGTTGGGAGCGGCATCGGCCGACCACCTCATGTGCGTATCGGAATCCGGAATCGCTTCGCTGGCGGCTTCCAACACGGTGGCCAATCTGCTTCCGGGCACCAGTTTCTTTCTCATGTCAGAACGCTTCGCTCCAGCGCGTGCGCTCATCGACGCCGGCGCCGTCGTTTCGCTTTCCACCGATTGCAATCCTGGATCCTCGATGACGGAGTCCATGCAGATCGTGGTTCAGCTGGCCTGCCTGCGCATGAAGATGACCGTTGAAGAAGCGTTATGCGCTGCGACTCTCAACGGTGCCTACTCTCTTGGCCTTGCCGGCGAGACCGGAACGATCGAGGAAGGGAAGAGGGCGGATCTGGTGCTTATCGACGCACCGAACTATCTTCACCTCGTCTATCACTTCGGGGTGAATCTCGTCACGCATGTATATCGTGACGGAAAACCGTTGCTGTCATAGCTGCTCGTCGGCGGTAATCTCCGCCGTTCGTGGCTCCAACCCGAAGAACTTACAGATTCTGTCGTAGAGCATGGCACCGATGGACGCTTTCGATTCTCTGCTGCAACCGGCAATGTGTGGCGTAAGGATCAACTTCGTCCGGTCCGGCCACCTCAGCCCTTCCGGCGGCTCGGGGTCGTAAACGTCGAGTGCCGCTCCGGCGATGCGGTGATCATCGATCCGGTCGAACAGTGCCTGCAGATCGAGGACGGGCCCCCGGCAGGTGTTGATCACGAACGCTCCTGAGGGCAGGCTGTCCAGCTGTGCCGCTCCGATCATCCCCCGGGTCTCTTCGGTGAGAGGAACGTGCAGCGTAAGAATTTCTGACGATGCCAATAGCTCCTCCAGGGTGGAAGAGCGCCTGGCCTCCCTGTCCGCGAAGGCCGGCTCACGGAGATAAGGATCATAGGCAGTCACGGCCACTCCGAAGTGGCGGGCTATTGTCGCCACGCGGCCGCCGACCCTCCCCAGACCGACGATTCCGAGCGTGTAAGAACGAAGTTCCCTCCGCTGCACGCAACTGTCGCGCTCCCACTTTCCAGCCCGGACCATCTCGTTGTACTCCGCTACGGACCGCGTGAGCGCGATCATGTGCGCCAGTACGAGTTCGGCGACGGCATTGGCATTCTGCCCGGGCAAGCCCAGTACGGTGACATTGTTTCGATCTGCTGCGGCCAGATCGATGTTGTCCAGGCCGCTCGTCCCCTGCGCCAGAAGACGCAGTTCCGGTGCGGCGGCGAACACTGAGCTGTCGACTCGATTGTGATGCCGCGTGACCAGCGCCTCGGCGTCCCCAACACGGTCAACGAGTTCGTCGTGACTGCGTAGCACCTCGTAACGCGTGTCGAAACGTTCGTCGGCGAGGATTCTGTCGAGCAGGGACGCGCCAACATCGGCGGCGACGAATACGCGAGGCATCGTTAGATTGTACTTGTGCGGCGCCACGAGACCGTGCGCGTTGTTTCGTCCTGGGCGGGAAGGGCCCAGGTGCCGGCGTGATGGGTGATCGAGGACCGCCGGTTCAGGGACAACCTTGATTCGTGTGGGTCACGGTCGTTGTTCCCAGCGTGTTCGCACTGGTGAGCGGGAGACCTCCTGACACATTCTGGGCGTAAAACGTCAGGCCGTTCGGAACCCAGCTACCTGTCGAGGCCACTCCGGTCGATCCCGATCTGGCAAACAGTTTCCCTGACGGTCCGGCCAGACGGACTTCCACGGCCTGAACACCGGGGAAGTTCCACTGCAGACTGGTCGCGCCCAGACCTGAACCATTGCAGACCTGAATCGGATTCGGTGTAGCCGAGAAACAGAGGACATTGACAGTCAGAACGCCCAGGGTGTTTGCGGCAATGAGTGGTTTTCCGCCGGTCACATCCTGAGCGTAGAACGTCATTCCGTTGCGGACCCACCGTCCCGTCGTAGCGGAAGCGCTCGAGCCCGACCTGCTGAAGATCGGACCGCCTGGACTTCCAAGACGGACCTCGACAATCCCGGCAGTCGGGAAACTCCATTGCAGCTGTGTTGTTCCGAGCCCCGAGCCGTCGCATACCTGAATCGGATTGGGAGTGGCCTGGAAGCAGGTCACCTTCGCGGTCACGATTCCCAGAGTGTTTGCAGCAGTGAGAGCCTTGCCTCCGGTGACGTCCTGCGCGTAAAACGCTGTGCCGTTCCGAACCCAGCGGCCGGTCGCTGCCGATCCGGCGCTTGCGGAACGGGCAAAAAGTGGTCCGGAAGGAGAACCGAGCCGGATCTCGACGATCTGGGCCTGCGGAAAGTTCCAGCTCAACGAAGCTGTCCCAAGGCCTGAACCGTCGCAGACCTGGATGGGATCTGGGGAGATTCGAATCCCCGCTGAAACGATTCGCGATACCGTTCCGGAGAGGTTGACGATGTAAATCTCGCCCTGTTCGTCTTCACCAAACGAGGAGATCGAGAGGCCAGTGGACAGAAGTTGTGTGGTGGACCAGGTTCCACCCGCCCCCTGCGTTGCTCCCCAGAGGCGTCCGGAACCATAATCTCCGTAAAAGTAGATACCGTCGAGGTCGGGGGAGGCCGTGCCCCGATAGCGGTAACCACCGGTGACCGCGATACCCAGCGAATGGTCGTAGTCGAGAATCGGGAGGGTCAACGAACCGTCGTTGCAGTTGCTGGACGGGTTGTAGCAGCTGAATCCTTCCATGAGCCGCCAGCCGTAGTTCGTACCTCCGGCGCTGTTCGCTGGCTGGAAATCGATTTCTTCCCGCGCGCCCTGTCCCACATCTCCGATGAAGAGGTCGCGGGTGACGCGGTCGAACGAAAATCGCCATGGATTCCGTACGCCGTAAGCCCAGATCTCGCCCCGTTTTCCACTCTGACCTCGGAAAGGATTGGAGGCGGGAACGGCGTAGGAAACGCCGGTGGCATCAATGTCCAGCCGGAGGATCTTACCCATCAGATCGTTGAGATTCTGTGCGCGGTTGTCGGTGTCCCCCCCGCCGCCCCCATCACCGGTTCCCATGTAGAGATAGCCGTCAGCGCCGAAAGCGAGGTTCCCGCCGTTGTGATTCGTCAGGGGATGAGGAATTCTGATGATCTCTTTTACGGAGTTCGCGTCGGCGATCAGGGGGTTTGCAGAACGCTGGTAGCGCTCCACGACCAGGTCTCCGTTCGTGGCCGTGTATTCGATGAAGAAGAACCCGTTCGACGCGTAGCCGGGATGAAAGGCCAGTCCCAGAAGTCCTCGTTCCCCGCAGCAGGCAATCTTCGATGTCACGTCAAGGAACGTAGGCAGAGTTGCCCCGCCGTTGTAGATGACGATGGTTCCGGTCTGCTGGGTGATGAACAGCCTCCCGGAACCGTCCCCCGGCGGGGTAATGCCGACCGGGGAACTGAGACCCGATGCGATCTGCTGAAGCTGGATCTGCTGGGCGAGGGCTCCCTGGCTGAACGCCATGGCTACCGGAGCCAGTGCCAGAATCAGGAGGAGAGACCGGCTCCGTGAGAAATCGTGCTTGAATGCGGGCTGTCTGTTCATCGTCGTACTCCGAGGGCGGGCTGTTGTTGGATTGGCCGAAGGGTCTGGCGGCGACAGATTCTACCGCGTCGGGACCGATGGGACGTACTGCGATGCCATCGTCCCATACAGGAATGAGAAGGTTGATGATGTAATTCGAAAGCGTTCCCTCGGTTTCACGCTCACGCAGAACCAACAGACGACGGCTGCTTGTACCTCCGTCAGTGAGCGGCAACCTGTAGCGGGTCGGCGGTGGCATCCGCGCCGCCGATACGCTCCCGGAAATAACTCATCAGCTCATCACGGTCTGCCCGTTCCTCGATGGACACGGCCAGCATCAGCCGGATTCGCTCCGCGTGTGCGAGCAGGATCGCTCGGCGGGAAGGCTCAGAGGCGCGATTGAGAACCGCATGCAAGGTGGTGATCAGGCCCTTCATGACGAACGGCTTGGACCTTCCTTCGAGGCGGATCTGCTCCAGCGCGGCATTCACGAGCTCCTCGAACGAAGGATGTGGAGCAATGACGCACAGCTGATCCTCTTCGTCAAAATGCATCGGTGACGGTGTGCGCTTCGTTGTCAATCGGGAGAGGGCACTTCCCAGCCGGTAGAGCGCACTGACCGCTGTGAAGGGATCGTTTACGGAGGGAGAGAGGGAGCGCACCGCGATCTCAACGAGTTGATCGATCGGGAAGAGAATGTCCTGCGTCGGGGTGCGGCTCCGGCCCAGCACGACGCTCTCGCGCGCCTTACGTTCGAACGAAGCATCGACGCCGGCCCCGTCACTGACCTCGGCCAGTTCAGAACCCGGAAACAGAAACTGGCCCGGCCGCACCTTCAGACGGACGACGACCCCGTGTTCTCTGGCAAGGCGCGTCAGGCGTCCGGCATTGATGGCCTGAATGAATCCCGACCCTTCGCTGCGGACGACGGCCGAACCCTCTCCGAAAAGTTCCGGGTGATGATCGAACACCGAGTCGGCCTCTCCGCCATCCAGATCCTGTGGGTAGATATTCTCGATGATTCGATCAAGTTCGGCCGCGATTTCGCCGATGACCTGCTCGGCCTGGATCGAAAGCGAGACGTGATGAATGAAAAAGATCAGCACGCCCAGACTGGCCATCGCCAGAAGGACCCCGGTGGTCACCGCGATGTGCGGAACGAACGAGGAGCCGTCGGTACCTCGCACCGTTCTCAGAACGAGCAAGCAGAAGATAAACGTGGCGATGAAGGTGCCCAGAACGATCTGGTTTCCGCGATCCTGCATGAAGTTGCGGAGCATACGGGGACCGAACTGCTGGGAGGCCAGCGAGAGCGCAACCACGGTCACCGAAAAGACCACGCCGGCAACCGTAATCATCGATGCGGCGATCGTTGCCAGCACCTCTCGAGCACCCTCGGGTCCCCCGGAGTACGTCCAGCCCAGCGTTCGGATTACTTCTGCACTGAACTTGTGATCCGCCCAGATCAGAAGGAAGGCCAGAGAGATCGATGCCAGCGTCATGATCGCCGGTACGAACCAGAGGCTTCCGCGCACGCGTTCGATCAGACTGGGCAGAGGAATTTTCATGACCGAGGCAATGGTGCACGTCACGTACCGCTCTCGACGTTGTCCAGACATCTCAGGCTGCCAACGGGATACCGGACGGCGTCGGAGTGATTCGGCCCTCCGAAAAATCCTCGAATCGCCAATCAGTCGTCTTCTGAGTGGTGACGGTGACCAGGCCTCGAGGCGGACTCCTGCCGTTCCTCCGGTGTTTCTTCAAGGTGAAGCAGCCGTGAATCGACCTCCCGCAGAAGTTCTTCGTATGCGTCCTGTCCGATGTAGCCCGTGCGCAGGTCCTCGATCAGCGCATGTTTCTCTGAGAGAAGGAGGTGACGACGTGCAGCTTCGAGTTCCTCCTCCCGGATCGCTTCCTTCTCAACGTGCATGCGCTGAATCTTTTCTTCTGCCTCCTGCTGTCTCTGCTGGTATTCGTACCTCAACGTTTCCAGGATTCCGGGAGGAACCGCGAACTCGTGACTCATGCGATCGATCTCCTTCATCGCCGAACGGATTGCCACCAGCGCCCCGCGCCCGACTTCGTAGTCGAAGCGCTCCTCACCACCACTGGCAATTCCCAATACCCTGAGAAGGGGAGCCATGGTCAGGCCCTGCAGGAGAATAGTCAGAACGACAACGCCGAACGTAATCGTCACCAGGAGTTCGCGACTTGCAAAGGAGTTGCTCAGCCCGAGAACGAGAACCATCGACAGAGCACCGCGCATCCCCGCCCAGACCATGACCCCGCTCCACGACCATGGAATTGATTCCCGAGTGGGACGAAGGAGCAGAGAAATGACGCCCACCAGCAACATTCGCGCGGCGGTCATGGCCAGGTAGGCCACCAGGATCGGCAGCCACAAATCAAAAAGGCTTCCGATCCTCACTTCGAATCCGATGAGGAGGAAAACGATCGAATTCAAAGCAAATGCGGCATACTCCCAGAAGGTTTCCACTGCAATCCGTGTGGTGGGGCTCATCCCTGTGCGTACCCCGTAATTTCCACAAACCATGCCGGCGGCGACGGCAGCGATGACACCGGACCCGTGCACCAGCTCCGCGCTGACGAACGAGCCGTAGGCGGCCAGGGTGGTGAGGGTGATCTCGATCATGGGGTGATCGACACGGGAGATCACCCAGGAAATCACCACCCCGCAAAGGGTTCCCACCATCAGTCCCAGACCGACGATGCGGATGAAGTCCTGAATTACTGCCGGTATGGAGATCGCTCCGCCTCCGACGCTGGCAACGATGAGGGTGAAAAGGACCAGGGATGTGCCGTCGTTGAGAAGACTTTCGCCCTCGACCAGGACTCGCAGCCGTTTCGGCGCGCCCACACTCTTGAACAGTGCCACGACGGCGATCGGGTCGCTCGCCGCAACGATGGCACCAAAGACGAGGGCCGTGCTGAAGGGCAGGCCGTGAAGCACCGCTACGATCCCGGTAAAGCTGTAAAGGATGGAGGCCGTGACCAGAATCGAGACTACGACTCCGATGATGGCCAGAGAACTGATGGCCATGCGATTCTGCCAGAAATCGTGAAAATTGAGATGAAAGGCGGCCTCGAAGAGCAGCCCGGGAAGGATCACGGCATAGAGCAGTTCCTGCGTGAGATGGATGGGCTCGATGAGGTGTAGCGAGCCCAACCCCAGTCCCGCCACCACCAGTGCCACCGTGTAGGGGACCTTCAGCCTGATGGTGAGCAGTGCCACGGCGGTTGCCACCGCAAACAGAAGCAGCAGGACGATCTCGACGTGCATGGAACCCTTCTATGCGACTGTTGACGGGGTTGCAAGCCAGAAGTCCTCAAAGGCCATAAACGACGGGTAAAGTTCGTCTTCGCCTAAAACCCCGGGGCCGGATGCGGGTGAGTACCTGGGCCGGGCCATGAGATGATCGGGTTGTCGATGCCTGACGGGAAACCTCTGATACAGACCGAAAACAGGAAGCGCGTTCTCCGCCTCTCGTTTCTGGCGACATGCGTGCTGATCGTGGCCGGGACAGCCTGGTCGCAGATGTCTCTGAGTGAGGCACTGAACACCGGCCCCTCGGCGTCCCCATCGCCTGAGCCGGGCGTCCCTGCCGCCCCCGACGCCTCTTCGATCATCCGTCGGTCCCTGGAGATGCCCTCGGACATTGAAGACGCACAAAGGGCACTTCGTCGGGCCACAGACCTGGAATCAGTCAGGGGAGATCTCGAGGAAGCGCGATCCACCCAATCTGAATTCCGCCAACGTCTGGCCGATCTTGAACGCGGCGGTTACCAGAGGCTGGAGCGGATTTCAAGCCTGCACGATCAGGCCCTGGCCCAGGGTGACCGGCTGTCAGCGCTGGGAAAACGACTTGCGGCACGTGTGGCGGCGATCGAGGCGCTTCGAAGAGAGTGGCTGGCCAAGCGTGCGGAGTGGCAGGTCACATCGCAACTGGTAGCGCGCGCGCCGGAGCTGGCCTCATTTGCCGGGGATCAGCAGCAGGCATTCCGGCAGATCGAAGATGTGGTACGCCTGATTTCCCAGTCCATCCGGCCCGTTCTGGTGGTGCAGCAGGAGATCCAGACGGCGCTGCGGGTGAATCAGACCATGCTCGACCGGCTGGCCGATCTGCGCCTCAGCCGTCGCGCGGCACTGTTGCATCGTTCGCAGCCTCCCTTTTTCTCGCCCCGCGGTCTTGACGGAGTTGCCAAGGGAGCGCGCTCTCTCCCGCGGACACTGGATTACCGCAAACTACTCAACCTGCCGTGGGTCGACGCCCATATTCCTGTGTTTCTCCTGCAGTTCGTGCTCATCGCCGCGATCGCCTTCGCGGTTCGTCGTGTGCGCAAATCGCCGGACGTTGCGGAATCGTTTCCGGTATTGAGGCGTCCGGAAGCGATCGGCGTCTTCGTTTCCACGGCTGTCTTCAGCGGCGCCTACCAGCCCACCCCGCTCCTGTGGGAATTCCTCATGCGCATCGTGCTGGTAGCCTCCGGGGCCCGGCTTGCCGGTGTGATGTTCAAGAACCGCAGAAAGCGCATTCTCGTTTCGACCCTGGCCGCGATCTTTCCCCTCCCCGTAGCCATCGATCTGTTTCGCGTTCCCGACTCGGCGGCCCGCCTGCTTCCCTTGATCGTCGGCCTGGGTGGTGCGGTGATGCTCCTCATTCTGGCTCACCGTCATGACAAGGTCCGGCGAGGCGGCGCAGGCTTCAGCATCCTGCTGAGAACAGCAGCAGCAGTTCTGATCGTGGCATTCGTGGCCGAGCTTGCAGGCTATTCGATCGGTGCCCGGTGGCTGATTGATACCGTTCTGGCCAGTGGCTTCGTAATTGTCATGACCGTGATTCTCATCCGCATCGGCCAGGGCTCGGTGCGGGTGCTGCTCCGCCAGAGGGAGGGACGATTCAAGGCCCTCTCCTCGGTCGGCTACAGATTGTCGGGGCTGCTGGTGTGGTTCATCCGCATTGCCCTGACGTTCGGCGCCAGCCTCTACCTCCTGGACATCTGGGAAATCGCTCCGTCGCCGCTCCAGACCTGGCAGAAAATCATGAACGCCGGAATACACCTCGGGACGTTCGACCTGACCGTGAGCCGGATGGTTGTGGCCTTTCTGGCCGTGTACCTTGCGGCGGTGACTTCCACGATCGTCAGAGGACTCTTTCGCGGCGAGATGCTGCAGCGTCGCGGATTCGACGCCGGCGTGCGCAACTCCATCGTAACGCTCACGCATTACGGTCTGATTTTTCTCGGACTGATGTTCGCCCTGGTAGCCCTCGGATTCCGCATGCAGAACCTGGCTATTATCGTCGGAGCCCTGGGTGTGGGTATCGGATTCGGGCTGCAGAACATCGTCAACAACTTCGTCAGCGGGTTGATCCTGCTCTTCGAGCGTCCGGTGCGCACCGGGGACATCGTGGTCATGGACGGCACCTGGGGAGTGATCCGTCGCATCGGGCTGCGTTCGACGATCGTGCGCGCCTTTGATGACTCCGAGCTCATCGTCCCGAACAGCGACTTCATCTCTGAAAAAGTCACGAACTGGACACTTTCCTCGCGACATGCCCGCCTCTCCATCTCCGTGGGGGTGGCCTACGGATCAGACGTGACGAAGGTCTTCGAGATCCTGGCGTCGGTTGCTGCGGGTCACGACCTGATTCTGAAAGAGCCGGCGCCGGAAGTGCTATTCCTGAAGTTTGGAGACAGCTCGCTGGACTTCGAAGTGCGAATTTTTGTCGAGGAACTCGCCCATCGCTTCAGCGTGACCAGCGACGTTCTCCGCGAGATCGACAGGCGCTTCCGCGAGGAGAACGTGGAAATTCCGTTCCCGCAGCGCGATCTGCACATCCGGTCCATCGCCCCCGATCTCTCCCTGCCGGTGGAGACGCGCAGCACCGGCGACAAAGGCGGCAGCGACAGTTGACGCTATTTCCGGCGATGAACTGAAAGCATGCTTCGCGGCATGCGCATCTCGTTTCAATTCCGATGGTGCCACCCTGACTTCCGGTCAAAGCCGTAATCGTTGCCGCGGCCGTGGCGTCAAGGCCAGGTTGCCGACCGTGCAGGTCACAACACCGCTGCTGCCCGTACAGCCGGAGCTTGCCGCGACGAAGCTCACTCTCGCCCGCACGGATCGGTGATGACAACGCCAGTGGCGGAATCCGGACCGAGATTGCGTACGATTGTTCCAGTGTGAATGATTGTGACGCGAGCGACATCCTCGCCTTCGCTTGCACTGATCTCGTGACACGGCAGTCGCTTCGGCGGCTTGATCCATGGGTCCTTCCGATGGACGGCTGATACGGGCGCCATCGATGCTCCTTATTGCTATCATCCGGCTGGTGACGCGCCCGCGAAAGCTGTCCATCCGGAAACGGCTTCTCCGTGCCGTTCGAAAGCATCAGACAGCTCTGGCGGCGTTGCTTCTGTTCCACTTCGTTTTCTTCTTTCCCATGCTCTTCATGGGCCGCGTGCTTTCCCCGAACGACATCCTTTACAACTACACGCCCTGGTCCATCGGCGCTTCCCTTCAGTCGCAGAACGGCACGTTCAACGACATTCCCACCTCGTACTTGACGCTGATGACCATGATGCAGCGCGACCCGGCTGCTTTTCACTGGAACCGTTTCATCGCTTCCGGGGTGCCAGGCTTCGGCTCTGCCGGCGCCGCGGTTCTCAGTCCGTTCGTTCTCCTTCCCGTGCTTCTTCTTCCCCTGATCCTGGTCTATTCGGGAATCGTGTTTCTCAAATTGAATGTGGGGTTTCTGTTCGCTTACCTGTGGCTTCGCGAGGAACGGATGGGAAAGCGGCCGGCGGCCATCGGGGCCATGGTTGCTTCGGGGGCGGGGATCATTGCCATCTGGTGGCTCTGGCCTCTGACAAACGCCGCCGCGCTTTATCCGGCGCTTCTCTTCGTGGTTTCTCGGATGGTACGCAGAGGCCGCGTGTCGTTTCTCCTGGCCACCGCGATCGGTGCTTCATTCGCGTTGTCCGGGTTTCCCGCGACGATCGCCTACGGAGCGTACCTCGGTACGGCATGGTGCCTGTTCCTGCTCGTGCGGCTGCGGACGTTGCCGCTCCGCGCCATAGGGAAGCTGTTGCTGGCAATCCTCCTCGCTGCCTCGCTGGCCTCTCCCTCCGTTGTGTCGTTTGCCAGATTTCTGATGCGAACGGGCTATCTGCAGGCTCGGGCAGAGGCCAGTACGTCGGGGACGTATCCGGTGGCTGAACTGGCGAATTTCACGCAGCCCTTCAGGCTGGGAGACCCCGTTTCACACGCCTGGTTCGGTGACCCGCGCCTTGGCGCGTCGAACAATTTTCAGGAAACGACGCTGTTTCTCGGCCTTCTCCCTCTGCTCCTGGCTGCGGCCGGGCTCTTCCGGCGCCGGGCAGCCGCTCGCTGGTTCTTCGGCGTATTCATCGTCCTACTGCTCCTGGCGATGTTTGGATGGGCGCCACTGGCGGCAGTGGCCGGCAGACTTCCCGGAATCAAATACTCGCCACTAGCCCGTTTGCGATTTCTGCTGCCGCCGGCGGCAGCGTATCTGGCCGCGGGCGGGACAGCACTTGTACTGCGACAGATTGCAAAGTGGGGCTTCCAACGTCGCTTCATCCAGGTGACGGCTTGGATACTGGCCCTTCTCGTCGCCGGCGAGCTGGCAGGATTCGATGCATACGTCTATCCCTATATCGAGACGAAGCAGGCCACGGTTCCTGCCGGCGAAACTATCCGCTATCTCCAGAGGGAGCGGCCTCCGTTCCGCATCGCGCCATTCTTCTCCTATCTCATCCCCAATACCTCGGAGATGTACGGTCTGGAAGACATCCGCAGCCATTTCAGCTCCGAACATCTTTACCGTCAGATGCTGGCGCGGATCGATCCTGGCAGTTTCGGTGGCTCGGGAACAATCCTGGAATTCAACGGCCTGCGTTTCCACTCCGACGATCCTTTTCTGAGGATGTTGAATGTCCGGTACCTCATCGAACCACCGGCCATCGACATCGTGCGCTGGTCGATCTACGGTGCGACGCGTCCGGCCGGTCCCGATCGTGGTGCTCTGCCCATGGCTGCCGGTCAGGCCATGCAGCGACAGATCGATGTGACGAGCGATGACATCTTTGCCATCGAGCTGGTGTTCGACGTGCGCCAGGTCCGCGGTGCCGATCCCGGAGTCCTTCTCAGTCTGATCAGGCCGGAAACAGGGAAGGCGGTCTACAGGCGGAAGCTCACTGTCGATGAACTGCGGCAACCGAAAGTCTACGTTCCCATTCGTCCGTTTGCAGCGCGCGGAAACTCGTTGCTGCTTCAGGTGCGTTCACGTGGTGTGGACGCCGGTCTTCTGCGCACGGACGCCCTTCCCGGGGACGATCCCATCTCCTACGCCGTGGTGTCCACGCCCTTCATCCTTTCCAGGGAGCTCTCCGACGGCCGGCTCTTTGAAAATGTCGATTTCATCGAGCGCTATCACAGCGTGTGGCAGACCCGCACAATGACCGAGGCGGCATTCCTCTCGGACAGGAGCATCGACTACGGATCGGAGGCCGTGCTCTTCCAGAACCCACCAGTGATGGTCCGGGATCTGAAGGGCGTGCCAGTTCTCGAGCGCCGCGTCGAACTGACATTGATGCAGTACGGCGGGCGCTCAGACGTTCTGCACTCGTCCTCGCGGGTGCCGTTTCTTCTGGTCAGCTCGGAGAAACTGAACAGCGAGCTGACCATCGAGATCGATGGACGTCGTCAGACGCCAATTCTCGTGAATGGTCTCTTCGCCGCCGTACCAGTGCAGCGGGGAGAGCACGAGGTGCGCTTCCGGCGAACCCTTGGCCGTGGATTCTGGGTACCGAGTGGAATTGCCCTTCTGGTTCTTGTGGGGGTGCTGGTTCTGCAGGCATTCAGAGCCGCTCGCAAATCACTCCTTCCGGCGCGCCACGACGATGATCTGATAGGCGAGCAGGGCCTTCCACAGCTGCGTGACTCGTATCAGCAGCCACTCTGACGCTCTCAGCATCGCTTCCGGGACGAGGCTGCCGGTGATGAGACGAACCGGAATCGCCGACCCTCGTGTAAGCAGAATGTCGAAGCCGGCCCTTTCGATTTCCTGACGAATGGTGTGGCTGGTGTAGAAGCGAAGATGCGTGGAGTCCAGGATGCCGCGGTCGCGGTAGCGAAAGATTCCAAAGAGCAGACCGAGACGCGTGGTGATGTTCGCGATATTTGGTACCGAGACGAACAGGTATCCATCGGGCTTCAACGATTTCCGTACAGACGTGAGAATTAGCCCGGGATTGCGAAGGTGCTCGAGGACGTCAGCAAGAACGATGGCGTCGACGTTTGACGGCAGCACCGAGACGCGCTCCAGATCGGCGATCACCGCCGAATCGAGGGCGTGGTGCAGAGCGCCAATTCGGTCTACGTCGAATTCGAATCCGATACGACGGTCGAAGGCTTCGCGCAGGCTGCCAGCCAGCTCTCCGCCCGATGCTCCGAGGTCCAGCAGCGTCCCCCGGCGTTGTGCAAAGCGGCGCACGAGGCCGATGAGAATACGGTGGCTGCTTCCCTCGAAATCCTTGAACTGATAGACATTGGGCACGGCCGGAGAGGCTAACACAGGAGGGGTGGGAGGGTAGAGGCGAGAGGCGAGAGGCGAGAGGCGAGAGGCGAAGTGCGAGAGGCGAAGTGCGAGAGGCGAGAGGCGAAGTGCGAGAGGCGAAGTGCGAGAGGCGAGAGGCGAAGTGCGAGAGGTGGGGTTGGGAGCGATCACGCCCACTCTGTCATCCCGAACGAGCGCAGCGAGGAGGGATCTTCGGCTGGTGCAACGAAACTGACGGTTTCACCGAAGATCCCTTGCCTTCGGTTTCCAGATGACACGCACGAGACAAGAGGTGGATGGCGAGGCCTTCTCCGGTCCGTCGCTGACGCCTCGCGCTCTACGTAATTCCGATCTCGCTGTTGTCACCGATCATGAACCTGTAGGCAACAGGCTTTTTCTGTGTCCGGCCGATTTTCACGTTCTTGCCGATGAGGCTTTCCTCGATGCGGCCATCGACGTGCGACAGAGTGCTGTTCTCGAGGATGATCGAATTCTCCACTTCGCAGCATTCGACGTTACATCCGTTGCCAATGGACGTGTAGGGTCCGACGTAGGCACTGACGATCCGCGCCCCCTTGCCCACAATGGCTGGCCCGCGCACGACGGAATCGATGATCTGCGCCCCTTCTTCGATGAGTACCTTTCCTTCGATGCGGCTGGTGGCGTCGACTTCGCCGCGAACATCCATCTCGAACGTATCCAGCACCGTACGGTTGGCCTCGAGCATGTCGTCGATCTTTCCTGTGTCCTTCCACCATCCCTTGACGATGTGTGGATGAACGCTGTAGCCGTTCTCGATCAGCCATTGAATGGCGTCCGTGATCTCCAGCTCATTGCGCCATGACGGGCGGATGGACTTCGCCGCTTTGAAGATGTTGTGATCGAACATGTACACGCCGACCAGCGCCAGATCTGATTTCGGTTCGGGAGGTTTCTCGGTGAGCCGCACGACCTGCCCGTCGTCCGACAGCTCGGCGACGCCGAACTGCGAGGGGTCCGGAACTCGCGTGAGAAGGATCTCGCTGTTGCATTCGAGGTTGCGGTACTCCTCTACCAGCGGGGTGATTCCATGCTGAAGCAGGTTATCTCCGAGGTACATAACGAAGGGACTGTCCTCCATGAATTCCTCGGTGACGAGGACGGCGTGCGCCAGCCCTCGCGGCGCATCCTGTTCGATGTAGGTGACCTTCGCTCCGAAACTGGAACCGTCCTGAATGGCCTGGCGGATCTCCGGCCCTGTTTCCGGCGAGACGATGATGGCGATCTCGTCGATGCCCGCCGCGACGATTGCTTCGATCCCGTAATGCAGCACCGGTTTGTTGGCCACCGGGATCAACTGCTTGGCGGAGGTATAGGTCAGTGGGCGCATGCGCGTTCCCTTGCCGCCTGAGAGAATCAGACCCTTCATCTTCATGGTGTTGCGGGAACTCTTCACTTGGGGCATGAGTATCCTTCAGAGCCCGCCGAGCGATCCTCGAATGTCGAAAAACGTTCCGACGTTTTTCAGGCTCACGGAAAACTGATAGTCACGGGCGGGTTTGCGGACTGTACCTCCGAACTGGAGGTAATCGCGATATTCGAGGGCCAGATCATAGCAGGATGCAGCATAGGCGATCAGATAACGCTGCTCCAGAAAGAGGCTGCGCCCGGCGTCGTAGTTGATCTGCGCGTCTCCGCGCCAGCGATCGCGCCAGATGGGGCCTCCCGTCCCGATCCGGATCTGGCTCGAGTCCCGGGCGAACGTGGCCGGATTCTCGTAGGTCGAGAACCAGGTGAAGTTGAGGTAAGCCTTCTTGCCGAGGAGGTTCGCGGAAAGGCTGGTCTGATCGAGTTGACGCGAAACGTTGCCGTAGGAAGCGCTGGCGTCGAGGGTGAAGCGCTGGTAGGGGTTGACATGCGCGGCGATCGTCAGCGGAGAGAACTTGTTTGCTCCGGTGGCGCCGAATGAGGAGCTGCTGAAGGGCTTGGAAAGCGACGCCGATTGCCGGACGGACAGAGACATGATGTCCCGCGCCGAAGCGTTCTCGCCTGATTCCTTACCGATGACGCGCTGGGTCAGAGAGTACTCCACCGAGTCCTGAACCAGCGGCAGGGCTGGGGAGTCGATGGTATCGAAGCGGATGACGCGGCTCTGGTCCGAAACGTCGGTCGTATACAGATAGCGGACGCGCGGTTCGATGACGTGTTTGAACTTCGTAAAGCCACCGAAATCGAAGTTGTAGATTTTCGACAGGGAGGGACCGACCACTTCTACTTCGCCCTGGGCGTATGACCTGTTCAACGACCTGTCGATGATCTGATTCGCCCCGGTCGATTGTGAGCAGTTCAGATCCGAGAGCGGGTCGCAGAGGCTGGAGCTGTAATAGGTGTCCCGGACCGAGAGCTGGGGCTTGATGGAAAGCCAGGCCGGCGTCTTCAGTTGCAGAGTAAGCGTGGGATGAATGTCCGCGCGGAAGTAGTCCGCGGTGACCTGAGGCGTTCGCAACGCTCCTTGATCGATGGTCCGAAGGTGGCCAGCGGAAGACTCGAGCGAAAAGTAGAGAGGCGTGCCGCCGACGCGATTGGGGTACGTGCGGAAGTCGATGGCAGGTAGTTGCTCGAAGAGTCGTGACGAATCGCTGGTGCTCCCATCGGGGTTCACCACCCGGCCCAGGAACAACTTGCGCCGATCCGTGCGGAGGTTCAGCGAGTAATTCGGCCTGTTCTTCGTCAGGTAAGCCGAGGAGTAGATGTTGGAGATGGTGTTGAGATCGAAGTCCCGTTCGAAACGCTGAAAGAATTCGAGGTCCGAGAAGTCCTTCACGTCCACGACCCCGCGGAAGCCACCCGGCAGTCCTTCCTGCGTGTGCTTGAAATCGTATTTCCACTCCCACTGCTGGGGGCGATCCGTTTCGCCGGGCAGGTCGATTCCGGGGTCGCGTACGACGTAGACGTGTCCTGTGCCGTTGATCTCCTGCGTTGGCTTGTAACGCGTCTCCAGCCCCGTTCCGAAGAGACCGTTCGTGAAAACGTCCGCTTTGACCGTGGCATCGGCCCAGGTCCCGACCGGTAGAAAGTATTCGTTCTTGAGGTAGGCGCCGAACTGGCTGTTGTATCCGGGCTTGGGAATGAGCAGACCCTGAGAGCGGTCGGACTTCGTCGGCCAGAGCAGGTACGGCGTCCAGAACAGCGGTATGCTTCGCGCCCGGAAGGATGTATCGCGCAGGTGGGCGTAGTCGTCGAGCTTGATCGAGGCTGATTTGATCCGGAAGGACCAGGCAGGATTGGCGATGTCGCAGGATGTGAAGACACCGTCGCTCATCTCGTACGTGTCGTCGCCCGTCTTTCTGATCTCGGCGCCCGTGAAATAGATCGATGGCTCCAGCGACGCTTTGGCCTGATAGAACGTGCCGGTTTTCGAGTCGAGATTGTAGCGGGCGCGATCGGCTGAGAGCCTTTGCGGACCCTGATCGATGATGACGTGCCCGACGGCTTCGGCTTCCTGCGTTTTGAAGATGTAACGGATTTTGTCAGCACTGATGACGACGTCCTGATAGGTCAGCTTCACCTCGCCTTCCAGCAAGGCGTATTCGTCTTTGACAATTTCCTGGTGGCCATTCGCTCCGACTGTCCAGGCCACGGTTCCTCCACTCTTCAGAGGCTTGAGCTCGACGGAAAATCGCGATTTCGTTTTCGGCGGAGCAGGCCTGCGCATACTGGTCTGACCGGAAACAGCAACGGGCAGAAAGAGCGTGAGGAGGGCCGGAGCAAGGAATCGTCGGAGGGTGTTCATACGGTCGTCGCCGTCATTGTAGAACGGCATCGGGATGGGACGCGGAGAAGCCTCGTCAAACCGTGAGTTTCAGTTGATCGGCAGGGTGGGAGAGGAAGAACAGCCGGGAGCGGTCGATATCGCTGCGGATCTGGGTGGTCAGCTCTACAGCGGAACGGAAGCGATGCTCGCGGCGCAGCAGCTCGTGAAAATAAACGCGGACATTGTCGTCATAAACGTTCGAGTCGAAGTCGAGGATGTGGCTTTCGATTGTCGTGGCGTAATTCTCGTAGAGCGTCGGTCGGATGCCGATGTTCGTGACGCTTGCGAACGTTCCCGAGAATGTCTGGAAGCGCGAGGTGGTGATGTACACCCCCGAGCCGGGAAAGAGATCGTTTGAGGGATCGACGTTCACGGTGGGAAAGCCGATTTTGCGTCCCAGCCGCCGGCCCGTGGCCACTCTGCCGTCGATGAAGTAACTGCGGCCGAGCACGAGTGTGGCCAGGCGCATGGCGCCCTTCTGAATGGCGCGGCGCACGATCGAGCTGGACACGCGGATGCCTCGAATCTTCACGTCGTCAATTCCCACGACATCGAAACGGTACCGATCGCCGAGCTCCTCCAGAGTGGCCAGATTGCCTTCTCTTCCGGCGCCGAAGGAGAAGTCCCGACCGATGTGAACTTCCTGAACATGCAGAGCATCGACCAGGAAGTCGCGGACGAAGCGTTCGGCCGTCCAGCGCGAGAATTCGTGAGTGAAGGGGACGACCAGCAGGGCATCCAGTCCCATTGCCGCCAGGAGTTCCTCCTTCTGTGCAAGAGTGAGAATCTGGCGAGGCACGCGTTCCGGAGCGACGATCGAAAGCGGGTGCGGATGAAAGGTGATGGCCGCTGACTGCACACCGAGCTCACGGGCGCGCGTTACCACTCCGGCAATGATCTGTTGATGCCCGAGGTGCAGGCCATCGAAGTTGCCGATGGTTGCTACGCATCCCGAAGGAAGATCGGTCTGCCGGAGAGGATCCTGGAGTGTGAACATGAAGCGGCCCGCATTCTACAACGCCACGGAGCCGTGCCAGGGAAGGCCGCCCGACGCGTCCGATGACACGAGCTATTGGAGTGGCCGAGCATTCTGATGTTCGGCGGTGCTCTGGAGCAACCGGGAAGGCAGAAGACATCCTTCGCTCGACTCTTCCAACGAAAACGCTCGAATCCACCAGCATGTCATCCCGAACGCGCGAAGCGAGGAGGATCCCCGGCTTGTGGAACGCAAGCCGTCCTTACAGGCCCGGGAGTTCCTCGGGATGACAAGGGCCGGTAGTCGTATCCTCACTGGAACAGCGTTTTCTGCTCGCTCTCGGGGTAGATGAGGTGTGTGCCTGTGTCCGAAGCGGCAGCGTTCAAGGTGTGCTCCCTCGCCGAAGTGGGGGCCAGAATATGGACGACGCCGATGCCTCGGCGGGTCAGCTCATCCGCGATCATGTTCCGATGGCACTTCCACGGCACCGCCTCGGCACACATGACCGCGACAGGCCCGGACAACGCAGTGAGCTCTCCCATGGCCTCGTTGAACTCGGCAGTGGCCATGTGATCGGCATAACCTCGAAAGGCCTCGTTCCGCCAGAATCCGTTCGGAGACCCCGCAACTGCTTTACGCCTGCCTCCGAGGGACTCGAGATGGAAGTAGCCGATGCCTTCCCGCGCAAGATCCTCGCGCAGACGATCCCGAGAGAACTGCGGACTGCGCCGGGACCCCGGAAAACGGCGGACGTCCGCCAGGGCCACGACTCCGTGCAACTTCAGCATCGTTACTATCTCGCTGGTGGGGCGCGTGGAGTGTCCGATCGTGTAGATGGTCATGGACTGGCTTTCCACCATTGATCCTCTGGTCTTCGGCACTGATGGTGATGGGCGAAAAGCGCCAGCGGGGCGGCCTCGACAATCTGAATAAATGGGGGGAGAATTCTGTTCAAAACAGCCGATGGGTCACTACTACGCGGATCACACAATCGAGCTTCGCAGTCAGCTCGGGCAGGAGCTCTCTACCGAGGATCTCCGTGCCCTTCATGAGAAGCGGCCCGCCCTGCACCTCCTGATCGCCCTCGCTCTGACAGGGGTGCTGATCCTGGCCACGGCCGTAATCGTCAGGCTGGAGGTCTGGTACTTCTGGCTCCCCGTGGCCATTATTTCGGGGTTTGCGATATTCGACTTCACGATCCTGCTTCACGAGGTAGTTCATCGCGCGGTGGTGGACCGTGATCGCGGAAGATTGAATCGGCTCATCGGACTCCTCTACGCCATTCCCAGCGGAATCTCCGCGACCCAGTTCACTCGCTGGCATCTGGATCATCACGCCTCACTGGGCTCTTACGAGGAAGATCCGAAGCGCCATTACCTGTCGCCGAAGCGCAACGCACGCTGGTTCAAGGCCCTCTACTTTACCCCGGCCCTGTTTCCCATCTATTTCCGAGCGGCACGAACTGAGGCCCGCAGCTATTCGTCCGAAATGCAGAAGCAGATCAACTTCGAGCGCAATCTGACGATTCTGTCTCACCTCGTGCTGCTGGCGCTCGTCACCTACTTTGCCGGGTTCTACATTGCCTGGAAGACCTACCTCGTCCCGTACTTTTTCGTCTTTCCTTTTGCATTCGCTCTCAACCGTCTCGGCCAGCATTACGACATCGATCCTTCCGATCCGGCAAAGTGGTCGACACTCGTCAGAGGATCATGGTTCTGGGATGTGGTCTATCTCTTCTCGAACTATCATCTCGAGCATCACTATTTTCCGAGCGTTCCCTTCTATAACCTTCCCCGG